>CAINHS010000136.1 GCA_903848955.1 uncultured beta proteobacterium
GCGGACAGGATTTGCGGACGCTCGACGCACGGATCGTGGATCAGGATGCGGTCACCGTCGATCCGGGCGACGACGATGAAGCGGCCCGCCGTGTCGACAGCCAGCGCCGGCAGCGGTGTCTGCGGCAGACGGGAAAGGTCGGTGCGAACGTGGCGCGCCCTGAGACCGAGCTGTTTGGCGGCGAGCAGGATCTGCGGTACGGTCAGGTCACGGCCGGACTCACGGAAATCGTGCGCGAGTTGATCGGCATCTGCCGCGATGTTGTGGAATCTGGCAAGCATCACCAGGCCGATGAGTCCGGTGTCCGCTCCGGGCAGATCCTTCGGAGCGTCGGGTTTTGGTCTGGAGTCGCCGCAAGCACCATCGCTTTCCGGTCCGGCCACCAGAGCTATGAGCGGGTCATCCATCCTGACTTGGCAGCAGCCTTGATCCTCACGCGTTTGGCGGATGGATCGCGGCGCTGCCACCTGCGTTTTCCGGCTACGCCGAATACCCGCACTGGAATAAGTGCCATTACGGTAGCATCGTCAGGCCAGGCAGTTCAAGCGGTCCTCGCCGAATACCACCTTCCGGATATGCCTTAAGACATATATCTAAAAGTCGATATTGAGGCTGGCCATGGTTTTTCGGCGATACCGCGCATTGTGAAATATATTTTTCCGGCCGCCGCCGGCGTCAAAGCTCGAGTTGCAGTGTCGCCAGCCGCGCGTAGAGGCCGCCCTGCTTGCGCAAGTCCTCCGGGGTGCCGGTCTCGACGATGCGTCCGCGCTCCATGACGATGATGCGGTCGGCATTCTGCACCGTTGCCAGGCGGTGGGCAATGATCAGCGTGGTGCGCCCTTCCATTGCCGCGTTGAGGCCCTTCTGCACCAGGATTTCGGATTCCGCATCGAGGGCGCTGGTGGCTTCGTCGAGCAGCAGCAGGGGCGCGCCCTTGAGGATCGCCCGGGCAATGGCGATGCGCTGGCGCTGGCCGCCGGAAAGACGGGTGCCGCGCTCACCGAGAAAAGTCTGATAGCCCTCGGGCAGGCGATCGATGAACTCGTCCACCAGAGCCGCCCCCGCCGCCTGCATCACCTCGGCATCGCTCGCCGTGGACCGCCCGTAGCGGATGTTCTCCAGGGCGTTGGCGGAAAAGATCACCGGGTCCTGCGGCACGATGGCGATGCCGCCGCGCAGGTCGTGCAGACTCAGTTGCCGCAGGTCCTGGCCGTTGAGGCGGATGCTGCCGGCCGAGACCTCGTAGTAGCGCAGCAGCAACTGGAACAGGCTGGTCTTGCCGGCGCCTGACGGCCCGACCAGGGCGACGCTCTCGCCCGGCGCGATCTCGAGGCAGATGTCGTCCAGCGCCGGGGTTTGCGGACGCGCCGGGTAGCTGAAGCAGACGTGATCGAAGCTGATCGCCGCCTGCGCCGGATGCGCCGGCGTCTGCGGCGTCGCCACCTCGCGGATGGCGGATTCGGCGTGCAGTAGATCAAGCAGCCGCTCGGTCGCGCCGGCCGCGCGCATGACGTCGCCCCAGACTTCCGCCATGGTGCCGACGCCGCCGGCCACCAGCGCCGCGTAGAGGACGAAGGAGGTGAGTTGCCCCCCGGTCAGAACGCCGTCATGGACCTGGCGCGCGCCGATCCACAGCACGAAGATGATGGTGCCCATCACGGCGCTGATGATCAGCACCGTCAGCGCGGCGCGCACCCGTGTGCGCCTGATGGCGGTGACGAAGCTCAGTTGCGTGCGCTCGTCGAAGCGACTGGTCTCGTGCCGTTCCTGCGTGTAGGCCTGCACCGTCGGCATGGCGTTGAGGATTTCGCCGGCCAGGGCGGAGGCGTCGGCGATCTTGTCCTGCGATTCACGGGAGAGTTTCTTGACCTTGCGGCCGATGGCGATGATGGGCAGGATCAGCAAGGCCATGAGGCCGAGGTTCAGCGAAAACAGATAGACGCTGGTGACGGCCAGCATGACCATGCCGCCGATGAACTGGAACAGGCTGCGCAGGCCCATCGAAATCGAACTGCCGACCACGGTCTGGATCAGCGTCGTGTCGCCGGTCAGCCGCGACAGCACTTCGCCCGTCTGCAATGTCTCGAAGAACTGCGGCGACTGCGCCAGGACACGCGCATAAACGGCGCTGCGCAGGTCGGCCGTCACCCGCTCGCCAACCCACGACACCGTGTAGTAGCGCGCCGCCACGGCCAGCGCCCAGAAGCACGCCAGTGCGAACAGTGCGATGAAATGCCCGTTCAGGCTCAGTGCGCCGAGCAGGCCGCCGGAGGGCTGCTCGCGTTCGCCGAAACCGAAATCGATCAGGTCGCGAAATGCCAGCGGCACCAGCAGGATGGTCGCCGAACCCAGGCACAGCAGCACAAAGGCCAGCGCAATCCTGCTCCGGTACGGCCTCAGGAAGGGCCACAGACCCTTCAGGGGCGACAGGCGGCGCGGGCTTGCAGGCGGGTTCGGGGCGTCTTCGGGCATGCGCAATTATCGTTGGTCCCCGGGCTCTCTGCACCCGGCGCCAAACTATTTCGCGCCTTGGCGTCGCTGCGTGCCGGCACGGGGCTCGCAGTCAGCCGGCAGCAACGGCCGGCGCTATGCCGCTTCCTGTATTTCCACCACTTCGGTGATCGGCAGGGTCGAAATGTCGTTGAGCTTGGCGGCGCGGGTGCTGTCGCCTTCGATGAGGGCCGAGACGGTGGAAAAACTCGATGCAACAAAGATGTCGCGACCGTCGTGGCTGCGCCGTTGCACTCCGTAGCGCAAGCGTGCCCGCTCTTCGCTGCTCAGCTTCCCCACCAGGCTCTTGGTGGCCCAGATGGTTCCATGGCGGGCGAAGTCGGAAATGCGCGCGGCCTGGTTGATGGTGTCGCCCAGCACCACGAGTTCGACGCTGGTACTCGACTGGAAGGTGCCCAGCCACTCCTGCCCCTCGGTGATGCCGGTATTGAGGTAGAGCTCGTTGAGCCAGTTCTTGCGTATCTGCCACGCCTTGCTGATCCTTTGCATTTCGCGGCGGGCTTCCTGCGCGCAAAGCAGAGCGTTCGAGAGGTAATTGCTGTCCGGTTGGGGGAAAAAGTAATAGACCATGCCGTCGCCGACGTGCTTGGCATAGGTACCGTGATAGCGCCTGAATATGGGTCCCATCGCGGCCCAGATTTCATTGATGAGTTCGAAGTACTCCTCGGGCGGCATTTCGGAACATATCCGCACCGAGCCTTGCAGGTCCGCCACCATCACGGCGAGGTGGGTCAATACCGGCAGGCGGCGCTTTAGCAGGCCACGGATCACTTCGTCGCGGCGCGCCAGGAAGTCCAGCAAAGAGTCCGAGTCGCTGCCTTCGGGGACGTCGACAATGAACACGCCCTCGCGGAAAAAAGAGGCGTAGGCAGTGTGTTCGCGCAAGCCGCCGTTTTCCGCCACGTCCGGCAGCATCAATGGCACGTGGAGCATTTGTCGCGGGGCATCGACCGGGGCATCGGCGAACAACTCCTGGAGATGTGCCGCAAGCGGAGCGGCGACACCCTGGCATAGCGTGGCGAAGTGGCTGGCCGGAATCCGGGCCTTGGCCAGCCGGACGTGGAAGCGCATCAGTTTCTCGGTCGCCTCGCTGTCGGCCTGGCCGGAAATCAGGCGGAACAGGTTGCGCTCGGCACTGGTTGCGGGAAGCGTCTCGATACCGCCGAATACGGCCTTCTGCGCGGCGGCGTTGAACCAGATCAGTTCGAAGTTGTAGTTCAGCATGTAGGCCGGATGCGCCAGTTCATCGACCGTCAATTGCAAACCGCCGCCCTGCAGAGCCAGGGAGCGATCGGCCAGGCACGGTTCGGTGTGCGCCAGGACGGGCCCGGTCTTCAGCGCGCCGGAGGAAAACTCCGGCTCGCCGGCGGCCGGCTTTGAAACGAATCGGGAAACGATCTCGACCATGCTCAAGCCCTCTCTCTTTAGCTGTCTAATCTGTCTAATCCGGTCTTCTACCATGTCCGGAAAGTAGCCCAGTTGGCGGGGTCCGTCACCCTCGCTCCCCGGGTTCATGACGAGCGGGCGCGCGACCAGCCCACTCTTGATGTAATTGTTTAATGTTGCTCTTGATATACCTGTTTTTTCAAGTAATATCTTGCTTGAAATCATGCTCACCAGGCTCCGTATCGCGCCGCATATTTACTCCACAAGCCATTATTGGACTGTCCAGTTATTATTGTCAATCAATTTATGGACTGTCTAATTCATTTGTGGTGAAAAAGATTCAGTGCGGCACAGCCGCAGAGAGAACGGGCAGCGTACTGCCCGCTTATGCCGCGGGATCCGGCTGAAACCGGAAGCGCAGCGCTACCTCGCTGCGCTTGATGGCCTGTACCGGCAAGCCTCGCCAGAACACACCCTCGCGGCCGTTCATCGCAGCCAGCAAAGCGCCCTCCCCCGCCGCTTCTCCAGAGGCATCGCGGAACGCATCGGCAAAGCGGGGAAGATCCCTGTCGTCGAGGAGCCCGATGCCGAGAGCGGTATGCAGCAGGGCATTGCCTTCTTCATCGAGATAGACCCCGCTGACGGGGTCTGCGGCTGTACCGGTATGGGCTGTCAGCCGCTCATCGACCTCCAGCCGCAAGACCATAGGCGTGTATTCGAGCGAGACGAATACCGTCTGCGCGCCGTTCCGCAAAATCCAGTTGCCCGAATCACCGGCGCCATAGTGGCGGTTGATGTAATTGATCAGGCCGGCATGGCTGACGATTTGCCCCTTCAGTCGCCAGCATCCGCGGCGGTCGAGGGAAAGCCAGTCGTAGCAGGTGGCAAGTTCGGGCCATTTCACCGCGGCGGAAAGATCGGCAGCGGACATGGCTGACGGCAGAGGGGGCGGTGGCTCCTTCGCCATCCTTGGCCCCCGTTACGCCGGTTCAGTGGTGATGCCCGTGCTCGCCATGGGTATGGCCGTGAGCAATTTCTTCGGCAGTCGCGGCGCGCACGCCGGTCACGGTGCAGGAAAACAGCAGCGCAATGCCGGCGAGCGGATGGTTGCCGTCGACCACCACCTTGTCGTCGGCGATGTCGGTAATGGTGAACAGCGCATCATCGTCTTCGCCATCCTCGCTGCCGCGTTCGAACTGCATGCCGACTTCGATATTTTCCGGAAACAACTTGCGCGACTCGATGGCGACCAGGTCGGCGTCGTATTCACCGAAGGCATCTTCGGGTTCCAGTTTCACTTCCAGGACGTCGCCCTCGGTCTTGCCCTGGAGCTCTTCTTCAATGCGATCGAAAATGCCACCGTAGCCACCGTGCAAATAGACCAGCGGTGCCCCGCCTTCGTCGACGGACGAACCGTCTGTATCCTTGACGCTGTACTTGAGGGTGACGACGGTGTTTCTAGCGATGAGCATGTTGCCTTCCTTTGCCGTTGAGGCCTTTTACCAGTTGATAGACCTCGGCGGCATGCCCTTTCGGATGCACATCGTAGAGGGCGTGACGCACTATGCCTTCCTTGTCGACGACGAACGTCGAGCGTATTACACAGAGCTTCTTGTGGCCGTCCCGTTCGCGAAACTGGGACACGCCGAACTTGCGACAAACATCGCCTTCCTCATCCGACAACAGCCGCACCGACAGGCCGTGCTTGTCGCGAAAGTCCGCGTGAGAAAGACAATCGTCACGCGAGACACCGAGGATGACGCAATCGAGCCGGGCGAATTCGTTTTCGTGATCCGAGAAATCGGCCGCCTCCAGCGTGCAATAGGGCGTACCGTCGCGCGGATAGAAAAACAGCACGGCGTTCTGACGGCCGCGCAGCGAAGCAAAATCGAACAATTCCATATCGGCGTCGGGCAGCGAAAACGCCGGCGCCAACTCCCCCTGATGCAGCATGCGGTTCTCCTTCTGCGGCGAACTCGATTCATTCTAACCGAGTCCGCGACGAAGAAATCAACTGCTGCCGGCGGCCTCTTCAATCGCCAGAACATCCTCGTGCCGGTGCGGGCTGGCGAGGTATTCGAGGGAGCGCATCTCGATCAGCCGACTGACGGTACGTCGGAATTCGACGGCCTGGACACCCTGCGTGTAGAGATCTTCGGCCGCACATGCGGCGCCGATGATGAGCTTGACGCGGTGATCATAGAGCACGTCGACCAGCCAGGTGAAACGCCGCGCTTCGCTGGCCATGCCGGCATTCATTTTCGGCACCCCGGAAACAAACAGGGTGTGATGGCGGTTCGCCAGCCAGAGATAGTCGTTCTGCGAGCGCGGACCGCCGCACAGCGTGGCGAAATCGAACCAGATCACACCGGGCGCGCGATGCACTACCGGCAGCGAACGACCGAGCACCGTGACCGGCAGGGTGTGGCCGTGGCCGCCGGCGATCTGCTCGAAGGTGCGCTCGATGACAGCGCCGGCTGCGGCGTCGCCGGTGGTCAGAAAGACCCGGGCCTGCTCCAAGGCGCGCAGTCGATAGTCGATGCCGGCATCGATCTCGATCACATCCAGCGTCTGCTGCAGCAGCGCTATGGTCGGCAGAAACAGTTCGCGCTGCAGGCCGTTCGGATACAAGCCTTGCGGTGGATAGTTGGAGGTAATGCAGAGCAGTACGCCGGCATCGAACAGGGCCTGCATCAGGCGGCCCAGCATCATGGCATCGGCGATGTCGGAAACGTGAAACTCGTCGAAACACATCAGTCGCGTCTGCCCGGCGATGCGGGCCGCGACCTTGGCCAGAGGATCGGGTTCCTTGCGGTACGTGCGCAGCGATTCGTGGACTTCTCGCATGAAGGCGTGGAAATGCACTCTGCGCTTGCGCTTGTAGGGAACTGCCGCAAAGAAGCAGTCCATCAGGAAACTCTTGCCGCGCCCGACTCCGCCCCAGAACCAGACGCCGCGCGGCAAATCGGGCCGCGCCAGCAGCTTTCTCAAGCGGCCGCGCCGCGCCGCCTTGAACGCCAGCAGTTCGTCATAGAACTTCTGCAGTCGCCGGGCGGCGATCTGCTGTGCAGGATCGGCCTCAATGCCGCGCACAGCCAGCGCGGCATTGAAGCCTTCGATCATGCCGTCCTTGGGAACTTTGAGGATTTTGTGGGGCATCAACAAGAAGGGCGGCCGGGTTGGCCCGGCCGCCCTGCAGGAACAGATGACAACCTTAGAAGTGCAGTGCGCGCTTGTCCACTGCCAGCGAGGCCTCATGCATCGCTTCCGAGAGCGTCGGATGGGCGTGGCAGATGCGGGCGATGTCTTCCGACGAGGCATTGAACTCCATCGCCACGACGGCTTCGGCAATCAACTCCGAAGCATTGTTGCCGATGACATGGACGCCGAGAATGCGATCCGTTCTGGCGCAGGCGATCATCTTGACGAAGCCGGTGGTGTCGCCCTGCCCCAGTGCGCGACCGTTGGCGGCAAACGGAATCTGGCCGACGCGATACTCGACGCCTTCGTTCTTCAATTGCTGCTCGCTCTTGCCCACCCAGGCGATCTCAGGATGGGTGTAGATGACCCAGGGCACGGTGTCCAGGTTGACGTGGCCCTTCTGTCCCGCGATGCATTCCGCCACCATGACACCTTCTTCCATGCTCTTGTGCGCCAGCATCGGGCCGGGAACGACGTCACCGACGGCCCATACATTCGGCAGGTTGGTGCGGCAGTTGGCGTCGACGCCGATATAGCCGCGCGGATTGAGAGCGAGGCCGACATTCTCTGCGCCTAGACCGTCGGTATGCGGCACGCGACCGACCGAGACGATCAGGCGGTCGCATTGCAGTGTCCTGACTTCGTCGCCCAGTTCGTACTCGACGCTGACGCCCTTCTTGCCGGTTTCGACCTTGATGATCTTCACCCCGAGTTGGATGTCGAGTCCCTGCTTCTGCGTGAATACCTTCCAGGCCTCCTTGGCCACGGCCTGATCGGCGGAACCGAGGAAATCCGGCAGAGCTTCGAGGATCGTCACTTCCGAGCCCAGGCGCTTCCATACCGAACCGAGTTCGAGGCCGATGACACCGGCGCCGATTACGCCGAGGCGCTTGGGCGTCGAATCGAAAGCCAGGGCACCGACGTTGTCGCAAATCAGCTTGTTGTCGACGGGGATGCCGGGCAGATGCCTGGCCTTGGAACCGGTGGCAACGATGACATGCGTCGCCTCGACGGTGGCGCCGTTGACGTCGACCAGCCAACGCTCATCATCGCGACCGGCAAACTTGCCGTGGCCGGGGAGCAGGGTGACCTTGTTCTTCTTGAACAGCGCCTTGATGCCGCCGGTCAGTTGGCCGACGATGTTGTCCTTGCGCTTCATCATGGTCGCCACATCCATCTTCACCCCGGAGGTGGAAATGCCGTGCATGACGAAAGAATGACTGGCCTGCTGGAACAGTTCCGAGGACTGCAGCAACGCCTTGGACGGAATGCAGCCGACGTTGAGGCAGGTGCCGCCGAGACGCACTTCACCCTTGGGGTCGGCGTAAGACTCCGATTCAATGCAAGCCGTTGACAGACCCAGCTGCGCGGCACGGATTGCCGCAACATAACCGCCGGGACCGCCGCCGATGACGACTACGTCGAATTGCTTGTTTGCCATGAGAAACCTTTCTTTGCCACAGAGTACGCAGAGACCGCAGAAACCACGCAGGGCCGCTCTCTGTGCCCTCTGTGATCTCTGTGGCTAACGGGTTTAAACGTCGAGCAGCAGGCGCGCCGGATCTTCGAGCGCTTCCTTCATCGTCACCAGACCCAGCACCGCCTCGCGTCCGTCAATGATGCGGTGATCGTAGGACAGGGCGAGATAGTTGATCGGACGGATCACGATCTGGCCGTTTTCCACCACAGCGCGATCCTTGGTCGCATGCACACCGAGGATGGCCGACTGCGGCGGGTTGATGATCGGCGTCGACAGCATCGAGCCGAAGGTGCCGCCGTTGGAAATGGAGAAGGTGCCGCCGCTGAGATCTTCCAGCGAAAGCTTGCCATCCTTGGCCTTGGAGCCGAACTCGGCGATCTTCTTTTCGATCTGCGCCAGGCTCATCTGGTCGGCGTCGCGCAGGATTGGCACCACCAGGCCACGCGGGCTGCCGACGGCAATGCCGATGTCGAAATAACCGTGGTAGACGATGTCGTTGCCATCGACCGAGGAATTGATAACGGGATATTTCTTCAGCGCCGCGACGGCAGCCTTGACGAAGAAGGACATGAAGCCGAGCTTGACGCCGTGCTCCTTCTCGAACTTTTCCTGATACTTCTTGCGCATTTCCATCACCGGGGCCATGTTGACCTCGTTGAAAGTGGTCAGGATGGCGTTGGTGGACTGGGACTGTACCAGGCGCTCGGCGACGCGGGCGCGCAGGCGGGACATCGGCACGCGCTGCTCGGGACGGTCGGCGACGATGGCATCCGCGCTGATTACGTTGGGCTGCGGCAGTGCCGGCCTTGCCGCCGCAGACGGTGCCATTACGGCGACCGGAGCGGCTGCAGGTGCAGCCTTGGCCGCACCGCTGACGTCTTCCTTGAGAATGCGCCCGTCGCGGCCGCTGCCCTTCACCTCGCTGGCAGAGATGCCTTTTTCCTCCATGATCTTGCGCGCCGCGGGCATTGCGCCGGGAGCCGCAACCGGGACCGCCGCTGCTGCCGCAGCCGGCTTGGGCTCCGCCGGAGTTGCCGCAGCGCCCTTGGCTTCGGTATCGAGATGGGCAATGACTTCGCCGGCGACAACGGACTCGCCGTTGCCCTTGATGATCTTGACGATCACGCCGGCATCCGGCGCCGGCAGTTCAAGAACCACCTTGTCGGTTTCGATGTCGATCAGGTTCTGATCGCGGGCGACGGCGTCACCCTCCTTGAAATGCCAGGTCGATAGCGTGGCCTCGGCGACAGACTCTGAGAGTTGGGGAACTTTGACTTCGATCAGCATGATTTCTCCATTATTCCTTGATGCCCAGGGCGGCGTTGATGACTTCTTTCTGCTGCTGGGCGTGCCTGGCTGCATAGCCGACGGCGGGAGACGCCGAGGCGGGACGCGCAACCACGCCGAGGGTCTGTCCCTTCTTGATGAGTTCGGTCAGTCTGTGATGCTTGGCGTACCAGGCGCCCTGATTCAGGGGTTCCTCCTGGCACCAGATCAACTCCTTGAGGTTCGGATACTTCTTCATCTCTTCCGCCAACCGGCGATCGTCGAAGGGATAGAGTTGTTCGACGCGCACCAGAACAACGTTGTCGACCTGCTTCGCCCGCCGCGCCGCCAGCAGATCGAAATAGACCTTGCCGGCACAGGTGACCATGCGCGTCACCTTCTTCGCCTCGACCTTGTCGATTTCGCCGATGATGGTCTGGAAGGTGCCCTTGGCCAGTTCGTCGATGGAACTGCTGGCGTCCTTGTGCCGCAGCAAGGATTTCGGCGTCATGACGATCAGCGGCTTGCGCTGCTTTCTCAGCATCTGCCGGCGCAGCATGTGATAGACCTGCGCCGCATTGGACGGTACGCAGACTTCCCAGTTGAACTCGGCCGAGAGTTGCATGTAGCGTTCGAGCCGCGCGGAGGAATGCTCCGGGCCCTGCCCTTCGTAACCGTGCGGCAACAGCAGCACGAGACCGCAACCGCGGCCCCACTTGGCTTCGCCGGAGGACAGAAACTGGTCAATGACCACCTGCGCGCCGTTGGCGAAGTCGCCGAACTGTGCCTCCCATACCACCAGTTCATTGGGCGCCGCCGTCGCAAAGCCGTATTCGAAAGCCAGCACAGCCTCCTCGGACAGCACCGAGTCGAAGCACATGAAACGTCCCTGCTTCTCCTGGATATTCTGCAACGGCCAGTAGATGCCCTCATCCCATTTCTCGCGGTTCTGGTCATGCAGCGCGGCATGGCGGTGGAAGAAGGTGCCACGGCCGACATCCTCGCCGGAAACTCGAATGTTGAAGCCGGCGGCTACCAGTGTGGCATAGGCCAGGTTCTCGCCCATGCCCCAGTCGACGGCAGCCCTGCCCTCGCCCATCTGCTTGCGGTCGTCGATGATCTTTTGCACCCGCGAATGCAGGGTGAAATTGGCGGGAATGTCAGTCAGGCGCTTCGACAGGCGCTGCAGTTCGGCCTTGGATACCGTGGTGTCGCACTTCTCGTCGTAGGGGACGTTGATGAAGGGCGTCCAGTCGATGGCAAACTTGCTTTGATAGTCGCTGATGACGGGGTCGATGAGATGCCGCCCCTCGTCGAGTGCGGCGCGGAAATTCTTGATCATCTGCTCGGCTTCGCCCTCGCCGATCACGCCCTGCGCCAGAAGTTTGTCGGCATACAGCTTGCGGGTTCCAGGGTGCTGGGCGATCTTTTTGTACATCAGCGGCTGCGTCACCATCGGCTCGTCCTGCTCGTTGTGACCCAGCTTGCGGAAGCAGACGATGTCGATGACGACGTCCTTTTTGAACTCCTGACGGAACTCCATTGCAATCTGCGTCACCAGCGCCACCGCTTCCGGATCGTCGCCGTTGACGTGGAAGATCGGCGCTTCGATCATCTTGAATATGTCGGTGCAATACAGCGAGGAGCGGTAGTCGCGCAGATCCGATGTGGTGAAGCCGATCTGGTTGTTCACCACGATATGCACCGTGCCGCCGGTACCATAGCCGCGGGTATTGGAGAAGTTGAGCATCTCCTGGTTAACCCCCTGGCCGGCGACGGCGGCGTCGCCGTGGATCAGCACCGGCAACGCCTGGCGCTTTCCATCCGCGCCGCGCCGCACCTGGCGGGCATAGACGGATCCGGCAACGACCGGGTTGACGATCTCGAGGTGAGACGGGTTGAAGGCCAGCGTCAGATGAACCGGGCCGCCCGGGGTACCGACGTCCGAGGAATAGCCGAGGTGGTACTTGACGTCACCCGCCGAAAGCGACTGCTTCTTCTTGCCTTCGAACTCCTCGAACAGCATCGAGGGCTGCTTGCCCAGCGTGTTGACCAGCACGTTGAGACGCCCGCGATGGGCCATGCCGATGACCATTTCCTGCACGCCGACCATGCCCGCGGTGCGGATCAGTTGATCCATGGCAAGGATCAGAGACTCGCCGCCTTCGAGCGAAAAGCGCTTCTGACCGACATACTTGGTATGCAGGTAGCGCTCCAGCGTCTCGGCGTGGGTCAATTGCAGCAGAAAGCGCTTCTTGTCCTCGGCGGCAAAGGCCGGCGTCGAACGAATGGGCTCCAGTTTGCTCTGCAGCCAACGCTTCTGGCCGATGTCCGACAGGTACATGTACTCCGCACCAACCGTGCCGCAGAAGGTCTGCCGGCAGGCCTCGAGAATCTCGCGCAGGGTGGCGGATTCGGGCACGGCGGCAAAGGTGCGGGTGCGGTATACCTGCCCCAGATCGGCCTCGGTGAAGCCGTAGTGGGACGGTTCCAGTTCCGAAATCGAAGGACGCTCGCTGCGTTTCAGCGGATCGAGTTGCGCCCAGCGGTTACCGAGGAAACGGTAGGCATTGATCAACTGCATCACCTTGCCATGCTTGCCGTCAGGACCGGCGGCGCGCGACGATGCCTGCAGCGTGCCTTCCTTGGCGCGGACGGCGAAGGAGGTGATGATGGGGAAGTGCGCAACATCCGGACCGGTGTAGTTGCCGGCGCCCGGCAAGGTTCCCAGCTTGTCGAAATAATCCCGCCAGGCCGGCTCAACGGAAGCTGGATTGGCGAGATACGCGTCGTACAGCCCCTCTATGTACGGCGTATTGGTGCCGAAGAGATATGAGTTGGACAGCATCTGCTTCATCATTGCATCACCTGATCCTGGTTGGAATCAAAAAAACGAGGGGCGTCTGCCGCCCCTCGTACGACTCGGAGAAAGATCAACGCTGGCCAAGCGGCCTGACGTCGCGGCGGGCAGCGCCGATATACAACTGACGCGGACGACCGATCTTGTATTCGGGATCGGTAATCATTTCCTCCCACTGCGTCATCCAGCCCACCGTGCGTGCCAGCGAGAAGATGCAGGTGAACATCGAGGTCGGGATGCCGAGCGCCTTCTGCACGATGCCGGAATAGAAGTCGACGTTCGGGTACAGTTTCTTCTCGACGAAGTAAGGATCTTCCAACGCGATCTTTTCCAGTTCCTTGGCCAGTTTGAACAGCCGGTCATTTTCCAGGCCGAGTTCGCTCAGCACATCGGCGCAGACCTTGCTCATCAGTTTGGCGCGGGGATCGAAGTTCTTGTAGACGCGGTGGCCGAATCCCATCAATTTGAAGCTGTCGTTCTTGTCCTTGGCGCGCTTGATGTACTCGCCGACACGCGACACGTCGCCGATTTCCTCGAGCATTTCGAGACAGGCTTCATTGGCCCCGCCGTGCGCCGGGCCCCACAGACAGGCAATACCCGCCGACATGCAGGCGAAGGGATTGGCGCCGGACGATCCGGCCAGACGCACGGTCGAGGTCGAAGCATTCTGCTCGTGGTCGGCATGCAGGGTGAAGATGGTATCCAGTGCATGGGTCAGCACCGGGTTCGGCTTGTATTCCTCGCACGGGGTGCCGAACATCATGTGCATGAAGTTGTCGGTGTAATCGAGATCGTTGCGCGGATACATGAAGGGCTGGCCGGTGTTGTACTTGTATGTCATCGCCACGATGGTCGGCAATTTCGCGACCAGACGAATGAACGAGACATTGCGGTCGGCCGGATCGGCAAAATCGGTGACATCGTGATAGAAGGCCGCCAGAGCGCCTACGACGCCGACCATGACCGCCATCGGATGGGCATCACGACGGAAACCCTGATAGAACTTCACCAGTTGCTCATGCACCATGGTGTGTTTCTTGATCGTCTGCTCGAACGTCGTCTTCTGCCCCTTGTCCGGCAACTCGCCGTTCTTCAGCAGGTAGGCAACCTCAAGAAAATTGCAGTTCTCGGCCAATTGTTCGATCGGGTAGCCGCGATACAGCAGTTCCCCCTTGTCGCCGTCGATGAAGGTCACCTTTGACTGGCAACTGCCGGTGGAAAGAAAACCGGAGTCATAGGTAAACAGTCCCGTCTTGGCGCCGAGTGTGCGGATGTCGATGACATCATTGCCATGCGTTCCCACCATGACGGGAAACTCGAATGTCTTGCCATCTATGGTCAGGGTTGCCGTGCGATTCGTGCTCATAGTCAGTTCCTTTTCCAGGTCGATTGAAGTACTGCCGTTTCTTGAAAACTGTGGCTACCGGTCAAACCTCCTGTAGCCGCGCAATTATTGCTATCAGTTGTTGATCCCCGGTGACTTCCCTGCCGATCACCAGGGCCCAAAGATCGTGGTCTTGCAGTTCCAGCAAACGTTCCAGGGCTGCTTCGCCCTGCACATCGAGATCGTCTTCATGGCGCTGCCAGAAGCGGTCAAAAGCCAGATCCAGTTCCAGCAGAGAACGCCTGCAATGCCATTTCAGGCGGTTGATTCGCGCCTTGCGATCCTCCTCCATTATTCGCTCAGACCGCCCGCCGCACCATCATTTCCTTGATCTTGCCTATCGCCTTGGTCGGATTCAGACCCTTGGGACAGACGTCGACGCAGTTCATGATCGTGTGGCAACGGAACAGGCGGTAGGGATCGTCAAGATCGTCGAGGCGTTCGCCGGTCGCCTGGTCGCGGGTATCGGCGATGAACCGGTAGGCGGCGAGCAGGCCGGCCGGGCCGACGAACTTGTCCGGGTTCCACCAGAAGGACGGGCAGGCGGTGGAGCAGCAGGCACAAAGAATGCACTCATACAGACCGTTCAACTCCTCGCGATCCTCCGGCGACTGCAGGCGCTCGCGCTCGGGCGGCGGATCGTTGTTGATAAGGTAGGGCTTGATCGAATTGTACTGCTTGAAGAACTGGGTCATGTCCACGATCAGGTCGCGAATCACCGGCAGGCCCGGCAGCGGCCGCAGAACGATGGGTTTGCCCGGCGGGAAGCTGTCCATGGCTGTCAGGCACGCCAACCCGTTCTTGCCGTTGATGTTCATGGCGTCGGAACCGCAGACGCCTTCCCGACAGGAGCGGCGGAAGGAGATGGAGTCATCCTGCGCCTTCAGTTTCACCATGGCATCGAGCAACTTGCGGTCGGTGGAATCGAGTTCGACCGAGATGTCCTGCATGTACGGCTTTGCATCCTGATCCGGATCGTAACGATAGATCTTGAAGCGGACGGTATGTGTGGCGTTGGGCATCGTCTGTTCCATGTCAGTAGGCGCGCTTTTTCAGTTCGATGGTTTCCACGCTCATCGGCTTCATCTGCACCGGCTTGTAGTCGAGCCGATCGCCTTCGCGGTACCACAGCGTGTGCTTCAGCCAGTTCTTGTCGTCGCGTCCGTCGGGCGTTTGCGGCGTATCCGTGGCATCGTCGCGGACGTGAGCGCCGCGCGACTCTGTGCGGGCATTGGCCGAAACAATGGTGGCCTTGGCAACCTCAATCAGGTTGTCGAGTTCCAGCGCCTCGATGCGCGCGGTGTTGAACACCTGCGACTTGTCCTTGATCTGCGTCTGCGCGACCTGCTCGGCGATTTCAGCCATGCGCTCGACACCCTCGGCCAGCATGCCCTTGAAGCGGAACACGCCGGCGTGTTTCTGCATGGTGCGCTGCATGCTCAAACGGGTCTGATGCACGTCGGCGCCGTCTTTCTGATGATTGAGACGGTCGAGGCGCGCCAGCGTCCTGTCAATCGATTCCTGCGGCAATGGCTTGTGCGCCTTGACGCTGGCCTTGAGATCGGCGACGGCGGTTTCTCCGGCCGACTTGCCGAATACGAGAAGGTCGAGCAGCGAATTGGTGCCGAGCCGGTTCGCCCCGTGCACCGAGGCGCAGGCGCATTCGCCGGCGGCATAGAAACCGGCTACCGGGGTGCTCTGGTTGCCGTCTTTCGGCACCACAACCTGGCCCAGATAATTGGTCGGAATGCCGCCCATCTGGTAATGACAGGTCGGCACCACGGGCAACGGCTCCTTGAGGCAATCGACACCGGCAAACTGGATCCCTATCTCGTGAATGCCCGGCAGGCGCTTCATGATGGTTTCCGGCGGCAGATGCGTGATGTCGAGCAGCACGTAATCCCCGTTCGGCCCGCAGCCGCGGCCTTCGTTGATCTCGGTAGTCATGGCGCGCGACACCACGTCGCGCGATGCCAGGTCCTTGGCGTTGGGCGCATAGCGCTCCATGAAGCGTTCCCCGGCCGAGTTGCGCAGGATGCCGCCTTCGCCGCGCACGCCCTCGGTGATCAGCACCCCGGCACCGGCCACGCCGGTCGGGTGAAACTGCCAGAACTCCATGTCTTCCAGAGGAATGCCGGCACGCGCCGCCATCCCCAGTCCGTCACCGGTATTGATGAAGGCGTTGGTCGAAGAATAATAGATGCGGCCCGAACCGCCGGTGGCGAAAATCGTCGCCTTGGCGTGGAACACCACGATTTCGCCGGTTTCCATGTCCATGGCCGTGACGCCCAGCACGTCGCCCTCGGCATCGCGCACCAGATCCAGCGCCTGCCATTCGACGAAGAATTGGGTATTGACCTTTATGTTGCGCTGATACATCGCATGCAGCATGGCATGACCGGTGCGGTCGGCCGCGGCACAGGAACGGCGCACCGGCTTTTCGCCGAAATTCGACATATGGCCGCCAAAGGGCCGCTGATAAATCTTGCCGTTGTCGAGGCGGTCGAAAGGCATGCCGTAGTGTTCGAGTTCAACCACCACCTCATTGGCCTTGCGGCACATGAATTCGATGGCATCCTGGTCGCCGAGCCAGTCCGAGCCCTTGACCGTGTCATACATGTGCCAGTGCCAGTGGTCTTCCTCTGAGTTGCCCAGACTGGCGGCGACACCGCCCTGCGCCGCTACCGTATGGGAGCGGGTCGGAAACACCTTGGTCAGCACGGCGGTCTTGAAGCCTGCCTCGGAGAGCTGAATTGCCGCACGCAAGCCGGCGCCGCCGGCACCGACGATCACTGCGTCAAATTTACGAACCGTATAAGTCACTGTTACAGTCTCCAGAGGATCTGAACGGCCCAGCCGGCATAGCCGGTCAGAGCGAGGAGCGTCAGCACATGCAGCGTAACGCGGATGGCCGCGGGCTGGACGTAATCCATCCATATGTCGCGGACACCGACCCAGGCGTGGTAGCAAAGGCTGAGGATGAACAGGAAGCTGACGAAACGGATGAAGCCGTTTGCCATGAAGTCATGCCAAGCCTGGCGGGAAGCCGCAGCACCGCCCAGCATTGCGGCGAACATCAGCAGGGTATAGGCCGCCATGACGATTCCTGTTATGCGCTGCGCCAGCCAGTCCATGAGGCCGTAATGAGCACCGACGACAAGACGCTTCATGTCAGTAGGCCCCCATCAACTTGAGGCCGAAGATCAGCGTCATGGTCAGACTGACGAGCATTACCGCAACGGCCGAAGCATTCGCCTGTTGCTTCTCGACGCCGACGTGAATGTCAATCAGAAGAATGCGGATACCCATGCAGAAGTGATGCAGGAAAGCCCACAGCAAGCCCAGAAGGATCAGTTTGACGAGCAAATTGCCGGTCACAGCGCTGAATGTCGCGGCGCTTTCCGTGGTGAAGCCGAGCGACAATTGAAGCAGCCAGATCAGCAAGGGAAGCATGAGGAACAGCCCGGCACCGCTGACGCGGTGCAATATCGATGCGTAGCCCGCCAGGGGCAGCCTGATTTCATGCAGCGCCAGGTACTTCGGGCGCTTTTTCTTCATCTCTGGCATAAAAAGAATTCTCCGGTTCCGGTTTCCGCGTAGCGACTTCCGTGGCAGGGTTTGGCCTGCACTGAAACTCCACTACGCTGCGTTTTGACGCGGTGCACTATATGATAAGTCGGCTCAGCTTGGCCACAATACTTGCGATCACCGCTAACCGAGTTGATTGAAATAGCAATGAGCATTGGTCGAATACAGGCCGCGCCGCCACTCGACCGGCTTGTCGCCGTAGGAAAAGCTGACGCGCTCGACAGACAGCAGCGGGCTGCCTTCCGCCACGTTCAGCAATTCCGCGCTGGCCCGGTCTGCAGGGACGGCGCGCAAGCGCTCTTCGGCACGGATCATGCGGATACCGAAACGGTTTTCAAAGAAACTGTAAAGGGAGCCCTGGTAGTCCCGCAACATTTCCAGGGTGACCGTGCCGAAGATTCCGCCCGGCAGATAAATTTCATCAACCACCACGGGCTTTCCCGCAAAGTGCAGCAGGCGGCGCACGATGTTGATCGGATCACCCAGATTCAACGCCAGCATCCGCGCCACTTCCGGGCCGGCCTTGGCGCGCCAGCACTCGAGCGGGATGCTCTGCGACTGCTCTATGCCGCCGGCCAGCGGAACCAGGCGCAAGAAGCGGAAGAAGGCACGCGGATCGTCGTGAGAGGCGACAAAAGTGCCTTTGCCCTGCCGCCGTAGCAGGAGATTCTCGGCAGCCATCTCATCAATGGCCTTGCGCACGGTGCCCTGACTGACGTTGAACCGCGTGGCGAGTTCCGACTCGCTGGGAATAGCCTCGCCGGGACGCCACTCGCCGAATTCCAGTCGCTGCAGAAGCAGACTCTTGATCTGGCGGTAGAGGGGACTGAATGTGGGCGAGGACGAACCGGAGGGGCCGCTCGTGGCGTGCGCATCGGAGGAAGTCCCCTTGGGGGATGCGGCAGAATGCGACATGGACGCCATTTGAACATATTTTTTCAGACCCGTCCACAGTATGTCTTATGTCTTATATAAGATATCTTACTCATATTGACACAGCGCAGCATTGGGGCTAGGATTTCGCGTCCTTCGGCATGGCGTATCATGAGCAAAGTCGCCGCCATGCAGCGCACCGACCGTGCGGCTCCGATTCTTGCAGTCATGTCCAATCGATTCAAACTGATACAGGAGTTATACAAATGGCAAAAGCCCCCGTACGTGTTGCAGTGACCGGCGCTGCCGGCCAAATCGGTTACGCGCTGGTTTTTCGCATCGCTGCCGGCGAAATGCTCGGCAAGGACCAGCCCGTGATCCTGCAGATGCTGGAACTGCCGATGGAAAAAGCGCAGGCGGCCCTCAAGGGCGTGATGATGGAACTTGATGATTGCGCCTTCCCGACGCTGGCCGGCATGATCGGCACCGACGATCCGCGAGTCGCCTTCAAGGACGCGGACTATGCGCTGCTGGTGGGCGCCAAACCGCGCGGCCCGGGCATGGAGCGCAAGGATCTGCTCATGGAAAATGCCAAGATCTTCATCGAGCAGGGCAAGGCATTGAACGATGTCGCCTCGCGCAATGTCAAGGTGCTGGTAGTCGGCAATCCGGCCAACACCAATGCCTATATCGCCATGAAATCAGCGCCCGGACTGCCGGCGAAAAACTTCACGGCAATGCTGCGCCTCGACCACAATCGCGCCATTTCGCAACTTGCAACGCGCACCGGCAAGACGGTTGC
Organism: uncultured beta proteobacterium; assembly: GCA_903848955.1. Lineage (GTDB taxonomy): Bacteria > Pseudomonadota > Gammaproteobacteria > Burkholderiales > Rhodocyclaceae > Sulfuritalea. The sequence goes on from CAINHS010000136.1 coordinate 19,352, forward strand.
CGATGTCGAAAAGATGATCGTCTGGGGCAACCACTCGCCCACCATGTACCCGGATCTGCGCTTCTGCACCGTGGCCGGCACCGCTGCTCCCGCGGCTGTCAATGACGATGCCTGGTACAAGGACTCCTACATCCCGACCGTCGGCAAACGTGGCGCCGCCATCATCGCCGCACGCGGCGCGTCGTCTGCCGCATCGGCCGCCAACGCCGCGATCGGTCACATGCACGACTGGGCGCTCGGCACCAACGGCAAATGGGTCACCATGGGCGTGCCTTCCGACGGCAGCTATGGCATTCAGAAAGACATCATCTACGGCGTACCGGTCACCTGTGACGGAGGCGAGTACAAGCGTGTGGAAGGCCTGGCCATCGACGACTATTCACGCAGCATGATGAACAAGACGCTCGCCGAACTGCAGGAAGAGCAAGCCGGCGTCGCCAGCCTCCTCGGCTGATGACCGGCAACAGGATGTGGCAGAGCAAGCGCACGTGAGCCTGCCGCTGCATCCTGCCGCCGTTCTGTACCAGGGGGCCAGGCCGTTTCCGGCGCTGGCTGCCTGCGAGCACTTTGCCGGGTCGGACAAGACCATCCGCAAGGCGCTCGGTTTGCAATCCGAATTGCTGGTCGATGAGCGCCCGATGTTCGATATCACCGCCGACTGCGAAGACGGCGCCGAGCCGGGCCGCGAAGCGGAGCATGCCGCAATGATCGCCGGCCTGCTGCTCGATCCGGCAAACCGCTACCGGCGCCTCGGTGCCCGCATCCATGATGTGACGCATCCGCACTGGCGCGAGGAACTGCAAATCATCGTCGGTCGCGCCGGCCGCGAGCTTGCCTACATCGTCCTGCCAAAAGTCACCAATGCCGACGATGCGCTGACCCAGATTGCCGCTCTCGATGAAGTACGCAGCCGCAGCGGCATCGAGCGCGAAATTCCGGTCCACGTGCTGATCGAGACTCCCGGCGCACTGCACGAGGTCTGGCAGATCGCTGCTCTGCCCCATGTCGAATCGATCGACTTCGGCCTGATGGATTTCGTCAGCGCCCATCACGGCGCCATTCCCGGCACCGCGATGCGCTCGCCGGGACAGTTTTCCCATCCGCTGATTACCCGCGCCAAATGCGAAATTGCAGCGGCAGCACTGGGCAATGGCGTGATTCCCAGCCACAACGTGACCACAGACCTCAACGATCCGGGTGTGGCGCACGACGATGCCCGCCGCGCCCGCAACGAGTTCGGCTTCCTGCGCATGTGGAGCATTCACCCGCGCCAGATCCAGCCCATCGTCGAGGCCATGCGGCCTGACTTTACCGAAGTGGCCGAAGCCGCAGGTATCCTGTTGGCGGCGCAAAACGCCAACTGGAAACCGATCGCCTGGGAAGGCAAACTGCATGACCGCGCTTCCTACCGCTACTACTGGGAACTGCTGCGCCGGGCTCACGCCACCGGGGCCGCCCTGCCGCCCGAAGCAAGGCACCGCTTTTTCCACGCCGAACAAGCCACCACTACCGTTTCCCACTGATCGCAACAAGAGGACATCATCATGCTTGAAGCCTATCGCCAACACGTCGCCGAACGCGGCAACCTCGGTATTCCCCCGCTGCCGCTGACCAAGCAGCAGACCGAAGAACTGGTCGCCCTGCTCAAGAGCCCGCCCAAGGGCGAGGAGACCTTCCTGCTTGACCTGATCATCCATCGCGTTCCCGCCGGCGTGGATGACGCTGCCAAGGTCAAGGCCGAGTTTCTCGCGAAACTGGCCAAGGGAGAAGACAAGTGCGCGCTGATTTCGCGCGAAAAGGCCACCGAACTGCTCGGCACCATGGTCGGCGGCTACAACGTCAAGCCCTTGATTGACGTGCTCGACGATGCCGTGGTCGGCGCCGTGGCCGCCAAGGCGCTGAAATCCACGCTGCTGATGTTCGACTTCTTCCACGATGTCGCCGAAAAGGCCAAGGCCGGCAGCGCCAATGCCAAGTCCGTGTTGCAGTCCTGGGCCGATGCCGAGTGGTTCACCCAACGACCCGAAGTGCCGAAGAAAATCAGTGTCACCGTGTTCAAGGTCACCGGCGAAACCAATACCGACGATCTGTCGCCGGCGCCTGATGCATGGAGCCGGCCGGACATCCCGCTGCACGGTCTGGCGATGCTGAAGAATGCCCGCGACGGCATTACGCCGGACAATCCGGGCAACGTCGGCCCCATGAACCTGATCGTCGAACTGAAGAAGAAGGGCCATGCGGTGGCCTACGTCGGCGACGTGGTCGGCACCGGTTCTTCGCGCAAGTCGGCCACCAATTCGGTGCTGTGGTGGACCGGCGACGACATCCCCTTCGTTCCCAACAAGCGCTTTGGCGGCTTCTGCCTCGGCAGCAAGATCGCCCCGATCTTCTTCAATACCCAGGAAGATGCCGGCGCCTTTCCCATCGAGTGCGATGTTGCGCAGATGAACATGGGCGACGTCATCGACATCTATCCCTATGACAGGAAGATCGAGAAGAACGGCGCGGTGGTGTCGAAATTCGACTACAAGTCCGAGGTGCTGCTCGACGAAGTACGTGCCGGCGGCCGCATCAACCTGATCATCGGCCGCGGTCTCACCACCAAGGCGCGCGAGTTCCTCGGCCTGCCCGTCTCGACCCTGTTCCGTCTGCCGCAGCCCCCGGTCGATTCCGGCAAGGGATTCTCGCTGGCGCAGAAGATGGTCGGCCGCGCCTGCGGCCTGCCCGAACTCAGGGGACAACAGCGGGGCATCCGCCCGGGAACCTACTGCGAACCGAAGATGACCTCGGTCGGCAGCCAGGACACCACCGGCCCGATGACCCGCGACGAACTGAAGGACCTGGCCTGCCTCGGCTTCTCCGCCGACCTGGTGATGCAGTCCTTCTGCCATACCGCCGCCTACCCGAAGCTGGTCGACGTCAAGACCCATCGCACCCTGCCCTCCTTCATCACGGCGCGCGGCGGCATCAGCCTGCGCCCCGGCGACGGCGTCATCCACTCCTGGCTCAACCGCCTGCTGCTGCCGGATACGGTCGGTACCGGCGGCGACAGCCACACCCGTTTCCCTATCGGCATTTCCTTCCCGGCAGGCTCCGGCCTGGTCGCCTTCGCCGCCGCCACCGGCGTCATGCCGCTGGACATGCCGGAGTCGGTGCTGGTGCGCTTCAAGGGCAAGCTGCAGCCCGGCATCACGCTGCGCGACCTGGTCAACGCCATCCCCCTCTACGCCATCAAGGCGGGACTGCTGACGGTATCCAAGCAGGGCAAGAAGAACATCTTCTCGGGACGCATCCTTGAAATCGAAGGCCTGCCCGACCTCAAGGTGGAACAGGCCTTCGAACTCACCGACGCCTCGGCCGAACGCTCCGCCGCCGGCTGTGCCGTGCGCCTGAACAAGGAACCGGTCGTCGAGTACATGCGCTCCAACATCACCCTGATGAAGTGGATGATCGCCGAAGGCTACGACGACAAGCGCGCCCTGGGGCGTCGCGTCAAGGCCATGGAAGCCTGGATCGCCAACGGCACCCTGCTGACACCGGATGCCGACGCCGAATATGCCGCCGTGATCGAGATCGACCTGGCCGATGTCAAGGAGCCGATCCTCGCCTGCCCCAACGATCCGGATGACGTCAAGGTACTCTCGGAAGTCGCCGGCGAGAAGATCGACGAGGTCTTCATCGGCAGTTGCATGACCAACATCGGCCACTTCCGCGCCGCCGGCAAGGTGCTCGAAGGCAAGACCGACATCCCGACGCGCCTGTGGATCGCCCCGCCGACCAAGATGGACGCCATGATCCTCAACGAGGAAGGCTACTACGCCATCCTCGGCAAGTCCGGCGCGCGCATGGAAATGCCGGGCTGCTCGTTGTGCATGGGCAACCAGGCGCAGGTCAGGAAAGGCAGCACCGCCATATCGACGTCGACGCGCAACTTCCCCAATCGTCTGGGCATCGATACCCGCGTGTATCTGAGTTCAGCCGAGCTGGCAGCTGTGACCGCGCTGATGGGCAGGATCCCGACCGTGGCCGAATACATGGAGCAGGTGCAGGCGGTGAATGCCAAGGCAGCCGAAGTCTATCGCTACATGTCGTTCGACAAGATACCTATGTTCGCTGAAATTGCAGCAGAAGTTGAGGTTTAACGCCTAAGAAAGTTTGGCAGTTCATCGCCCGGAAACCCGCATGCTTACTCATGCGGGTTTTTCGTTTTGAAGGCTTGGAACACGGGTCCCGATCCTGAACTGCTTGACCATCAATATGGCTTTAGCCCCATGAATCGCTCCAGCGCAAGGACGTGCCTGCGGTCCTCAGTTGCGAATTCCTGCGCCAATACCCGCACCTGCGAATCTGTTGATGACTGAGCCGCCTCTTCGTAAAACACCACTGCACGGCGCTCGGCGTCCAACGCTCTGGTCATGGCGCTATCGAGGTCGATGATTTCGCCGGGAACTGGAATTGGACTCATGGTTTCCGGTGCAGAATGATTGCCCCACAGGTATGCGCGTTGCGGAAGTTCTGAGACATCCTTGTACCCGGCGCGCGCCATGACGTCACTGAGATGCATATCTGCATACCCGGCCATCTCGCGGAAGAAAGCTACAGCCTCCCGGTTCTCTGCTGCGGCGACCACCTCGGCCGATTTCGCATAAATTAATGCCGCCTCGTGTTCGAGTTTGACAGCATGGGCAAGAAAAGTGTCGAGGTTCATGGTTTGAATAAGGACTATGCCGCGTTGCGGGAAGACACATTCTCCACCGATGATGGATTGCCACGCAAGCCCTATCTGACGCAGATTCCCGGATAAAGCCCGGCGCCGATAGCCGGAACCGGATTGCCTTCATACCGAGGAAATCTGAGCTTCCCCCTGTGCCCCGCCAAAGGAAAGCGGATACCAACAGCACGGTCATTGCGGGCGCAGCAAGCCTTATACTTTACCCCGCCGAAACGGGCCGTTTGCAGGAAACTGCCTAACGTTCTTTTAGCACGAAGCGGGGAACTGACAATGAACATGCCGTTGAAGAACCTGATGGTGCACCTGGATCAATGCGAACGCAGTGCCGTCAGGCTCGATCTGGCGATATCGCTGGCGCGCCGGCACCAGGCGCGACTGGTGGGTGTGTTCGGACAACGGGCTCATGCCCGGCAGGTGGGGGTGGTTGCCTCCTGGCCCAGCCAGGAGTACGTCGCTGCCCGTGACGCCAGCAAGGCCGCGTTCGAGAAAGCCACTGCCGGCTTGCCCGAAGCCGAATGGCGCGACATAAACCGCGGCAGCGACGCCGAGGTGGTGCGCCACATAATCAACCTTGCCCGCCATGCCGATTTGGTGCTGCTCGGACAGCATGACGACAGGATCAAGGCTTGCGTACCGGAAGAACTGGCCATGGAGGTGATTCTGGATTGCGGCCGCCCCGTGCTGATTCTGCCCTACGCCGGCGACTTCAGCGAAGTCGGCAGGCATCCGCTGATCGCCTGGAGCGACGCCCGCGAGGCGGCCCATGCGCTCAACGATGCACTGCCCCTGATCGGCGGCTGCGACGAGGCCATGGTCTTGTCTTTTTCGGCTCACCACGCGGAAGGCGACGCATCCTGCGCCGAAGTCGCACGCCACCTGGCGACGCACGGTATCAAGGCCAGGACCGAAGTGATGCTGGTGCAGGACTTCGGCATCATGGACATGCTGCTTAACCGGGTCACTGACCGCGGCGCCGACCTGCTGGTAATGGGTGCCCACGGCCAACTCGGCTTTCCCTTTTTCAGCGGCGGCGCCGGCACCCGTTACATTCTCAAGCATATGACCGTACCGGTGCTGATGTCCAACTAAGCCCCCCGGGGCGAAAATGCGGTTGGTCTGGCCAGCACTGCAACACGCTGGTTCCGCCGCCCCGCAAGCGGTTCGCCAAGCCACCGAATTGCTGATGCCTGTTACTGCATCGCAGCAATTCCGCGCTAAGATAACGCTGCCGGCTAAGGGAGAGCGCGCATGATCCAGCTTCAAGCCATCAATTCGGAATACATCGAGAACCGCACCTTCGACGAAATAGCCGTCGGCGACAGCGCTACCCTGGTCCGCACGCTGCGCCATGAAGATATCCAGATGTACGCCATCATGTCCGGCGACATCAATCCTTCCCACGTCGATCCCGAGTATGCCCACTCCTCCCTGCTGCGCGAGGTAATCGCCCACGGCATGTGGGGCGGTGCGCTCATCTCCACGGTGCTGGGCACCCGGTTTCCCGGGCCGGGTACCGTCTACGTCGATCAGACGCTGCACTTCGCGCTGCCGGTGCGGGTCGGCGATACGCTGACGGCCACCGTCACCTGCCAGCAAAAGTTCCCGCGCAACAAACATATGCTTCTTGATTGCCTGTGCACCAACCAGGACGGCCAGAAAGTGATCAGCGGCACCGCCGAGGTACTGGCGCCGACCGAAAAGATCAGGCGCCTGAAAGCCAATCTGCCGGACTTCAAACTATCGGAAACCCGCAAGGCGCGCTTCGAGCACCTGCTCGAAATCACCCGCGGGCTCACTCCGATATCAATGGCCGTGGCACATCCCTGCGATACCGAATCGCTGAAAGGGGCGCTGCTCGCGCGCGATCGCGGCCTGATCATTCCCACCCTGGTCGGCCCCGAGGAGAAGATCCGCCAGATCGCCGCTGCCAACCAGCTCGACCTCTACGGCTGCACCCTGATCAACGTCGCCCACAGCCACGCCGCCGCCGAGATTGCGGTGTCGCTGGCGCGCGAAGGCCAGGTCGAAGCGCTGATGAAGGGCTCGCTGCATACCGACGAACTGATGAGCGAGGTGATCGACAAGGTCACCGGTCTGCGCACCGAGCGACGCATCAGCCACGTATTCCTGATGGACGTGCCGACCTATCCGCGCCTGTTGTTCATTACCGATGCCGCCGTCAATGTCGCGCCCGATCTCGAGGCCAAGGTCGACATCGTGCAGAACGCGATTGATCTGGCGCACATGCTGAACATCGCCGACCCCAAGGTGGCGATTCTGGCCGCAGTGGAAACCGTCAACCTCAAGATGCAGGCCACGCTCGACGCCGCAGCGCTGTGCAAGATGGCCGACCGCGGCCAGATCACCGGCGCCCTGCTCGACGGCCCGCTGGCCTTCGACAATGCCATCTCGCTGGTCGCGGCGCGCACCAAGGGCATCAAGTCTGCCGTCGCCGGCCAGGCCGACATCCTGCTGGTGCCCGACATCGAATCCGGCAACATGCTGGCCAAGCAGTTGGAGTATCTGGCCGATGCCCTGACCTCCGGCATCGTCCTCGGCGCCCGGGTGCCGATCGTCCTGACCAGCCGCGCCGATTCCGCCGAAACCCGCACCGCCTCGACCGCCGTGGCCATGGTCATGGCTCATGCCAAACGCAAGAAGGTCTGATATGGCAAATGCAATCCTCACCCTCAATGCCGGCTCTTCCTCGATCAAGTTTGCCTTGTTCGCCAACGGCGCAAGCATTCCGCAGCAGCCCGAACTGGTCGGCCAGATCGATGGCATCGGCGCCGCCGGCGGGCAGAAGGCGCACCTCAAGGCCGTCAGCGCCGGCAATCAGCTGCTGGACAACATCGATCTCGATCTCGCAGGTCCGGCCGAATCCCAGCACAAGCTGGCCCTGAATTTCCTGGTCGACTGGCTGCACCGGCACGAAGCGGGCTGGCGCATTTGCGGTGTCGGCCATCGCGTGGTGCACGGCGCGCAGAAGTTCTCGCAACCCATCGTGCTCGACGCGGCCATCACCGACGCCTTGCGCGGTTTCATCCCGCTGGCGCCGCTGCACCAGCCGCACAATCTTGCCGGCATCGACGCACTTGCCGCAGCGCTGCCGGGCATACCGCAGGTGGCCTGCTTCGATACCGCCTTTCATCGCAGCCAGCCGGAAGTCGCGCAACTCTTTGCCCTGCCCCGCGCCATCACCGCGCAAGGCGTGCGCCGCTACGGTTTCCACGGGCTGTCCTACGAATACATTGCCGAGGTCCTGCCGCAGCACCTCGATGCCAGCCGCGCCAGGGGCCGTGTCGTCGTCGCGCACCTGGGCAATGGCGCGTCGATGTGCGCCATGAAGGACCTCAAGAGCCAGGCGTCGACCATGGGCTTCACCGCCGTCGATGGCCTGATGATGGGCACCCGCACCGGCAACCTCGATCCCGGGGTGCTGCTGTATCTGATGGACTATCAGCAGATGGACGCCAAGGCCCTGACCCGGCTGCTGTACAAGGAATCCGGCCTGCTCGGCGTATCCGGCATCAGCCAGGACATGCGCGTCCTGCTCGATTCCCCGGCGGCAGAAGCGCGCGAAGCGGTCGATCTGTTCTGTTACCGCATCGTGCGCGAAATCGGCTCGCTGGCAGCCGCGCTTGAGGGGCTCGATGCGCTGATATTCACCGGCGGCATCGGCGAACATGGCGCGCGGGTGCGGCAGCAGGTCTGCACCCGGTTCGACTGGCTCGGACTGAGGCTCGATGCGGCTGCCAACGCGGCCAATGCATCGACAATTTCGGCAGCGGACAGCCGGATTGCTGTCTGCGTCATACCCACAAATGAAGAATGGATCATCGCGCGACACACCGCGAAACTCATCGCCTGACCCCGCCCGCGTCCCGCCAGGGCAAGCTCTTTCGTTCACGGCGAGGGCGTGAAAAGTGGTCACTTTCACCGGCTGCAAGTCCTGTCAAGCCTGTCAACCCCCTGAAAAACATCTGTCGAATCGTCCTAGCAAAAAGCATCCCAGAGCGCTCTCAAGCCAAGTCTCGAAAAGCAGCGCCATCCTCCTGTTTTTCTTCCCATTTCATCCTGCCAAAACATACTATATCTAGTAGGGAGCACCTACCACCTCCACTAGTGAGATTCGTAACCCATTGTTTTGTTAAATGTAAATATTTTCTGCTTTTCACCTTATCGAGCCGGGGGTATGCTTCCCCGCTCACTGGACATCTAAACGGCTATCGTCTTCGGAAGAGACCATGACTACGACAACAAATAATACTGAGGAATCAACAAGCTACGAACATACAGGGCAGATGGGTCTGCCTCTGCCACAGGAGATTTCAGGCGAAGTGCTGCTTGAAAAATATGCAAAAGGCACCGAACGCGACGTGCGCGACGTACGTGGCCGCGTGGCCCGCGCGCTGGCCTCGATCGAGGCCGAAGACAAACGCAGTTATTGGGAGGCGCGCTTCCTCGAAGCTCAGGAAAACGGCTTCGTTCCCGCCGGTCGCATCAACTCCGCCGCCGGCACCGACTTGTGCGCCACGCTCATCAACTGTTTCGTGCAACCGGTGGGCGATTCGATTTCCGAGATCGTCGACGGTCGCCCCGGTATCTATACGGCATTACTGCAGGCCGCCGAGACCATGCGCCGCGGCGGCGGTGTCGGCTACGACTTTTCTTCCATCCGTCCGATCGGCGCCCACGTCAAAGGTACGCAATCGCGTGCCTCCGGCCCGGTCTCCTACATGCGCGTCTTCGACCGTTCCTGCGAGACGGTGGAATCCGCCGGCAGCCGCCGCGGCGCGCAAATGGGCGTTCTGCGCTGCGACCACCCGGACATCGAAGAATTCATCCACGCCAAGGATGCCGGCGACCTGACCAACTTCAACATCTCGGTCGGCGTCACCGACCAGTTCATGCAGGCGGTGGAGGCGGATGGCGAAATCGAACTTTCGCATCGCGCCACGCCCTCGGCCGATATCAAGGCGGACGGCGCCTATCAGCGTGGCGACGGCATCTGGGTCTATCGCAAGGTACGCGCCCGCGATCTGTGGGAGCAGGTCATGCGCTCCACCTACGATCACGCCGAGCCGGGCATCCTGTTCCTCGACCGCATGAACAAGGACAACAACCTCTACTACTGCGAGACCATCGAAGCCACCAACCCCTGTGCCGAACAGCCGCTGCCACCCTACGGCTGCTGCTGCCTCGGCTCGATCAACCTGACGCTGTTCGTCACGGAAGCCTTCAGCAAGAAGGCCAGCTTCGATTTCGTCGCCTTCGGCAAGACCATCGACACCTCGGTGCGCATGCTCGACAACGTGCTCGACGCCACGCACTGGCCGCTGGAACAGCAACTCAAGGAGGCGCAGAACAAGCGCCGTGTCGGCTTGGGCTTCACCGGCCTCGGCGACGCGCTGATCATGCTCAAATTGCGCTACGACACCGATGCCGCGCGCGACATGGCGACCCGGATCTCCGAGTTCATGCGCGACCGCGCCTACCTGTACTCGGTCGAACTGGCCAGGGAGCGCGGCGCCTTTCCGCTGTTCAACGCCGACATGTATCTCTCCGGCGGCAATTTCGCTTCGCGCCTGCCGCAGGAAGTCAAGGACTCGATCCGCAAGTACGGCCTGCGCAACTCGCACCTGCTGTCCATCGCGCCCACCGGCACCATCAGCCTGGCCTTCGCCGACAATGCCAGCAACGGCATCGAGCCGCCCTTCTCCTGGACCTACACGCGCAAGAAGCGCATGGCCGACGGCACCTTCAAGGAGTACGCGGTAGAAGACTACGCCTGGCGCCTCTACAAGCACCAGGGCGGGGATATTTCCAAGCTGCCGGACTACTTCGTCACCGCCCTGGAAATCTCGGCACAGGCCCACGAAAAGATGGTCGCCGCCGTGGCGCCGCATGTCGACACTTCGATTTCCAAGACCGTAAACGTTCCCGCCGACTACCCCTACTCGGAATTCGAGGACCTCTACATGGTGGCCTGGAAATCCGGCCTCAAGGGGCTCGCCACCTACCGGCCCAACTCGGTGCTGGGCAGTGTGCTCTCGGTCACGCCGACACCGGCGGAAAGCGCCCAGAAACAGCCGCATGACGTCACCATCGACAACGCCAACCGCCGCCTTTCCATCGGCGCCCTGCCTGCCCCGGTGCTCGCCTCGCTGCGCTGGCCGGGCCGCCCGCGCATGACCGACGGCAATGCGGCATGGACCTACATGGTCGAAGCGCCGCAAGGCGAGTTCGCCCTCTTCGTCGGCCAGATCGAAAACGATCTGGGACGCGACGTACCCTTCGAAGTCTGGGTCAACGGTGCCGAGCAGCCGCGCGGCATCGGCGCCGTGGCCAAGACGCTGTCGATGGACATGCGCGCCAACGACAAGGCCTGGCTCAAGCTCAAGCTCGACGCCCTGGCCAGGACGCAGGACGACAACGCCTTTGAACTGCCCCTGCCGCCCAATGGCGAACGCAAACTGGTCCCCGGCGTAGTCTCGGCGCTGGCCCAGGTAGTGCGCTACCGCTGCGAGAAGCTCGGCGCTCTGGAAGGCTCCGAAGCCACCCCGGTGATCGACTGCATGTTCAGCCGCGACGAGCCCAAAACCGGCACCGACGGCACGCTGTCATGGACCGTCGATGTGGTCAATCCGGCCTCGGGCGAAGAGTTCGTCCTGGGCCTCAAGGAAATCACCCTGCCCGACGGCGTGACGCGACCCTATTCGGTATGGCTCTCCGGCCACTACCCGCGCGCCCTGGACGGCCTGACGCGCCTGCTCTCGCTCGACATGCGCGTGCTCGACCCGGCCTGGATCGGCATGAAGCTGAGGAAACTCCTGAACTACGCCGAACCGCTGGGCGATTTCATGGCCCGCGTCCCCGGCTCCAACAAGCAGCAGAACTGGCCCTCCACCGTCGCCTACATCGCCCGCCTGATCATGCATCGCTATGCCATGTTGCGCATTCTCGACGAGAACGGCTACCCGACCCGCGAGATGGGCATCCTCGAAGTCCCCGAGCAGAAGAGCGGCGGTGTCAAGGTGATGCAGGGTTCGCTGTGCGCTGAATGCGGCAATTACACCGTGATCCGCAAGGACGGTTGCGATTTTTGTTCGGCCTGCGGCGCAGTCGGTAGTTGCGGCTGAAGGTTGTCACCAACATACGTGTCGTTTCCCTGAAATAGCCGCCCGGGATGACGATAATCAGACGGGCTGGCAACTGAAAGGAAAATGGGAAAGCCCCAAGAAATTCAATTCTTGGGGCTTTTTTGTCAACACGCTTTTGCTGTATCAGGAAAAGAAACGGCTGTTTGCTTTCCCGGTTGATTCAGTGCGGCGCAGCGTCACTTGGCCGGACACTTGATCTTCACGCGCGATTTTTCAGTCACCGGGCTGAAATACGTTTTCCCTTCGTAGCAAGCCTCGACCATTTTCTCAACGGTCGTTTCCCTGTAACAGCGGCGCCCCTCCTTGATGATTTTCTCGACTGGCCTGGGCGATGAATTCCTTGGGTCGAACCCGTCTGCAGCAGAAGATCCGGCCTTCAAGTCGTCGGCCATTGCCGGATCACATGTGCTGGCGAGAACTATCAATCCTGCCGCTGCTACAAGAACCTTAACGTCCATACCGAATTCTCCGAAGGCAACTTAACTTAGATCGCGCTGAGCCGTGAAAGTCTTTCTTGCGCTGACGGTCTGCAGACGGGCTCACGGCGCCCGGCCATGGGCGCCGGCCGCCGCAGCTTCAGGCTGCCGCACAGGGCGCATTTCAGACCGGCTTTCTGCCGGCGCCCGGCAGGTCGTCCCGGGTGACGAGGAAGACCTTGTTCTCCGCATGCGCGGTATCCAGCCAGACTGCCGGCAAGTCGGGGAAGGCGGCTTCGACCAGTTCCTGATTGTGGCCGACTTCGACGGCCAGCACGCCGCCGGGGTTGAGGTGTTCGCGCGCCTCGCCGAGGATGCGCCGCACCAGGTCCAGTCCGTCACGGCCGGCAGCCAGTGCCAGCGCCGGTTCGTGGCGGTATTCGGCCGGCAGGGCGTCCATTGCCGCGCTGGTGACGTAGGGCGGGTTGCTGACGATGAGGTCGTAGCGCCGGCCCTTGACTGCCGCGAACAGATCGGACTCGATCGCCTGAACCCGATCCTCGAGCGCGTAATCGGCAATATTGCGACGCGCAACGCTGAGGGCTTCGGCAGAGATGTCGATTGCATCTACCGTGGCGTTGGCGAAGGCGTGGGCCATCAGAATGGCCAGGCAGCCCGAGCCGGTACACAGATCGAGGGTCGCCGTAACGGCGTGCGGATCGTCGATCCATGGCGCGAAACCGTTTTCCAGAAGTTCGGCGAAGTAGGAGCGCGGCACGATGACGCGTTGATCAACGTAAAAGCGGAACGGCCCCAACCAGGCTTCCTGCACCACATAGGCGGTCGGCAGGCGCTGCACGACACGCTGCTGCAGGTTGTTCAGCAGTGTCAGCCGTTCGCTCTTGGTCAGGCGCGCGTCGAGCCAGGGTTCGAGCGTGTCTCGCGGCAGATGCAGGCTGGCGAGGATCAGCCAGACTGCCTCGTCCCAGGCGTTGTCCGTACCGTGGCCGAAAAACAGCCCGGCCTCGTTGAAGCGGCTGACCGCCCAGCGCAACCAGTCGCGGATGGTGAGAAGTTCGTCGGTGGCGCTGTTGATCACTCGGAAACCAATCGTTCGAAGGTGTGCTCGTAGATGCGCGCCAGCGGTTCGAGATCGGCCACGGCGATGCGTTCGTTTACCTGGTGAATGCTGCTGCCGACCGGGCCGAATTCCACGAGTTGCGGGCAGATGTCGGCGATGAAACGGCCGTCGGAAGTGCCGCCGCTGGTCGACAGTCCGGCGGCAACACCGACCTCGGTGGCGATGGCGTCGATCAGCGCCGCGCACAGATCGCCGCGCGCCGTGATGAATGGTCGCGCCCCCAGCGTCCAGCGGATGTCGTATTCGACGGCGTGGCGATCGAGCAGCGCATGCACCCTGGACTGAAGGCCGTCCACCGTGCTGGCGGTCGAGAAGCGGAAGTTGAACATGACCTCGATGCTGCCCGGCACCACGTTGCCGGCGCCGGTTCCGGCATGGATGTTGGAAATCTGGAAGGTGGTGGGCGGAAAATATTCGTTGCCGGCATCCCATGCGCTTGTCGCCAGTTCCGCCAGTGCCGGCGCCGCCAGATGCACCGGGTTCTTCACCAGGTGCGGGTAGGCGACGTGGCCCTGCACGCCTCTGATGGTGAGTTTGGCCGACAGCGAACCGCGGCGCCCGTTCTTCATGGTGTCGCCCAGACGGCTGACGCAGGTCGGTTCGCCGACGATGCAGAAGTCGATGGCTTCCTTGCGCGCCTGGAGTGTTTCCACCACGCGCACCGTGCCATCCACGGCATCACCCTCCTCGTCGGAGGTCAGCAGCAGCGCGAAAGAATCGGTGCCGGCGGGCCGGCGCGAGATAAGGCGTTCGAGGGCAACGACACAGGCCGCTATCGAACTCTTCATGTCGGCCGCGCCGCGACCGTACAGGTAGCCGTCGCGCACTGCCGGTTCAAAGGGCGGTGATGTCCATTCGTCGAGCGGCCCGGGGGGTACCACGTCGGTGTGCCCGGCGAAGCAGATCAGGCGGCTGCCGGGTTTCCCGCCCGGGTCGCGTCGCGCCCAGAGATTCGAGACGCCGGCGACATCCATGCGTTCGATGCGAAAACCCAGTGGCATCAGCCACAAGGCGATCAGGTCGAGACAGCCGGCATCGTCGGGGCTTAGCGAAGGACGCGCGATCAGCGCCCGCGCTTTTTCGAGGACGGGCATCAGTTGTCCATCTTCAGCGTGAATTCGCTGAAGGATCCGGGTGCAAGCGACTTGGTAAAGTTGGGGGCGGCCGACTTGGTTTGATCGACCGCATCTCCCTCCGCCGGAGCCTCCGCCGCGGCATTGTTGATCACCTGCTGCAGATTGTTGGCCGAGTCGGCGCTGGCGAGCGCTTCTTCGAGCGTGATGGTGTTGCTCTTGTAGAGTTGGAAAAGAGCCTGCTCGAAGGTCTGGCTGCCCGGCACCATGCTGCTTTCCATGGCGTCCTTGATCTCGTTGAGGTCGCCCTTTTCGATCAGTTCGGCGATGTGGCGCGAATTCAGCAGCACTTCCACCGCGGCGACACGGCCGCCGGCCGGCGTCTTGATCAGGCGCTGGGAGATCACGCATTTCAGCGTCACGGCAAGGTCGGCCAACAGGGCCGGGCGGTTGTCGAGAGGATAGAAGCTGATGATCCGGCTCATGGCGTGGTAGCTGTTGTTGGCATGCAGCGTCGCCATGCACAGGTGTCCTGACTGGGCATAGGCGATCGCCTGGGTCATGGTGTCCTTGTCGCGGATTTCACCGATGAAGATCACGTCCGGCGCCTGGCGCAGGGCATTCTTCAGGGCGACCTGGAAGGCTTTGGTGTCGGTGCCGACCTCGCGTTGATTGACGATCGACTTCTTGTTCTTGAAAAGAAACTCCAGCGGGTCTTCCAGCGTAAGGATGTGCCCCGAGACATTCTCGTTGCGGTAGTCGATCATCGAAGTCAGCGTGGTGGACTTGCCGGAGCCCGTGGCACCGACCATCAGGATCAGCCCCCGCTTTTCCATGATCACGTCCTTGAGGACAGGGGGCAGGAAAAGGGAATCAAACTTCGGGATGTCCACCGGAATGTAGCGTGCCACTATCGCCGGTGTGCCGCGCTGGAAAAAGCAGGAGAGACGATAGACGCCGACATCGCGCGCCACAACGCGGGTCTGCAGTTCCTTTTCCCGCTCGAATTCCTCGATCTGTTCCGGCTTGAGAACTTCCTCCAGCAGGCTCTTCACCGTGGCCATGTCGAGGATGGTCGGATTGACCGGCACCGCGTTGCCCTGCATCTTGATGGTGATCGGAGCGCCGACCGAAAGAAACAGGTCGGTTGCCTTCTTGTCGGCCATCAGCCGGAACAGCTTGTCCATGGTTCCCATATTGCGATCCCCCTCGGATTTCTGCGTTCAGTTGCGCAGCAGTTCGTTGATGCCCTTCTTGGCCCGGGCCAGTCCTATGACCTGCCGGAGTTCGTTCATGGCGGTTTCTCAGAGAGTCAGGCAAAAATCGTTGATCCGTCGCGCGGCTTCGACACATTCATCGTGTGCCGCGACCAGCGCTATGCGGATGAAGTTGGCACCGGGATTGATCCCGCCCGATTCGCGAGCAATGTAGCTGCCCGGCAAGACCACTACATTCTTCTGCCGCAGCAGTTCGCGGGCGAACTCGGTATCGGCGACGGGCGTCCTCGCCCACAGGTAGAAACCGGCCTCCGGCACCCGGCAATCAAGGTGGCGGGCAATCAGCGGTGTCACTTCATGAAACTTCTCGGCGTACCGGCGGCGATTGTCGCGGACATGAGCTTCATCCGACCAGGCAGCGATGCTGGCCGCCTGTACCGCGAGACTCATGGCGCCGCCGCTGTAGGTCCGGTAGAGCAGGAATTTCTTGAGGATGGCGTCATCGCCGGCGACAAAACCGGAGCGCAATCCGGGCACGTTGGAGCGCTTGGACAGGCTGGAGAAGACCACCAGTCTGCGGTAGTCGCAGCGCCCCAGTTGCGCCGCTGCGCTCAGGCCGCCCAGAGGAGGTGCGGCTTCGTCAAAAAATATCTCCGAGTAGCACTCGTCGGAGGCGATGACAAAGTCGTAACGGTCGGCAAGCTCGAACAAGGTTTTCCAGGCGGCCAGGCTCATGACCTTGCCGGTCGGATTGGCCGGCGAACAGACATACACCAGTTGCACGTCGCGCCATGTGCTTTCCGCAATCGTGTCCCACTGCAGTTCGAAACCATCGTGGGGCAGGGTATTCAGGTAGATCGGCTGCGCTCCGGCCAGCAGCGTTGCGCCCTCGTAGATCTGGTAAAAGGGGTTGGGGCAGACCACCTTGGCGCCGCCGGTGCCACCATTGCCGCAGCGGTTGATCACGGTCTGGGCAAAGGCGAACAGCGCTTCGCGCGAACCATTCACCGGCAGCACCTGGGTCATCGGGTCGGGCGTTGCCACGGCGTAGCGGCGCGCGATCCAGGCGGCGATCGTCTGGCGCAGTTCGTCCGAGCCCTGCGTGGTCGGATAATTGGCTAGCCGGTCGAGCTTGTCTGCCAGTGCGCGCTGGATGAAGGGAGGCGTTTCATGTTGCGGCTCGCCGATCGACAGCTTGATCTCGCCAAAAGCCGGCGCCGGCGAAACACCGGCAAACAGGTGGCGCAGCTTTTCGAACGGATAGGGCTGCAGATGGTCCAGATCGGAATTCACGGTGCGCTGACAGGCGAACGGAAATGAAACCATTATACGAGAGGGCTTGCGCGTCAATGACCGCGGAATTCCGGTAAATTAGCAGGCCGGCAGTGCATGAGGAGGCAGACGTGGGACAAATCATCGAATTCAAGCGACCGGACGGCAGCGCCTGTCGCGGTTATCTCGCCAGTGCGGCTCAGGGCCTTCCCGGCGTGGTGGTAATTCAGGAATGGTGGGGGCTCAACGACCAGATCTGCGGTGTTGCCGACCGTTTCGCCCGTGCCGGTTTCAACGCGCTGGCACCCGACCTTTTCAAGGGACGGGTGACCCAGGAAGCCGACGAGGCCAGCCACTTGATGAACGGTCTCGACTTCCCGGGAGCCACCCATCAGGACATTCGCGGCGCCGTCGATCATCTGCGCCGCCTGGGCAGCGCCAAGGTCGCCGCGATGGGCTTTTGCATGGGCGGCGCGCTGACCATCGCCGCCGCCGTGCACGTGCCGGATCTTGCCGCCGGCGTGTGTTTCTACGGCATTCCGCCCGCGGATTTTGCCGATCCGGCGAACATCCGCATTCCATTCCAGGGGCATTTCGCCGGCAAGGACGACTGGTGCACGCCGGCGGCGGTTGATGCGCTTGAAGCCTCCATGCTGGCCGGGGGTGCGACGCCGGAAATCTATCGCTACGCTGCCGACCATGCCTTCTTCAACCAGGCGCGCGGCGAAGTCTATGATGCGGCCTGCGCCAACGCAGCGTGGGAGCGTAGCATCGCGTTTCTTCGCCGACATCTCGCCTGAGGCGCACAGCCATGGACCTGACACCCGCCGACTGGGTCAACCTCAGCGTCACCGAGGCTCTGCTTTCCCGCGAGGGGCCACCGCTGTACGTGGCCGCCAAGCTCGGCTGTGTTGCCGCGGTACGGATGATGACCGAGGCCGGCACCAACCTTGAGGTTCTCGGCCCAAGGAAGGAGCGCCCGTTGCACGCGGCGGCTGCCGGCGGCCATGATGCCATTGCAGCGACGCTGGTCAGCGCCGGCTGCGAAATCGATGCGCAGGACGAGGACGGCAATACGCCGCTGGTTACGGCGGTTCTCAACGGCCAGGCCGGACCGGTGGAACTGCTGCTGGCAGTGGGCGCCGATATTGAAATTGCGCGCCTCGATGGCCTCACCGCAATTCACGTGGCGCAATTACCCGGCACGCCGAAGGGCATACAGGAACTGATTCTGCTCGGCCAGGACGAGTTGATTTGACCGCAAGCACGCCGCTCCAGGTCCCGGCCGGCACACCAGGAAAATGACATGAAGCTGTATCTTGCCGGTCCCGACGTGTTTCGTCCGGATGCACTGCAATGGGCCGAACGCGTCCGCGCCCTTCTCCGCCGTGCCGGCCATGAAGCCCTGATCCCGCTGGATGGCGAGCAAACCACTGCCGCCGCAATCTATCGCAACAATCTGCGCCTGATCGGGGAGGCCGATGGCGTGCTGGCCAACCTCAATCCGTTTCGCGGCACCGAGCCGGATTCAGGCACCTGCGTCGAAATCGGCTACGCGCTGGCGCTCGGCAAGCCGGTGATCGGTTATGCCGACACGCTGGTGCCCATGCGTGAGCGCCTGCAGGCGGATGGCCCCGGCGCAGATGGCCGCTATCGTGATTCTGCAGGCCGGATGGTGGAGGATTTCGGGCTGGCCCTGAACCTCATGCTGTCAGTCCCGGTGCGACTGGAACAGGGCGGAATCGAAGAAGCGCTGCGCGCAGTGAGCGCCTGATCAGTTCTTTCGCAGCGGCGGCTTCAGCCTGAATTCCGGAGCGATCCGCGTATTCTCGCCGTCGACGATCAACCACAGTTCGGCGTCCTGCAGCGTGCATTGCAACTGCATGCCGCGCTCGGCCAGCGCCGCCAGCGAGCGGGACTCCTCGGCCGACAGATTGATGATCGTGAGATTGTCCTGGCGCAGCAGTGCCGCCTTGTTCTGCTGCCACCACATGTCGGCGACACGGCCGCCGTAGGTGACTACCACCACCTGTCGCGCCCGTCCGCAGGCGCGCCGGATGCGCCTTTCCTCAGGCAGGCCGACTTCGATCCAGAGTTCGATGGCGCCGGTCAGGTCCTTGCGCCACAGGTCGGGCTCGTCCTCGGACGCCAAGCCCTTGCCGAAGCTAAGGGCCGCGTCGGCATACATGGCGAAGGCCAGCACCCGCACCATCATGCGTTCATCGGTCTCCGACGGATGCCGGGCGACGGTCAGCGCATGGTTCTGATAGTAGTTGCGCTCCAGATCGGCGATCTGGAGTTCGACTTTGAAGATGGTGGACTTGAGGGCCAGAAAAACTTTCCGTGGCTTGGGCTCGGTACTACTTTTTGACCGGTGTCGGAATCGACGACTTCCCCTGCGCGCCGCCGAAAGGCAGAGCCGGTGCGGCAGGCTGGGTCTTGTCCTTCTTGGGTTTTTTCTGCTCGCGATTGCTGCGCATTTGTCCCTTGGCCATTTGAGTTCTCCTGAAAGTAAAAAGTGCCGGCAGTTCATACGAGCAGATCTGCAAGGCTGTTGAACCGGGGAGCCGGCCTTGCCCGGGATCTGCAGCCCTGATCAGACGTTGGCGGGCCGCGGCGAATGGTACTCCCAATCGGAAAATAGTTTGGCGAATCTGCCATACGGCGACGTCGACGGGTGGCTGAATTCATCCTCCGCTTGGTAAAATACGCCCATGAATGAAAAAACCTTCCCCCTCGACGCCGCGGCCCTGCGCCAGTTGGCCGAACGTTTCCCCACGCCCTTCTACCTTTACGACGAGGCAGCGATACGCGCCAACGCCAGGCACATCCGCCAGGCGTTCGCGATCTTCCCCGACTTCCACGAGCACTATGCGGTCAAGGCCCTGCCCAACCCCTTTGTCCTCAAGATTCTTGCCGACGAGGGTTTTGGCGCCGACTGCGCCAGTATCCCCGAACTGATCCTGGCCGAGAAGGCGGGCATGAGGGGCGAGGACGTGATGCTGACCTCGAACGCGACGCTGGGGCAGGAGTTCGCCACCGCCCGCCAACAAGGCGCCGTGATCAACCTCGACGACATCAGCCACATCGACTTTCTGCAGAAGACCGCCGGCCTTCCCGAACTGGTCTCTTGCCGCTACAACCCAGGCCCGCTCAAGGATGGCAACGTCATCATCGGCAAGCCCGAGGAGGCCAAGTACGGCTTCACCCGGCAACAGATTCTTGACGGGCTCGTCCTCCTGCGCAGCAAGGGCGTCACGCGCTTCGGCCTGCACACCATGGTGGCGTCGAACGAGCTGAATGCCGACTACCACATCGAGACCGCCCGCATCCTGTTCGAACTCGCGGTCGAGGTGAAGGAGAAGACCGGCATCCGGGTCGAGTTCGTCAACCTTGGCGGCGGTGCCGGCATCCCCTACCGTCCGGAGCAGACGCCGCTCGATTACAAGGACCTGGCACGCGGCATCCGCGCCGCTTATGACGAAGTTATCATTCCTGCAGGCCTCGACCCCCTCGGCCTGCACCTGGAATGGGGCCGCATCATCACCGGTCCCTACGGCTGGCTGGTGACCACGGCGGTGCGCAGCAAGAGCATCTATCGCGAATACGTCGGCGTCGACGCCTCGATGGCCGATCTCATGCGCCCGGGCATGTACGGCGCCTACCACCACCTGACCGTGGCCGGCAAGGAGCACGCCGCGTCGACCGAGACCTATGACGTGGTCGGCAGCCTGTGCGAGAACAACGACAAGTTCGCGGTTCAGCGGAAACTGCCAAAAATCGATGTCGGCGACCTCGTGATCATCCACGATGCCGGCGCCCACGGCCGGGCCATGGGATTCAACTACAACGGCAAGCTGCGCTGCGGCGAACTGCTGCTGCGTGCGGACGGCACGGTGACCCAGATCCGCCGCACCGAGAGCATCGACGACTACTTCATCACCCTGGATTTCGCGGCGCTGGAAAGCTTCGACGCGACCGCGAAAGGAACCTCATGATCAAGCGCAACCAAGGCCTCGCCAACCTCACGGCCGGCTACCTGTTCCCCGAGATCGGCCGCCGCCGCCGCGAGTTCGCCGCCGCCCATCCCGAGGCCAAAATCATCAGCCTGGGCATCGGCAACACTACCGAGGCACTGACTCCGCACATCGATGCCGGACTCGTCGCCGGCGCCCGCCGCCTGGGCACCCTGGAGGGCTACTCCGGTTACGGCGACGAGCAGGGCCTCACCGAGCTGCGCGAGCGCATCGCCGCGGTGTTTTACGACGGCAAGATGGCCGCCGATGAGGTCTTCGTCTCCGACGGCGCCAAATGCGACATAGGCCGGCTGCAGCTCCTGTTCGGCGGCAAGGTCGAGGTGGCGGTGCAGGATCCGTCCTACCCGGTCTACGTCGACGGCTCGGTGCTTATCGGCGCCGGCGGCGCCTGGCAGGGCACCGGCTATGCCGGCATCCGCTACCTGCCGTGCACCGCCGCCAACGACTACTTCCCCGACCTCGCCCTGCTGCCGACCGACGGTCTGTTCTACTTTTGCTCGCCGAACAACCCGACCGGTGCTGTCGCCAGCCGCGCCCAGCTCACCGCCCTGGTCGAGGCTGCCCGTCAGCGTGGCACGGTCATCGTGTTCGACGCCGCCTATGCCGAATACATTCGCGACCCGACCCTGCCGAAGTCGATCTTCGAGATCCCCGGCGCCCGGGAATGCGCGATCGAGGTGAACTCGTTCTCGAAACCGATCGGCTTCACCGGCGTCCGCCTCGGCTGGACGGTGGTGCCGAAGGATCTGAAATACGCTTCCGGCGAGACGGTCTGGGCCGACTGGAACCGCATCTGCACCACCGTGTTCAACGGCGCCTCCAACGTCGCCCAGTTCGGCGGCCTGGCCGCACTCGAAGCGGCCGGCCTCAAGGAGATGCGCGAGCTGACCGACTTCTACCTCGGCAACGCCGCCCTGATCCGCGCTGCCCTCGGCGAACTGGGCATCTCCTGCATCGGCGGCGTCAACGCACCCTACCTGTGGGCGCACTTTCCCGGCCAGGCCAGTTGGGATGTCTTCGCGCAGATCCTCGAGAAGTGCCACGTGGTGACCACTCCCGGTTCGGGCTTCGGACCGGCCGGCGAGGGATTCGTCCGCTTCTCCGCCTTCGGCCACCGCGCCGACGTGGAAGAGGCCTGCCGCCGCCTGGTCGAACGCCTGCGCTGACAGAAGGGCGTGCCATCCAACTCGCCGCGTTCTCTGTGTCAAATGAGGTTTCAAGCTTTATTTGACTTTGCCGATAGCGAGGCATAGAGTGAATCTGCTTTCTGTTCGAAGGCATTTTCGGGAGGAACTTAGCGCTGAACAAACGTCCGCGAAGTATCGTTCTACCCTTTGACCAGGAGTCTTCCGGACTCCAGCCCTGATGGGCAGCGCCGATTTGAGGTTCAGCTTGCGGGCGCATTACAAGTGCCGCTAAAGAGATAAGCAGGAAGCCCGTTCTGGCAAGTTGCCGCAACGGGCTTTTTGCCGTCTGGTGCCTTTGATGGCGCGGCACGACAGGTAGAACACTGCCCGCGCCCGGGTGGCGGAACAGCCCTGACGCTACAATTCGAGGGCTTGCCCTCCCGTCGCGTTGCCGCCGCGGTGCCGGCGCCTATATACCTTGTAAGGACCAATAGTCCGGATGGAAACATTCACTGCCGATGACGGCGAACGCCTGCACTTGCGGATTTCGGGCAGCGGTTCGCCGCTGCTCCTGCTCCATGGCTGGACATCCAGTCATGCGACATGGGATCCGCTATTGGCGAATCTGGTGGCAGGCTGCACCGTGTACCGGCCGGATGCCCGGGGCCATGGCGGCCATGCGCTGCGCGTGAGCAGGCCACCCGATGTGCAACGGCTGGCGCGCGACGTGCTCAACCTGCTGGACCATTACGGGTTGGAGAAGGCAGACGTCGTCGGCCATTCGATGGGCGCGCTGACGCTCTGGCAGTTCATTCGCGACAACGGCTGCCGGCGCCTGTCGCGGATCTGCATCATCGACCAGTCGCCGAAACTGGTGACCGATGCCGGTTGGGCCAATGGCATCTACGGCGATTTCGACACCGCGGCTTCGCAGCAACTGATAGCCGACATGGAATCCGATTTTGCCGAAACGGTGCTGCGATTGGCAGCCCACGGCCGCAACGCCAGGGCGCGCGAAACCTACGATCGCGACAGTTCCGGCTGGCGTCAGTCCCGGCAAGACCTCCGCCGTCTTGATCCGCAGCCGCTGATCGCCATCTGGAAATCCCTGGTCGCCGCCGATTACCGCGACGTGCTGAGCGGGATCGATGTGCCGACGCTGCTGGTTTGGGGTGCCGAGAGCAATTTCTACACGATTGCCACAGCGCAGTTCCTGCTTTCCAGGATTGCAAGGCTTAGCCTGAGTTGCTACGAGGGTGCCGATCACTGTCCGCAGTTGATGCAGGCCCAGCGTTTCACTGCGGAGTTAAAGGAGTTTCTCTCTGACAGGGAAATTTGACCGGCGCCGCGCCTGCTCAAACGATGCCGCCGCGGACTGCCGCAGACAGGACTCGCGCCCACCGCCGCTGCTCTGTTGCTGGCATCGGGCGGTTATAATATTGGCTCTTCGGCATGCCCCGGTAGCTCAGTGGATAGAGCACTCCCCTCCTAAGGGAGTGGTCGGACGTTCGATTCGTCTTCGGGGCGCCACTTCTTTCCGTCCAGGAATCCAGCTTGCATCCGGCTTGTCTCAGATGTCATTTTCCGTGTGCAGCTAACCGGCCTTTACCGGCCTTGAGTCCGTGCCAGTCATAAGTATTGATCGCGCTTGTCTTGCCTACGGGCATGTCGCCCTGCTGGACCACGCCGCGATGCAGATCGATGCCGGCGAACGTGTGGGGCTCATCGGCCGCAACGGCAGCGGCAAATCGAGCCTGCTCAAGGCTCTCGCCGGGCTCGGTTCGCTGGATGACGGCGAGGTCTGGCGCCAGCCCGGCCTGAGCATTGCCTACGTGCCGCAGGAGCCGGATTTCGCCACCCATGACACGGTTTTCGAAGCCGTCGCGGCCGGCCTGGGCGAGGTTGCGCGCGTGCTTGCGGAGTACCACGAGGTCACGCACAAGGTCGGCGCCGGTGATGCGGCGACCATGGACCGCCTGGAGGCATTGCAGGCACAACTCGAAGCGAACAATGGCTGGACCCTCAACTCGCGCGTCGAACAGGCCATCTCCCGCCTTGCGCTGGATGGCGATGCTCGTGTCGATGCCTTGTCCGGCGGCGGCAAGAAGCGCGTCGCCCTGGCCCGCGCCCTGGTCGCCGAGCCGGAACTGCTGCTGCTCGACGAGCCGACCAACCATCTCGATGTGGATGGCATACTCTGGCTGGAGGATCTGCTGCGCGGCTATCCGGGCGCGATCATGGTCATCACCCACGACCGCGTGTTTCTCGACGGCGTGGCGACGCGCATCGTCGAACTGGATCGCGGCAATCTGGTGAGCTTTCCCGGCAGCTTCGTCGAGTACCAGCAGCGCAAGGAATTCATGCTCAACGAAGAGGCGCTGGCCAACGCCCGCGCCGACAAGATGCTGGCGCAGGAGGAGGTCTGGATCAGGAAGGGCGTCGAAGCCCGGCGCACGCGCAGCGTCGGCCGCGTGCAGCGCCTCGAAACCCTGCGCGCGGCCCGTGCGGCGCGGCGCGAGCAGTTGGGGAAGGTCGATTTCCGCGTAGTGCGCGGCGATGCTTCCGGCAAGCTGGTGGCCGAACTGGAAGGCGTCAGCAAGTCCTTCGGCGACAAGGCGGTGGTGGGCAACTTTTCCTGTCGCATCCAGCGCGGCGACAAGGTAGGCCTGATCGGCGCCAACGGCACCGGCAAAACCACCCTGCTGCGCCTGATTCTCGGCGAGATCGAGGCCGACGCCGGCAAGGTACAGCTGGGCAGCCGGATCGAGGTCGCCTACTTCGACCAGTTCCGCGCCCAACTCGATCCCGAGGCGCCGCTGTGCGAAGTGATCAGTCCGGGTTCCGACTATGTCGAGATCGGCGGCTCGAAAAAGCACGTGATCGGGTACCTGGAGGATTTCCTCTTCGCTCCCCAACGCGCGCGTTCGCCGGTGAAGTCCCTGTCCGGCGGCGAACGCAACCGCCTGCTGCTGGCGCGCCTTTTCGCGCGGCCCGCCAACGTGCTGGTGCTGGACGAGCCGACCAATGACCTCGACATCGAAACCCTGGAGCTGCTCGAGGCCCTGTTGCAGGACTATGCGGGCACGGTCTTCCTGGTCAGCCATGACCGGGCCTTTCTCGACACCGTGGTAACCCAGACCATCGCCAGCGAGGGCGGCGGTCAGTGGAAGGAGTACGTCGGCGGCTACAGCGACTGGCAGCGGCAGCGCCCCGCCGCTGCCGCACGCTTCGATCCAAGCGGAGGCGCAGCGGGACAAAGACCGGGTGTCGGCGGCGCCACGAAAGACACTTCCACGGCCGCGGCGAAAGCAAAATCAGCCGAACGAAAGAAGCTCAGCTTCAAGGAACAGCGCGAACTCGAACAATTGCCCGATCGCATCGCTGCGCTGGAAGCCGAGCAAGGTCTCCTGCACAAACGGCTGGCCGATCCGGCCTTCTATCAGGGGCCGCCCGAGGCCGTGCGCGAACTGCAAACACGGCTGGCGGCCATCGATGTCGAGACGGATGCCGCCCTGCAGCGCTGGGAACGTCTCGAAGCAAAGTCCTGAAAGCCATTGCAGGCCGACAAAAGGGCATGTATTCAATGTGTTGCTTCTGATCGCCCGGATATAGCCTGATCCACGTGGATCATGCGGCTACTACTATGCCGCGAAAGGACTGTAACTTGGACTCGTGGAAGAAGCACTGGGGAGTCGGACAATGGGCCGCGTTCTTCGAGAACCATGAACTCCCCGTGATGTCGCGCACCAAGAAGATGCTGAGACTGGTTGAGGCGGAAAAGGGCGAACTGCTGGCGCCGAAAGAGTTGTCAGCCATCGTCCTGCTCGACCCGCTGCTGTGCCTGCGCCTGCTGCGCCAAGCCGAACGCACCAAGTCGCATCGTCTCGACCACGAGACCACCACCGCGCTGGCCGCCATCATGCAACTGGGCATCGATGAATTCAGGACCCTGCTGCTGTCGAGCGGTGAAATCGAAGAAGCCAACGCCGGCCTGCTGGAACTCGAAGCGCGCGCCACCGCCGCGGCGCAGGCGGCTCAGCGCTGGGCCTCCGGCAGGATGGACCTCAATCCCGAAGAAGTCGCCGTGGCGGCACTGCTGGCAGATGCCGGAGAACTCCTGCTCTGGGTGTATGAGCCGGAGGTGCCGCAGGCGGCCAAGGATGAACTGCTTTCCGGTCGTGCAACGCGCAGTTCGCAAGCGCAGATACAGGCCTGCGGCTTCGATTTCAAGCAACTGACGATGCGTTGCGTCGAACTCTGGCAACTGCCCCTGCTGGTGGTCCAGCTGCTGCGCGGAGTGGATTCGCCGCGCGCCAACCTGACGCGAATCTGCTCGAACACGGCGCGTCATCTTGTCGAATCCTCGACGACATCCAACCTAGCGCTGGCCAGCGACCTGATCGAAGTCCATGAACTCATGCCGACCGTCAGTCTCGAGTGGGTGGTCGAAGGCCTGGTGATGCTGCCGGACGAGCGCAAGGCAGAACTGATCGTGATGGCCAACGAATTGATGGCCAGGAAATCGAACGCCTCAACATGATGGTTCGCGTCGCACCAACCGGCGGCGAAACATGGCGCGGCAAAGGCTTGCCGCCGAATTGCAGGTGTCGCTTCGAACCGGGTCGCATCAACTGCGGGAGATTCATGTGATTGTCATCAACGGAAACCGGACCACGGCGATAGTGATCCGTCATCGCGGCGACAGCGTAACGCTGGTGCCGATGAAAAGCGGCCGGCTGTCGGCGAAGACGGTCGGTTTTGACGAGTTCCGCCGCGACTGGAAGGAAACCGGCTATGCACTGTCGCAGGGGCTCACCACTTTCCTGGCGCACATCATGAAATGGGGCGCATCGCTGGAAGTCGTCAAGGGACTGGAAAAGCTTGCAGCGCGCGACCGTTTCGTCGTCGCCAGCCTGTTCTGACTTCCGCCTCCATCGCGCGCCGGAAGCTCAGGCGCCGGGCTGCCCCTGAGCTATCGGCCGGGTCTTGCCCGGTACCGCAGCGGACACATTCGGCGAGGACAGCGGGTTGGCCATCATGCGGGCCGCGCAGGCCCGCTTTTCAGCGGGCGACAACTGCTTGATGCGGTACTCGGCCCTGGACGCCGCCGAGCGATCCGCATGCGCTTCCGCCGCCAACATGAGCAGGGGCGGATGCAATCTCATGTAGCGCGCGCCACGCCCCTCGCAGTGGGCCTTGAAGCGCGCCGCGAGATCGACCGTGATCCCCGTGTAGAGACTGCCGTCGGTGCATTCGATCAGGTAGACGAACCAGGTCTTGTGCGATGACATCGGTTCAAGCGCAAGCCGGTTCAGGTCAGCAATGGATGCATCCAGACGAACAGCACCTGGCCCTGGGATTCGGCAAGCCGCGCCAGATCGGCCAGGTCCATCACCAGCGTCAGCACCTCCTCGGCATCCCACTGTTCCATTTCATACTCTTCGGTAGCCGCCAGTTCCCCGGCAACAAGTTCGAGCGCTTCCTCGTCAAGCGTCGCCAGGCGCTCCATGACCTCGTCGGCAATGCGCAGCACCACGGCACCTTCTTCCGTCACATAGACGGGCTCGTAGGCGCCGATGGCTTCTTCGAATTCGTCGCCGGTGAGCAGGCAATGCAGCGTGGCTATCTTGGCCGTATCGATGCCGCGGCGCTCGATGCCGCTCCATTCGTCTACAGGCCGCTGGGATTCGCCGATGGCGGCGGATTCATCCTCTTCGGCGGCGACGATGTTGGTCAGTATTGCCAAACCACTACCCCTTTGCTTTAAGTGTCGGCCGATCATAGCGGAAACCAAGGTCAGCCGTGCCCGGCGGGTGGCGGACTGACTTGACGACAACAATCAATAGTACGCTTGGACTTCCGCCATTCTGATACTTCGCCCGATCGTCAAAGTAGAATTGCCTTCGGTCTGAACCATCCGCACACCACCCATCGAGAGTTAGCCCAACCATGACCTACTGTATTGGCATCCGCCTCAATGCCGGCCTCGTGTTCTTGTCCGATTCCAGAACCAACGCGGGCATCGACCAGATCAGTACCTTTCGCAAGATGATCGTCTACGAGAAACCCGACGACCGCTTCATGGTGCTTCTGTCGGCCGGCAACCTGAGCATTAGTCAATCCGTGCGCGAGATCCTGCAACTTGAGAGCATCGACCGTGGCCACAACCGGCCGGCGCTGACAATCTGGAATGCTGAAAGCATGTTTGATGCGGCACGCGTCCTCGGCGCAGCCGTGCGCCGGGTCTACCAGCAGGACGGCCCCGCGTTGCAAGCCGCAGGCGTCGACTTCAATGCCTCGATGATTTTCGGCGGTCAGATCAAGGGCGAGGCGATGCGTTTGTTCCTGGTGTATTCGGCCGGCAATTTCATCGAGGCCACACGCGAGACCTGTTTTATGCAGGCCGGCGAAAGCAAGTACGGAAAGCCGATTCTCGATCGCATGCTGACACCGACCACCCCGCTCGACGAAGCCGCCAAGTGTGCGCTGGTATCGATGGATTCGACGCTGAAATCCAACCTGAGCGTAGGTCTGCCATTGGACCTTCTGGTCTACCGGGAAGGCGAGTTCCGCAGTGAGCAAATCGTATGCATCGATGAGCGCAACCCCTACTTCCAGATGATCTGCAGTTCCTGGGGCCAGCGACTGCAGGAGGTCTTCAAAGGCATTCCGGATCCGGTGTGGGACGGTGGCGCCACGGAGCATCCGCTTTGCACCCCCAGCGATCGCTACGAGTTGATGCGAAAGCTTGCGCGACCGGAAGATCGCATCGTCTGACGCGCCAGCATCGACTCAGGAGGCCGAAGGCTCGCCGGGGTCGATGAATACGTCGTAAGCGGCTGTCACTCCCACTCAATTGTGCACGAGCTTTTCATGCAGTTGATTTGCAAAGGATAAACGCTTTTCTGGTGAAAATTTACCATCAGGTTTACCATCGACATGTTGTTGCTTATCAGTTCTAGAAGTTGCCAGACGTTGCCTGAAAAATAAATTTTCGCCGTATTTGGCACCGAGTTTTCCATCTATGCCAATTGGATGATGGTATACGCATCCTGAAAGGCTTTCAGGCACTGCATCGGCAGCGTTTTTGATTGGCTTGCCCAGCCGAAACTTCATTTGATCTCGAAGACGCTGGTGTTCTTGAGCAGTTCTCTGAGACGCGGTATCGATTTTGCCGGTTGATCGAGGGCGGCATAGAAGGCCTTCATCTGAGCGTCAGGCAGAACGAAACGCGTCTGCGCCGCAATCGTCTCGTCGGCTAAGGTACCGCACGAAGAACGAATTCGCTTACGTTCTGGTGCGCCAGGATGACAGCCTGGCGAATGCGATCCTTCTCGGTTGACGCGAGACGGATTTCGATACGTTCTTCCTTGACAGTAGCGCCCATGGTGTCAATCCTTGTATTGTCCGGACAGTATTCGGATTACACGGGCGTCGCAAGTAGGCTAATGCTTCAGAGCTGCAAAGGCACTGGCCGATAGTTCGATATCGGCGGCAGAAATCTTTGCTCGCCGGGCGACGGTATGCCATTCAGTCACTACCGAGACAAGCTCATCGATAATTTCCTTGGCACGTTGGGGTGTCAGGCGATAGAACGCCGCCGTTGCAAACACCGCCCCGAGTGAAGGGCGGTTGTCGACATCATCGATATTGAGCACATGCGTCGATTTATCGATACTTGGATTCACATCAAACGCGGGTGACAACCTCCAGCCACGTTTGCCCAGGATGAATCCATGGTTTCGCAGATGGTCATCACGATTACCGACAGCGACATTGAATGCCACCCGTCGGAACAGCTGTTCGAGATCAACCTGAATGTGATCGGGGTCGCCTCGCCGA
This sequence comes from uncultured beta proteobacterium, assembly GCA_903848955.1. Taxonomy (GTDB): domain Bacteria; phylum Pseudomonadota; class Gammaproteobacteria; order Burkholderiales; family Rhodocyclaceae; genus Sulfuritalea. The sequence continues at coordinate 49,372 of CAINHS010000136.1, forward strand.
GCGAGAAACTCCGCCAGTTCCAGATAGCTAGTCCCTTCGCTGACATCCTTGCCGAGCAGGGTCATCGCCGATGCGTAAAAACGTCGCCGTCCCGGTTTTTCGTTATTTACAGTTGTGCGATCAAAACGCTGGACACAAAAGGTATGGTGCCCGCCCTGCCCCAGGCGTTCTACTTTCGCAACCGGCATATCAATGCCAGCCTGCCTTGCCAACCACCAAGTCACGCCTTCCCAGGCACCGATATCGCGGTCATCCTCTGCGGCAGGAAACTTGGCAATCCACAGTGCCCCGGTCTTGTCGCAAAAATTCGCTTTGGGGCGGGCACCTCCCAGTGACGCCCCGGGTGCAACCAGCACGGCAAGCCAGCGCCTGAGTTGATCCAGGTTGTCGATATGCTTGCGCGTCAATTCTTTGGCGATTGCCGCCAGTTCAGCCAGGCTCGTTATCGGCGGGGCTGCCAGTGCTTCGTTGGCTAGAAAGGTATCGCTGTCTGTGAAGCGGAAGCGAAGGGCTCCCTGCCGGGTGATGTCTTGCACCCCCAACAGGAAGTCCCAGGAATACAGTGTCCGGGCAGTACGCTTTTCGTCCTTGGCTTGCAGTGTCTCCCTGCGCCGCATCAGGGTTTGCCCCCATCGATCCGGAGATGAGTCGAGAAAGACGCCGAAGTTCCCTGCCTCGGGCTTGGGAAAGAACGGACCGGCGTCAAGGGTCAGTTGCGGATCGATGGCAAAGGCGATGTCCTGCTGTGTCAGCCAGGTCTTGTCGTAATGGAAGCGGACCTGGCCACGATCATGGGCCAACGTTCCCAATCGCTGCAATGGGCAGAGGTCGCAATCGAGCCAGACTTCCAGGGACCTGCTCATTTCCGTGTCTTTCTCGGAGCAGGCAATGCGAGGTCTTGAAGGCGGCGCCCGAGAACATCGTCCCCCGCCACAATGGAGAGATCGTTTTCCAGCCCGTATATGGCAAGGATGCGTAAATATGTACCCAAGGTAACCGAGGGGTCACCCCGTTCAACCTTGGCCAGCGTGGGTCGGGAGATATTGGCACGCTCGGTGACGACCACCGCCGTCAGGCGACGGCGCAGTCGAGCAAGACGCAGTCGCTCACCGAAATCGGCCAGCAATTTAGCTTCGGACGGGAATGCAAGGGGTGCTTTGCTCGGCATAGTGAAATCATTATCAACACCAGAAGTCTATATGTCAATAATGATTTACATTAAAACATTGATGCAGATGCCTTCACTATTGCCTAATGCACCTCAACGATGAGCTGAGAGTTGAATTTCGGATTCTCATACTCGCCAGTAATTCGGTTGATCGGATACCCGCCATTCCAACCGCGGTCCCTGTTCCGAACGGCAGTCACGCCAACAACCGGCCCTGGCGGTTGATCTGCGTAGTCTCATATGTCCAATGAAAGCGAACACAGCCAATCGCAATGGTGCGACTCACAATTTTCATTGACATTGTTCTATTCAAACCTATAATTGCTGCAGTGCAGCATTTTACTTCCTGCGAGTTAATGGGTCAGGGAGGGTGCTCAACACCAGTCCAACCCAATCTCGTCAAAATTCAAGGAGCCCCATATGTTTGCCCAATTGAAGAACTTTACCGCTGAAAACCCGTTCAATTTCGAAGCCAGTCTGACTCTCGCCAACACCGTTTTTGCCAGTGCCGAGCGCCTCGCCGCGCTCAACCTGAATACCGCCCGTAGCCTGCTTGAGCATTCTGTCGCCAACATCACTGCTCTGCAGGGAGCCAAGGATGCCCAGTCCTTCATCACCCTGCAATCTGCCCAAGCGCAGCCGACGGTCGAACTCGCCGTCGCTTACTCACGCGGTTTCTACGAAATCGCTACCGGAACCAAGGCGGAGATTGCCAAGATCGTTGAGGCACAACTTTCCGACACGAAAGAAAAGGTCTCCGGCCTTGTGAATAACGCGCTCAAAAACGCACCAGAAGGTTCGGACGCTGCCGTTGCCGGCGTCCGTAAAGTCATCAATATGGTCAACTCTGCTTACGACAGCATGAACCAGGCCGCCAAACAGGCGACTAAGATGGCTGAAGCCAACGTAGCCGCGGCAAGCGACGCTGCTCTGAAGGCCACAACGAACGCAACAACGAAGGCAAAGAAAGCTGCCTGATAGACGGAGCTGTTTGTTTCTCCGCCGGTTCCGTCAGGATTCGGACTCAATCCCGGCCTTGCGCCGGGATTTTTTTGTGTGGGTGTAAGGATATGGAATGGGGCGGGCTGATGACGAAATCATGGTCAACGACCGTTGACGCTTCAACTGCGGTCATTCAACGAATGGGAGAACCACATTTACCCTTGCCAACTCGTCGCGCATCTGGTTAATGGATTGCTCCAGCCTTGAGATCGGCTCATCGGTTGGGGTGCCATCATGCAAGACGGATTTCGGCGAATCGAATATGTCCCACTGGATCGGCGTTCATTCGCGCGTGCCGAGATGCGTACCATGATCGGGTCGTTGCTTAACATTGCTCGGCCTTGCCAGACAATGCCAGTAGCTCATTTCCTTCACCAGTGGTTCGGGTTTCCCCTATTTGCCAGACGTTGCCAGATATTGCTCGTCGTTGCCAGTCACTCCCACTCTATAGTAAATAGCACGTCTATCGAATTGATTTCATGACGGTTTTTCATGTTACACCTTGCTGATACCATTGAAAATACCATGATCAAAGCTTGCTTGGCGTTGCTCGTCATAGCCCGTTGATGCCAGTTGCTGCCAGACAGAGAATTTTCCTATATTTGCGCAACTGAAACGGCATTTCATTGCGAACATCTCTCATTCGGCATACCTGATTTCCGCCGCAAAACCCCATCTCACTTTACCGGCACCACCAGATCATAGTGCGTGCTACGCCCTACCCCCTCTGCTTTTTTGAGCGCACCCAATTCGATCAGTGCCAGGATGTCTCGATAAGCCGTGTCCTGGGAACATTTAGAAAGCTTCGCCCATTTGCTGGTGGTCAGCTTACCTTCAAAGCCATCCAGTAGTCGATTGAGAACCTTGATCTGTCGCTCGTTCATCGGCGATGTGGCGAATCGATCCCAGAATCTGGCCTTCTCCAAAACCACTGACAAGGTTTCTTCGGCTCGCCCTATCGCACGTTGCAGGCAGGCCAAGAACCACAGCAGCCAATCAGTGACAACCATATCCCCCTTTTGGGTGCGTTCCAGGACGTTGTAATACTCGTTGCGTTCGTGTTGAATCTGCGCCGAGAGGCTGTAGAAACGCTGATGGGTTTGTTCTGACCGAGCCAAAGCCATGTCGCCAACGGCCCGTGCAATCCGCCCATTGCCATCGTCAAACGGGTGCAGGGTAACGAGCCAGAGGTGCGCCAAGCCGGCTTTGATCACCCCATCGAGCTCGACTTCAACGTTCTCGAACCGGCTTAAGAACGTCTTGATCTCAGCGCCGAGTTGCTCGGCAGGTGGGGCAGTGAAATGAACTGTCTCACGGCCAATCGGCCCCGAGATAACTTGCATGGGTCCGGCGGAGTCGTTCCGCCACTTGGCAACACGAATCTTCGATAGGCCGCTGCGCCCGGTTGGAAACAGTGCGCCATGCCAACCGAACAATCGCTTGACGGTAAGTGGCTTCGCGCAGTTTTGTGTCGCATCCAGCATCACTTCGACGATGCCTTCAACGTTCCGATCGACGGCAGCTAGTGCTCCGATGTCCATGCCAAGGCGACGAGCAATGGATGAACGTACTTGATCGGTATCGAGACGCTCTCCCTCGATCTCACTGGTCTTGATGACGTCCTGCGTGAGAGTTTGCAGCCAGGCTTCATCGCGCAGTCTGAACCCGAGTGATTCCATTCGCCCAATCAGTCTGCCTTGGGCATGACGTACCGTGGCCAGAGGTACAGATAGCTTTGACGAGTCAATGCGCCAGCTTGGCCAATCAGCGCGCTGCCAGATATAGGTGGTCACAACTTACTCCGCAATAGATGCGGATATTCTTGCGGATAATCTCCGCAAGCGCAAGCATTATCTCCGCACTTTACGCGGACATATCCAGATCAAATCTCAGCAAGGCCACCCAGAAGAGGCGCTCAACTAGCCAATTGCCTCGAGATAGGGGCGCATTACGTTGGCGACACGACAAATCTTGGCGAAGTGCCAGAGGTCATCAGCGGAAGCCTTTTTCTGCGCGCGTGCATTCTTCAGTGCCTCCAGTGCCACATCAAGTCCGATCTTGTTTCGGTGTTTGAAGCAATCGGCGATCGCCTTGGCAACGCCATAGACCCGAAGCTTCACCTTGTCACGTACGAAAACTTCAACTCCGTCCTCATAGGCGTCGCCAGAAAACTGAACCATCTTCAGCGGTGGATAGTCGATCTTGGGTGCATGACTGCCACGCGGCATGCCAATCCAGACTTGGCGAGGTAGTTGAGTGGTCAGTTCATGAAACTGGAGTGCGGTCATCAGGCAGAAAACCGCTTGGGGAACACGCGTCGCGATGGTGACCATGCTCTCGTGTTCCGACATGGGCGCTGAAGGCAGTCGATAAAGCCCTCGCCCTGCCCTTTCCAGTTGGCCCGTGGCGATCAAACGTGAAAGATAGATTCGGGGTATGGCGGTTGTGTGTAGTTCGCGGGAGCGCATTACGCCTTTCTGGCGCACCAGACGAAGGAGTTTTCGGGTGTGGTTGTCGGATTGCATGGCCGTGCCAGTATGTTCCATTATCTCGCCTGACTCAAATAAGTGACGTATTTATGGAACGCCGTGTCACCCACTTGCTGATTTCCACAGTACCAATACTTCCTGCGTTGCCATCTCGGTGACCGCTGTTTGGGAATCCGACTGAGTGCTCGGTGCCTATAAGCGACACATGACTTCGCCATACTGACGGGCTGCTTCGAGTCATGAACCAGCCCTTCGAAAAACTGGAATAGGGTACGAATGCCCGACGAGTGACACCTATCTCGCACGTCCCCAAACACTGCGCCCCCGTTTCGGCGGGCAGCAGATGTTTGAGGAATACGGGAAAGGATTAACTCAGGCGGCAATAGCCTTGCACTGTTTAATACACTCGGTGCAGGATTCACGGCAGGCCTTGCATTCGGCATGCTTGTCCTCATGCTTCTTGCATTCATTCTCGCATTCGGTGCAGGCGTCCAGCGCGACCTTGGCTAGACCTGGTGTGAGCCTGGAACCCTGCGCCGCCAGGTTTTGCAGCGCACCACATAGCGCCAGCATCTGGTTGACCGCCTTGGAGCAGCCGGCCATGGTCTTGTCGCCATCGCCGAGCAGGACCAGGCAGTGGGCGAGACAGGCCTCGCCTTTGGCGACACAGTCGCCAGTCGCGGCGATCAGTCCTTGGTACTTGGACCCGCTACCGTGACCGTGATGATGGCTGTGATCTTCGGCGGCTGAAGCGGACACCGCCACAGCGGCAAGGGCAATAGCAGCGGCAGATTGAAGCAGTTCGCGACGGTCCATGGTAGTTCTCCTGGTAAATGAGCGAATACATCTCTTGCAATTTTGCGCCAACGGTATGCTTCTGGCCATACCCATCGCGCACTGGCGCCACGCATTGATTCCTGGGGACACAGGCATTACGCTCTTGGCCCCTTGGTTTCTATTATTTGGCTGGGTCAGTTATGAAACCGATCCGCACCAGACCGCTCTTGGCGGCCAACGACATGACCTGCGCCACAATTTGATAGCGCGCATTGCCGTCAGCACGAATGTGCAATTCCGGTTGCGGCTGCCGCTGTGCCTCTGCCGCAAAACGCGGTGGCAAGTCCTTCAGCAACACTTTCTCACCGCTCCAGAACAGTTCGCCCCCTTCACGAATACCAAACTCGATGTGCTCCGGCTTGGTGATGTTGGCGTTGCTCGACGCCTTGGACAGATCTATCTTCACGGCATGGGTCAGCAGCGGTGCCGTGACAATGAAGATCACCAGAAGCACAAGCATGACATCCACCAGCGGCACCACGTTCATGTCTGCCATTGGTGTCTGGCGGCGATATTTGTTGAATGCCATCAAGCGCTCCTAGCGTTGCGCAGCGGAAGGTTTGATCGATTCGCCCTTGCCTGCCCTGACCGTCAACAGCACGTACAGATCGTGGGCAAAGGATTCCAGGCGAGAGAGCCACATGCGGTTGCGCCGGTTGAAGGCGTTGTAGGCCAATACCGCCGGGATCGCTACGGCCAATCCAAGAGCAGTCATGATCAGCGCCTCTCCCACCGGTCCGGCCACCTTGTCCAGGGTGCCCTGCCCGCTCATGGCGATCTGCACCAGGGCATGGTAGATGCCCCAGACGGTGCCGAATAGGCCGACATATGGTGCGGCAGACCCCGCCGAGGCAAGTATCGTCAGCCCGTACTCAGATGCGGCGGCTTCCTGATCCACTTCGTTGCTCAAGGTGCGCGTCAGATACTCCCCCATACCTCCAGCCAAGGCCAGGTTTTCCTTACCGCTATCACCCAGTGCCTCAAGGGATTTCTGCACCAGTGCCGCAAAGACGTTGTCGACCGGTTGCGCGCCCAAGGTCGCCTCAACCTCGGTCAGCGATGAGGCCGCCCAAAAGTGTTTGAGGAAGGTGTCCGCCCGCCGTTGAGCGAGCGTATTGGCCAACGCCCGGGTGACAATGAGATACCAACTCGCCATTGAAAGCAGCAGAAGCACTCCCAGCACCGCCTTGCCCACGCCGTCGGTCTGGGTGAGAAAGTGGGCAAAGCCGAGTCCTTGATCCATGAGTTCAGTTTCCTTGCAGGATGAATTTGAAGGGTTGCAGTGCGATGGCGCGAACAGGTTGGCCATTGCGGCTGGCGGGAGTGCAGCGCCAAGTTCGCACTGCCGCCATGCCTGCGTCATCGAGACGGGGATGGCCGCTGCTGCTGACGATGTTGGCAGATCCAACGCGTCCTTGTTCGTCAAGTTCGACACGAAGAATCACGGTCCCCTCTTCGCCTAGCCGGCGTGAAATGGAAGGATAGTCGGGCGGTGTCCGGTCCGGGCAGGAAACGGAGAGTTCGGCGCCGAGGGTGACCGAGCCAACCTGCCTCGGAGCGGCGATTAGTGGCGCCTCAATTACCGGGGCAGGCTGAGGCTGCGGTAGGGCGACGTAATCTGCAGGAGCGATAGTTGGCGTTTCGGCTTCAAGTTGCCGCGGTTGGGGCATCTCAACCGGGCGAGGTTTGGGTGGCGAGGGTTTGTGTGGCTCGTCCACCTGGGGATCCGACGGAGCAATCAAATCGACGAACAGCGTCATGGCATCATGCGGGGTTGGGATCAGACGGTGCTGCCATAGAGCCCACAGGATTGCGACGTGAAGGACCAGCACGATTACCAGTCCCACCGCGCCTACTCCACGATCAGTTGTTTGGTCGCCCAGCATTCTGCGGATCATTCTATGGGCATAGAGCGTAGATATTCGATCTCGGAACGGGAATACCGAATGCCGTCTCGTCGGCGCCGACTCTTTGATAGGTCGCAAAAGAGCGCCGGCGCAGGGCCAGCGTCAAGACCACGCTATTCAAAAGAACTCGTTCAGAACTTGTAGTTGACTCCAGCGTAGAGTGAGTGGCCCATTCCGGGCACGGAGACGTTCCAGGGCAAGGCAAGGCCCATGGTCGTACCTTGACCGGTATAGGCGCCGCCAAGCGGTAGGGAATAGAACTTGTTGAACAGGTTTTCGATGCCGAAATCGACCCGGGCCTGCTTCCATGAATAGCTTGCGCGCAGATTGACCAGGCTATAGCCCGGCGTCTTGATTTCGTTGCGCGCGTCGGAGACCTTGTTCTTGGCATCCACCATCACCAGCTCGACGCCGTTATCCCATCCTCCCAGCTTCTGTGTCAGCGTCAGCTTGGCGTTGAGCGGCATGATGTTGTAGAGCTCGTCGCCGGTATCGCGGTTCTTGCCGTTGGTGTAATTCAGCAAGCCCTTCAGCCCCAGTTCGCCCAGGCCGGTCTTGGCTAGGGGCATGCGGCCGGAGAGGTCGATGCCATAGAGACGCGCCGACTGGTTGGTGTATATGAGTACGACGAACTGGTTCGTCAGCATGGGGCTGCGCGCGACGTTGGTAGTGCCATTCCATTGCACGGCATCGATGTAGTCGGTGACCCGCGTGTAGTAGGGCGTGGCCTTGAATTCCCAGTCGCGGTTGGCTGCGTGCCAGTCGAAAGTCGCCGAAAGGGTGTGCGCCTTTTCCGGCTTCAGATTGACGTCGCCGAGGTAGCCATTGCCGTCGCCGACATAGTTGTTCATGATCGCCATCATGTCCGCGGTGGACCAGGAATAGCGTTCATACAGGTTAGGCGAGCGCACCTTGCGCGCAAAGCCGAACTCAATATCTTGCGTGGTGTTCGCTGTATAACGTGCGAGCGCCGTCAGATCCCAGTTGTTGTCGGTCTTGTCGCGATTGGCGTTGTTGAAATTGGACGCATCACGTTTTTGACTCATCATGTCCATGCCAACGATGCTGGTCGGGAAATAGGCGGTGTTGTAGCCGCGGATGGGGCCGGCATTTGTTTCCACCCGCTCGAAGCGAATGCCCAGCAGCGCCAGCCACTCCTTGCTCAGGCGCTGTTCCCATTCGCCGAACAGCGAGGTGCGGTTGCGCTCACCGTTGTTGATGTTGAGAAAATCGTTCGGTCCCATCATCATGGCGCCAACTACAGCCGGCCACCAGTCGTTGAGGCGGTATTGTTGCCATTCCCCGCCGACGCGCAGGATGTCCTGTTTGCTCAGATCGATGTTCGCCTTGATGGTGGCACCGGTGGTCTTGCCTTCGGTTTTCATCGGCATGCCCTGGGAGGTATTGCCGGCGGTGTAGGCGAACTTCTTGTCGGGGCCAAACTCCATGAAATGCTTGACGTTCTCGTTATAAATGCGCGCATCCAGCGTGCCCCAGGCGAGCTGTCCCAGATAGCGCAGGTTCAGGCTTCGCTGCTCGTTGTCGAGCAGGTCCATGCGCTGGTTGGGATAGAGCTGCTTTGGCATGTCCTGCAATCCCAATTTGGCCTCGATTAAATGGTTGGTGCCCTTGAAGGCGACGCCCAGAGTCTGGTTGGTGGTTTTGTAGGCGCTGGATCCGACCTCGTTGAGCGGCAGGGTCTCGGTGCCCCGGCCGGTAGCGGAAAAGGTCTTGAAGTCGGCGGCCGCCTTGTAGTTGTCAGCCGCGCTGGTCGCCCCGCTATAGGTGATGTTGAAGGAATCGGTGGCGTAGGTTCCCGCGAGATTGCCGCCGCTTGCCTTGTTGTTGCTACGATAGAAGGCGCCGGCTTCTCCCTTGAACAGGCTGGCCTGACCCGCAGCGGCAAACTCGGGCGCCGGCGTCTCGGCAACGATGGTGCCGCCGATGCTGTCGCCACCGACGCTGACCGGCGTGATGCCGGCATATACCTTGATCGTTCCCACATTGGTCGGATCGATATAGGACAGCGCCGGATTCATGTGGTTGGGGCAAGATGAAATCAGGTCCATGCCGTCGAGCTTGACGCGCACCCGGTCGTCGGCCATGCCATGGATCGCCGGCAGGCTGGAAACCGCACCGGCACCGTAGAGGCTGACACCGGGGATGTCGCGCAGCAGGCTCGCCGTGTCGCTGGTGGCGGCACGCTGGGCTGATAAGCGCTTGCTCCCCACGTCCGCGCCATCAAAGCGTTCGGTGCTGCGTTGGCCGACGACGACAACGGCATCCAGAGTATTGGCCTCGCCTGCTGCAAAGGTAATGCACGGTAGGGCCGCCAGGGTGGCAGACAGAATCTTGCGTTTCATAGGAGTTGATCCAGAAGTAATGGAAATGGTATGCAGAATTTGGTGCGCGCAATGTTAGGGGCAGACGATCGCGCGGCAGTGCGACAAAGAGTCGCATGCGGCGATATGTCGCGCGACATGGTGTCGCGCTATCGCACCGATTGGAATACCTCTTGACGGCAATCAAGGACTAGCCACCTGCCCAGACGTACAACGGCGCCCGCCGAGTTCGACAAGAAAGACGTAGCGGACTCCTTTCTCAACGCCTAAGATTGCAGCGCATTTCTCATTCTCCACAGAGGACATCATTGGTAGCCGCGAAGCCCTCAAGGGGCTGCTGCGGCGAGGCGCAGCCATGAAATTCAGCAAATCTCACTGGGTCAGCTTGGCGATGTTGGTGGCTCTCTTGGCCACAGGGGTCATAGCACGTCATTTCTCGCCGCTTCTCCTTCCCGTATCCGACGTGACAGGAGTGGTGGACTCAGGATGCGACTTGCAGCGGCGAGCTTGCGCGGCAAGGCTAGCAGACGAGGGGAGTCTGGAATTCTCGATCACGCCTCGTCCAATCCCGCTTCTTCAACCATTGCGTGTTGAAGTCACCGTCAGCGGAATCAAACCCAAGAAAGTCGAAGTCGATTTTGCCGGGGAGAGCATGAGCATGGGCTACAACCGACCCGAACTCCGGGCCAGCGGCCCCGGCCGTTACGCCGGAGAAATCTCGTTGCCGGTCTGCTCGTCGGGAGGCATGGCATGGGTGGCAACGGTAATGGTCGAAACCGATCACCAGCGTATCTCGGTACCCTTTCGCTTCGACACGGGGCACTGAGTCAGCGCAAGCTTACCCTGCGCTGCTCACGCCCTACCGGCTGGCGGGGCGTTTCAGAAGCTTGCGTTGCAAGGTGCGCCGATGCATGTTGAGCGCCCTCGCAGTAGCTGAAATGTTTCCCTTGTGCTCGCGCAACACGCGCTGGATGTGCTCCCATTCCAATCGGTCTACGGACATTGGCGCATGCGCAGTGGCTGCCGGCGTACTTGTTGCCAGTGAGTTTTCGTCGGCATGAAGTGCGTGATCAAATGCATCCAGCAATGTAGCCACGTCCACGGGCTTGGCCAGATACTGAACGGCGCCCAGTTTTATCGCGTCGACGGCCGTGGTGATGCTGGCGTAGCCGGTCAGTACGACGATTCGGCAGGCAGGGTTGAACTCCAGCAGACGGGGAATCAGGTTCAGGCCCGACTCGCCGGCGAGGTTCAGGTCCAGGACCACTCTGTCTGGGGCAGATGTCTGCGCTTGGCTGAGCGCCTCAGCCACGCTCTTCGCCGCAACAGCGGCGTAGCCACGCCGCTTCAGAGCACGCAACAGTGCTGCGCTGAACGTGTCGTCGTCCTCGATGATCAATATGGTTTCGCTCATGCTGCTCCCGCTTTCATCTGCTCAGCTTGGCTGGCAATCGGCAGTTCGATGCTGACCCGCCCGCCGCCGTCAGCCGGATTGTCCAGCACGATACGTCCGCCCAATCGCTCGACGGCTGAGAACGCCAGCAACAGGCCTATACCGGCGCCGCCGTTGCGTGTGGACAAGGGCACGCGCCCAGCCCGGCTAAGCACTATGGCCGAGAAGCCGGGCCCCGTGTCCCTGATCACAATCCTCAGTTTGTTTTCTTCCCAGCCGAGTTTGATTTCAATCTCGCCATTACTGGCATCGGCTGCATTGTTGAGTACATTGGCCAGGGCCTGCTCCAGCGTAGCCTCGGTGACAATCCGTGGCATGCAGACGCAACTTTCGAATGTCAGCCGGCTGGTCGCTCGTGGCCGCATCGCCTGCCAGCGAGCCCGAACACCCTCCAACCAGACTAAGGCATCCTGTACCTGAACCTGCTCCGGTCGCAACAATCCGGCACGCGCCACCATGCTGCTGATGATGCTCTTGCACAGCGCTATCTGGTTTCCCACCAAACCAAGGTCCTCGCGTGCCTCGGCATCAAGATGGGCATCCCTCTCCAGTTCACCGACAACTACGGCCATGGTTGCCAGCGGCGTACCCAATTCATGCGCAGCACCGGCGGCCAGTGCGCCGAGCGCCACCATGCGTTCATCGCGCAGTGCCTGCTCGCGGGCAGCAGCCAGACGACTATCGCGTTCGTGGATCGATGCCGTCATGCGCGCCACGAACCAGGCGATCATGGTCGCGGACACCACGAAGGTCAGCCACATCCCGGCCAAGTGCAGGCGTGCTGCACGCTCGGCATCGGCAAGGCGAAGCGGCAGAAACTGCCACATCAGCAGCGAATAGAGCGCGATGGCCATCAACGCCACGGCAGCGGTCAGGGTTCCGGGCAAGGACAACGCTGCCACGGCAACGGGCACAAGTAGGAAGGAAATCAGCGGATTGGCTGCCCCACCCGACAGATATAACAGGATCGCCA
>CAINHS010000137.1 GCA_903848955.1 uncultured beta proteobacterium
GCGCCCTGGATGTGGTAGTGCCCGTCATCGCCGAGAAAGGAATCGGCATAGTGGTACTTGTCATCCTGTCCAAGAAAGCTGCCTTTGGGGTGGTACTTTCCATCCTGTCCAAGAAAGCTGCCTTGGGCGTGGTACTTGTCATCCTGGCCAAGGAAGCTGCCTTTGGCGTGGTACTTCCCGTCGCTGCCGAGGAATGAGTCGGCGGAGTGCTGCTGGCCGCCCACAGGTTCTGTGGTGGCCGCCGGCGCAAGGCCGGGCAAGCATCCGGCCAGCACGATGGACGTGATGCGCAGCAAGGCGTTCTGATCAGGCATAGGAGGGGGCACGGTCGGTATTCATAAGGTTCCCGCAAGTACTAGGGGGCCTTTACCGGTTTCGACAAACTGTGAGAGTCGATCGAACTGGTGCCGTACTTGTTCGTGGCTTGCACCGAGCACTGATACAAGCTTCCGGGGATTAAACCTTTGACCGTCAACGGGGAAGTGAGGCCGGACGCCGACGCATCCACACCTTTTTTATCGTAGGTATGGCAGGTGGTGCTGAATCCGGTGACCGGGCTGCCGCCAACATTGAACAGCTCGAAGCTTACATACACTTCGCCCTTACTAAGCCCCGGTTCTACGCCTGAGATGGTCGGTGGGCTTGGACGTACACTGTTCGCTGAGGGCGGCAGGGGGATCCCGACCACATTCGATGGTTTCGACATGACGCCGAATTTCTGGGGACCGGTGGTTGTCTTTGTGTTGAAGGCCACGACAACGAATTGGTAGGCCACGCCCGGAATGATACCGGGGACCGTAATTGGCGATGCCTTCCCCTGCGCTCTCAAGAAGTTTGTATCTTGGGCGCCGCCGGCCACATCGCCGGCATTATAAAAATCTACACCTGTCAAGTCTTCAGGGGCCTTAAAGCTGATCACGGCGCTGGTTCCGTTGATAACAGCAGTGACATCGGTCGGGGTTCCCGGGATCCAGCAGCTGAACTCGTGGCAGTTATTTGGCGAATGTTCTGGGCCAAAGCAGAGCGGGTTTCCTTCAATGCCACAGGTGCCAGGCTGAGCGTCATTCTGATGAAAATGCCTTCTCATGTCATCTGTGTATCGGCATGTTGTTCCGGGAATAGAGCCTGTCGGCCAGGTCTTGCAATAATTTGATACGGGGGAGGACGCCTGCCCCTTCTTTTCGGACACTTCGCAATAGCACAGAGGCTTTGGTGGTTCTGGTTCGGGTGGCTTTGCAGGCTGGACTGGCGCATGACCCAGGCCTAGGGCGCTGCATTTCGGATGGGTGTAGGCACCGATGATGCCTGACACACCGGAGGGATCGGCAAGCGACGCGACATTGGCGGCCAGAGCGACGAGATCCATATCGGACAACTCTTCCCCGCTGCTCTCGGTTTCGAGGATACCGAGGCGGGTGCGGACGCTGCCCTGCGCTGCATAGGCGGTCTCCCCGGCCTTCTCGGCGGCCTCCGCGGCCTTTCCGAAGTTCGCGTTTCCCTTTTTGGCCGCCTTATAAGCCTCTTTCAACCTTGCAAACTTTAGTGGCTTGGTAGCCGCATTACCAGCGCCCAACGTAGCGATGTTAATGGCGACTTCGCCGACCGAGCTCACCTGGTCAAAGATGGCCTCGGCACACTTGCCGCCGCTGGAGGCCGCGCCCATGCCGCATCCCACCCATGTTTCTGGCGTTTGCATCCAGCACACCGGGCCAACACCGGAATAATATTGTGGGCAGTTGTCATAGCACAGGCCGGCGTCATACTGTTGCCCGGTGGCACAGGCGGTCGGAATCGTTCCCGCGCCGCGTCCGTAGGTATTCTTCATGGGATCAAGGTAGGTGCCACTAAAACCGGCGGGGGTCGATGTGGGCGTGAGCGCGCACAGCAAGCCAATATTCGTGTAACCGGCGTCGCAATTCATATAACCCCACCAACACTCACCAAGCAAACCCCGATCAGTACACACCCAGCTGCCTTCCTTCAGGAGGGCTTTGTCGATGTGGCAAATGGCCCCCATGTCGATATAGCCGGCAGGGCAGGTGGACCAACATACCGGACCGACACCGCTCATGCCAGCCTTGCACGGGGTGTAACACAGGCCGTCCTTGTATTCCTTTCCATCGGTGCAGCTTTTGGGAATGGTACCGACGCCACGGGTCTGGGTATCCTTCCAGCAGAAGTCGGCGGCAACGGAAGCCATCGAGGCAGACAGCGCCAACAGCGCCACAAGCAATATGTTGCGCAGCAAAGGCATAAATAGTTTCATGATGCTTGCCTCACGGTAGGTAAGGGTGGAAGGAACTGTTGGACCGCGGGGCCGGTATATGCCTGGTGTATTCGGTCTTTCGACAGCACGGTCATTGCAGCGGCAAGCGCTGTGCTGGACGCCAGGTAATCGGTTATTCCCTTCTTAACCGGGTCGGTTCTGGACTTGTTGTTGGCTGCAGTGTCGCCAGGGGCATCAAATTTGGCGGCTTTGACATCAGCCATGGCCTGTTTCATCAGCGCATTTTGCTTATCCGCCGGGGCGTCCGCCGCGGCGTACGCCCCGGCGGCCTTGCACACTGTTTCCATCTCGGCACTTGCCGCTTTCAGACTGACGATTAACGCAAGATGATCTGCCGGGATTACCGTGAGCAGTTTGCTACCGATTTCGTCCGGCTTGCCACTTGCTAGGGGCGCGGGATGAGCGGCACGGTATTGCACCGCGAGAATACTGTTGGACAGATCGGCAGTGACCGAAGCGGCGAACCCTGCGGGAGTCAGCGAAGACGTGACTTTGTTCACCAGAGCAGCGCAGGAGTCCATGGCTGTTTTGGCCGCAGCCAGGGAGTCGGTTGCGTCAGTTGCGGCTTTGTCGGCTGCTGCTTTGACCTTGGCGTCGACTGGGATTGGGGTTGCGCTGCTGGACGCGGCCGAGGCGGCGCTGTCGCCGACGGCGTTGGTCGCCTTGACGGTGAAGGTGTAGGCGGTGCCGTTGGTGAGGCCGGTGACCGTCAGCGGCGACGTAGTCCCTTTCGCAATCAGTCCGCCCGGACTGGATGTGACCGTGTAGCCGGTGATGGCTCTGCCACCGTTGCTTGTCGGTGCGGTGAAGCCGACACTGGCGGTCGCGTTGCCGGGTGTCGCCGCGCCTATGGTTGGAGCACCGGGCGCTCCAAAGGGTGTGACGCTGCTGGACGGAGCCAATGCGGCGCTGGTACCGACGGCGTTGGTCGCCTTGACGGTGAAGGTGTAGGCCGTGCCGTTGGTCAGACCGGTGACCGTCAGCGGCGAAGCCTTGCCTGTAACACTCAGTGCGCCCGGACTGGATGTGACCGTGTAGCCGGTGACGGCGCTGCCGCCGTTCATTGCCGACGCCGTGAAGCTGACTGTGGCGCTTGTGTTGCCGGCCGTGGCCGTGCCTATGAGCGGAGCACCTGGAACTCCAGCGGGTGTGACGCTGTTGGACGCGGCCGAGGCTTTGCCGGTGCCGGCGGCGTTGGTCGCGGTGACGGTGAAGGTGAAGGCCGCTTCATTGGGGAGACCGGTGACCGTCAGCGGCGAAGCCGTGCCTGTAACACTCACTGCGAGCGGACTGGATGTGACCGTGTAGCCGGTGATGGCGCTGCCGCCGTTGCTTGTCGGCGCCGCGAAGCTGACACTGGCGCTTGTGTCGCCGGCCGTGGCCGTGCCTATGATCGGGGCACCTGGCAACCCGACGGGAGTTGCGCTGCTGGACGCAAGCGATGCAGCGGGTGTTGCGCTGGTGGACGCAGCCGATGCGGCGCTGGTGCCGGCGGCGTTGGTCGCCTTGACGGTGAAGGTGTAGGCC
>CAINHS010000138.1 GCA_903848955.1 uncultured beta proteobacterium
ATACCGTCCCTTCGGGACATAAAGGGGAATCCCGGGCTCGCAAAGCGCCTGGCAGCGAAGCTGCGTCCCCGGTCCGCAAAGCGCCAGCCCCCGTCCCACAAGGGGATACCGTCCCTTCGGGACATAAAGGGGAATCCCGGGCTCGCAAAGCGCCTGGCAGCGAAGCTGCGTCCCAGGTCCGCAAAGCGCCCGCCCCCGTCCAGCGGGAGCTTTCTTCGACGATTGACTTGATGCGCTGGAAGTGCAAACATTGGACATTCATGTCTAGTGTTTGCACAACACCTCATGCACTATTCCGTCAAAGACAAGCTGAAAGCCAAGTTGCGAACCTCGAAGGCTCCGGTGTTCTTGCGCGCCGATTTTGCAGGTCTCGGCCATTCGCGGCAGGTATCGCGGGCCTTGACTGAACTGGAGCACGAGCAAATCCTGGTACGGGCCGGATACGGCGTCTATACGCGATCTACGCCGCCAGTGACGATCGATCAACTGGTGTCGGCCGTAAAAGCCCGACTCGGAAAGCGCGTCAACCGCCTGGTGACATTCGGCGATACCACCATCCAGTTGGGCGTCAAGTCGGATCACCAAAATGCGCAATCGCGGCTCGATGCGCTCAAACTGGAGATGGCCCATGCCGTGTTGGCGGCGGCGGACATGGACACCTTGCGCCGCCACAGTCTGGCGAATCTCCACCGTTGGCGGGCCATCGGGTCCTGGTGCAGCGCCTTTGCCGAGTGGGAAACACTCATGACCACCGGCAGCGATGCGGACGTGGTCGCTGCGATGACCGGTCTCGACGAGAACGCCAACCGCCAGCGGCAATCGGCGCCCTATGTGGGTTTGCTGGAGCGGACAGAACCGGAGCGTCCGCGTGGAACGTAGCGAACTGGAGCATCTGCTTCGTGCCGCTGGAGAGATTATCGGCGAGCGGCAATTCATCGTGATCGGTTCGCAATCGATTCTCGGCAAGTTCCCCGAAGCACCGGAAGAACTGCTGCGATCACGCGAGGCCGACTTTATCGCGAAGAACAAGCCGGACAGCACCCGAATGCTCGAGGCCATTGGCGAGGCATCGCGTTTTTACGAAACCTACGGCTACTATGTCGACCCGGTCGATAGCCGAACGGCAGTCTTGCCCAAGGACTGGAAGTCACGCTTGGTCAATCTGTCCTCCCCGGGTACCAAGGGGGTGACTGGATTGTGTCTCGATCCGCATGATCTGTTCATCTCCAAAGCGGCTGCCTGGCGCGACAAGGATATTGAGTTCATCAGGGTCATGCTCGAGCATCGCATGGTCGACAAGGACCGATTGCTGGTCCTTGCGACCAAGGTCCCCAATCCCGAGGATGACCCGGGCCGTGCGGCGCGGATCAAGTCCCGTATCGAGCGCTTGTGCGCAGACCACGATCAGCCGGAATGAAACCGCGCTGGAACACAGAAATGCCTGTCCGTGACGTCTTGTCGGGCAACCCCCGGCAGCGTTTCTATTTCTGCTTCGGCAACCGTCCCATCAGGTAGAACTCGTCATTCGGCCGCATGCCGGTCATGTTCGCCATGCGGTTGGATAGTCCGAAGAACGCCGCCACGGCGCCGATGTCCCAGATGTCTTCGTCATTGAAGCCGTGCTGCCGGAGGCCGGCGAAATCTTCGTCGTTGATGGCGCCGGAATCGAGCGCGACCTTCATGGCGAAGTCGAGCATGGCCTTCTGCCGCGGCGTGATGTCGGCCTTGCGGTGGTTGATGGCGACCTGGTCGGCGACCAGTGCGTTCTTCGCCCGGATGCGCAGGATGGCGCCGTGGGCCACGACGCAGTACTGGCAGGCGTTGGCGTTGGAGGTGGCGACCACGATCATTTCGCGTTCGGCCTTGGTCAGCCCGCTTTCCTTTTCCATCAGCGCGTCGTGGAAGGCGAAAAAGGCGCGCCATTCGGCGGGGCGATGCGCCAGTACCAGGAATACGTTGGGGACGAAGCCGGATTTTTCCTGCACCTCGAGGATGCGGGCGCGGATGTCTTCGGGCAGGTCTTTGAGTTCCGGCACGGGGTAGCGACTGATCGGTGGCGTGGTCATCATGTCCTCGTTGAAATAGTTTTTGTCTCGGCGTATTTTAGGGCTCCCCGACACAAGGAGACTCGCATGAAAAATACGTCCCCACAGAAGGCCCCGCTGACCGCCGACGACCAGGCCCACTTCGACAGCCTGCTGCCGGCAGAGTCCTTCAACCGTCGCGCCTTCATCGCCACGGCGGTCGGCGCCGGCTTTGCCCTGGCGACGCAGCCGATCGCGGCGCAGACGGTGATCAAGACCGATAGCGAGGGTCTGCTGGCCGGCGAGGTCATGGTGCCCGCCGCCGACAGGGAACTGCCGGGCTATCGTGCCATGCCCGCCGGCGGCGCCAACCTGCCTGTGGTCCTGGTGGTGCACGAGATATTCGGCGTGCATGAGTACATCCGCGATGTCTGCCGCCGGCTGGCCAAGGCCGGCTATCTGGCGCTGGCGGTGGATATGTACATACGTCATGGCGAAACCGCGAAAATGAGCAGCGTGATGGACATCATGGCCGGTCCGGTGGCGGCCTCGTCGGATGCCGAGCACCTGGCGGATCTCGACGCCTGCGCCGCCTGGGCGGCGAAAAACGGCGGCGATCCGCAGCGGCTGGGGGTCACCGGTTTCTGCCGCGGCGGACGCACCACCTGGCTGTATGCCGCCCACAATCCCAAGGTGAAGGCGGCGGTGGCCTGGTACGGGACTCTGGACGGCGCGCCGACGGCGCGTCAGCCCAAATATCCGATCGATGTCGCCGGCCAGATCAAGCCGCCGGTGCTGGGTTTGTATGCCGGCAAGGATCAGGGCATCACCGCGGATCAGGTCGAGGACATGCGCAGCGGACTGGCCAAGGCCGGCAGCAAATCGCAAATCCATGTCTATCCGGATGCGCCGCATGCTTTCCATGCGGATTACCGCTCGAGCTATCGCAAGGAGGCGGCCGAGGACGGCTGGAAGCGCATGCTGGAGTGGCTGCGACAGAACGGCGTGTGATCAGCCCGGGGCAGTAGTCGCCAGTTTGGCCAGCGCGGCGCGGCCGGACAGCAGGTGGTCGTGCATGCGTTGCCCGGCCAGCGCGGAATCTTTCCGTTGCAGCGCATCGAGGACGCCGCGGTGTTCGGCCAGGGATTGCTTGAGGCGACCTTCCAGCCGCAGGGAATCGCGCCGGGTGAGCTTGATGACCTTGCGCGCATCGTCGATCAGTTGCGCCAGATAGCGGTTGCCGGCGATTTCCTGCAGCACCGCATGGAAGCGCTGGTTGGCCTCGAAGAAGCGGTCGGCGTCGTTGCCCGCCGCGTAGCGTTCCAGTTCCTTGTGGATGGCCTCGAGGCGCGCCAGGTCGGCGCCGCTGGCACGGCCGGCGGCCTCTGCCGCGACGCGGCCTTCGAGCATCGCCATGACGGGAAATACTTCGTCGATGTCCTGTTCCGACAGTTCGGTGACGTAGCAGCCGCGGCGCGGCTTGAGCACCACCAGACCTTCGGCGGCCAGCACTTTCAGCGCTTCGCGCAGCGGCGTGCGGCTGATACCGTATTCCCTGACCAGCGCCTGCTCGTCGATCCAGCCGCCGGGCGGCAGTTCGTGGGCGAAAATCCGGGTACGCAAGCGTTCGGCCACCTGTTCGTACAGGGCGGGCGCCGTGACAATATGCGAAGATGGCCTTGCATTCATAATTATGAATGCAGTATCATGCCTTCCTTCACGGAAGTCAACACGCTATTCTCACGGTACTGCAGAGGATGCGTCTGAAAGGGCAAGAACATGAGCAAGGCACCGGAAGTCACTATTCCCTCGCTTGAGGCCTGGGCCAAGGCGGCCGCCAAGTCGGCGCCGGAAGGCGATGTTTCGCGCCTCGACTGGGTGACGCCGGAAGGCCTGACCGTCAAGCCGCTGTACACCCGGGCCGATGTCGCCGACCTGCCCTATGCCGATACGCTGCCGGGCTTTGCGCCCTTCCTGCGCGGACCGCAGGCCACCATGTACGCGGTGCGGCCATGGACCATCCGCCAGTACGCCGGATTCTCCACCGCCGAGGCTTCCAACGCGTTCTACCGCCAGGCGCTGGCCGCCGGCGGGCAGGGTGTGTCAGTGGCTTTCGACCTCGCCACCCATCGCGGCTACGACTCCGATCACCCGCGCGTTACCGGCGACGTCGGCAAGGCCGGCGTGGCGATCGATTCGGTGGAGGACATGAAGATCCTGTTCGACGGCATTCCGCTGGACAAGGTCTCGGTGTCGATGACCATGAACGGCGCCGTGCTGCCCATCCTCGCCGGCTACGTGGTGGCGGCCGAGGAGCAGGGCGTGGCGCAGGCGCAACTGACGGGGACGATCCAGAACGACATCCTCAAGGAGTTCATGGTCCGCAACACCTACATCTATCCGCCCGAGCCGTCGATGCGCATCATCGCCGACATCATCGGCTACACGGCGCAGAACATGCCGAAGTTCAACTCGATCTCGATCTCCGGCTACCACATCCAGGAAGCCGGGGCGACGCAGGCGCTGGAACTGGCCTTCACTCTGGCCGACGGCCGCGAGTA
>CAINHS010000139.1 GCA_903848955.1 uncultured beta proteobacterium
CAGCATCAGGTGCGGCGGCTCGGCCAGCGCCAGATCCTTGATGCGGCGACAGGCATCGACGCCGTTCATGGCCGGCATGTGCCAGTCCATGAACACCAGCTCGTAGGGCGCGTTGTCGCGGTCGGCCTGTTCCACCGCCGCCACCGCCTCGCGCCCGGAGCTGACGACATCGACCGCGAAACTCATGCTGCGCAGCATTTGATTCATCACCTGGCGCGCGTTGTCGTTGTCGTCCACCACCAGCACGCGGCGGCCGCGCAGCTCCGCTTCCGGCAGCAGTTCGCGCCGCGGCGTGTGGCTGATGCCGAGCCGCGCCGTGAACCAGAAGGTGCTGCCGACTCCGGGCGCGCTGTCGACGCCGACCTCGCCGCCCATCATCGTCGCCAGCTGCTTGGAGATCGCCAGCCCCAGCCCGGTGCCGCCGTACTGGCGCGTGGTCGAGGTGTCGGCCTGGGAAAACGCGGTAAACAGCCGCTTTTTCTGCTCCTCGCTGAGACCGATGCCGGTGTCGCGCACGGCGAACCACAGCAGCACGCTGTCGGTGCCGATTTCCCGCGCCCGCACCACGATGTCGATTTCGCCGTGTTCGGTGAACTTGATGGCATTGTTGGCATAGTTGATCAGCACCTGGCCGAGCCGCAGCGAGTCGCCGATGACATTCACCGGAACGTCGCTGGCGATGTCGAGGATCAGTTCCAGCCCCTTCTCCCCGGCTTTTTCGCCGATCACGCCGACCACGCCGGCCAGGGTGGTTTCCAGTTCGAAGTCGGCCTGCTCGATGGAGAGCTTGCCGGCCTCGATCTTGGAAATGTCGAGAATGTCGTTGATGATGCGCAGCAGATGCTGGCCCGAGAGCTGGATCTTCTTGACGTATTCGCGCTGGTGGGACGTCATTGTGGTCATCAGCACCAGGTGCGTCATGCCGATGATGCCGTTCATCGGCGTGCGGATTTCGTGGCTCATGTTGGCGAGGAAGTCGGACTTCATGCGCGAGGCTTCCTCCGCCAGTTCGCGGGCGCGGCGCATTTCCGCATTCAGCGCGCTGCGCAGGCTGACATCCTGCAATATGCCGAGGTAGCCGCTGATGCTGCCGTCGAGGGAACGGATCGGCGTGGTCAACAACGCGCCGCGGAACTGCGTGCCGTTTTTGCGCGCGAAGGTCCATTCGCGGTCGTCATGTGCCCCCAGCCTGACACCGGCGACCAGTACCTGGAAATCGCCGCTGATGGCAACCCCCTCCGCCGCCCTCGCCGCCCTGGCCGCCTCGAGTTCCTGTTTGAGGTGAAACAGTTCAGTCGTCACGCTACCGACCACTTCGATGCTGCCCCAGCCGAGCAGGCGTTCGGCGCCGCTGTTGAAAATCGTGATGCGGCCGTCGAGGTTGGTGGCAATGATGCCGATTTCGGTCGCCGCCTCGAGGATCTCGCTGAGTAGGGTGTCGGTCTGGAACAGGCTGGCCTTGCTGGAATCGAGCTCCTGCCGCTGCGCGTCGAGCTTCCTGGCCTGCGCGTCGAACTCCCTGGCCTGCGCGGCCAGCCGCTCCGCCTGCTGTTCGCCGGCATTGCGCAGGCGGGCCAGGCGCTGCGCGCCGAACAGCAGCAGCAGCGGAATCAGGCCGACGAACACGATCATGGCGGGCGAACTCAGATGCCCGTGGGCCTGTTCTTCGGGCAGCAGGGTAATCAAGAACAGCGGCAGATCGGGCACCGCCGTCTTGATCGCCAGCAGGCCCCCGAAGCCGGACTCGCCGCCGCCCAGTTCGGCCGGGGTCAGCACCTGGTTTTGCGGCGCCTTGGCCAGGCCCTGCTGTTGCCGGGCGTCCTCGCCGCGCGACACACCGTCCGCCAGCATCTGGCCATCGGCCGTCAGCAGCATTTCGCGGTAGCGCTGATTGGCGCCGGCCAGAATCAGATTGCGGTAAAGCGCTTGCGTCGCAACCAGGGTGACGACCATGCCGTCGGCCGCGCCGCGGCTGAGAATCGGCACCCGCAGGATGAGCAGGCCGCGACCGTCATCGAAGGCAATTTCCGCCTTCTGCGGCGAACTGGCATCCACCGCCGGCAGCGGCGCACCCGGCTCGGAGTCGGCCAGCAGGCTGCCGGAGCGGTCGAAGAACAGCAGGCGGCCGGGCATCATGCCGGTGGGGTCGGCGGCGTGTTCCACGAGGCGGTCGGCAACGCCCTGCAGGCTGGCATCGAGTCCGTAGCGCGGCGACATGCCCAGATCGCGATTGGCCAGATAGGCGCGGATTTCAGCCAGTTCGGCATGCCGTACCGCTTCGGCGCGGATCAGCGCCATGCGGTCGGCCACTGCGGCCGCGCGGCGCTGGCTGTCGGCGACGAAGAAGGCATCCGTTTCCCGGTGCATTTGCATCCATGCCATGACCGCGTAGGCGAACAGCGCCAGCGAATACAGCCCGAAGGCGACGGCGGTGACCGCCGACACCCGCTTGCTCAGTATTCTGGTTGCTGCCGCAAATCCGGCGGCCATGCGCACTTTCATTTGCCGCCTTTCCTCGCAAAGAAGCCGGGGAAGTAACTCTGAATGCCGGAGTAATATTTCCGCACCAGCTTGTCATAGCTGCCGTCGGCGCGAATCTGCCGCAGATAGACATTGAAGGCATCGCGCAACTTCGGCGAATCCTTGGGGAAGGCTGCGGCCAGAGCCTGTTCTTCGGATACCGGGCCGATCACCTTGATGCGCCCCGCCCACTTGCGCAGGTCGAGCACCGCGGTCGGCACGTCGAGCAGGGTGAAGTCGACGTTGCTTTCAAGCAGGGTCGGCACCATCTCGTTGATGTTGGTGCTCTTGGTGTAGGGCTTCAAGTCGATGCCCGTGGCCTTGAGGCCGTAGTTGGACGGGTCGAGGCAGGTGCGCTCCATCACCAGCAGGGACTTCCTGCCGATCATGCGCTTGGTTTCGGCGATGTCGCCAGGCAGGTCGGGGCTGCCCTTGATCGGGGTGTAAGGCGCATCGGCGCGGGTCACCAGAAGCACCTGCGAAGGAAAGGTGGGCTCGGAGTAGAGCAGCACCTTCTCGCGCCATGGCAGCACGGTGAAACCGGTGGCGATCATGTCGCCCTTGACCGGAAATGATCCGACCAGATCCACGGCGTCGCCGTTGCGCGCCACGTCCTTGCCCAGCAGGTCGCGGATCACGCTGTAGAAATCGGAATAGATCAGGACATATCTGACGCCGATGTGCTTGGCGAAACCCTGCACCAGTTCGACGTCGAAGCCGTCGCCGGAGCCGGTGACGAAGTTGGCATAACGGATGCCGAGGTGACGCAGTTCGCCGCGCGCCTGGATCTCCGCCAGGTCGGCGGCGGCGGCCGGCAGCGCTGCGGCGAGCGACAGCGCCAGGGCGGCAAAAAGCGCGCGCAGTCTTGAAAGTGGTTTCATGCAGCTGGTCTCCTTTGATTGAAATTGGTCCGCCACGGACTTGATGGATGGTCCGCCCGCGCTCATGCTCCGCTCCCGCCGGCAACCGCCTCGCGCAGCAGGCGCAGGGCGTCGTCGAGATCGCAGGCATGCACCGCGGCGTGGATTTCGGTCGCCCGTGCCGCCGGCATGGCGGCGCGCAGGGCGGCGCCGTTGAGCTCGAGCCAGGCCATGGCCTCGGGGTTGCTGTCGCTCAGCAGCCGCTCCAGTTCGGCCACGGCGGCGGCGCCGTCGGCGGCATCGGGCAAGGCGGCCTCGGGCGCGGCCGGCAACTTGTCGCGCACGGCGGCGATCAGTTCGCGCAACTGGCCGTCGATGACGCCGATGTGCTGGTCGACATCCGCCCGCGGCAGACGTTCGCCGAGCGCCTTTTCCAGCGCCGCGGCCTGTTGCGCCAGGCGGTCGGCGCCGATGCTGGCGGCAACGCCCTTCAGGGTATGGGCCTGACGGTGCGCGCCGGGCCAGTCGTCGGCGTCGAGCGCCGCCGCCATCGTCTCGCTGATGTTTTCCTGCAGCTTGCAGAACTTGCGCAGCGTGGCGAAATACAGGTCGGTGCTGCCCAGCATGCGCCGCAAGGCCGGCCCCGCGTCGATCCCGGCGACGCCCAGATCCAGCGTCGGCGCCGCCGCCACGGCACTGACGGTGGCGCTGTCGGCCGCCACCGCGACGCGCAGCGGCGCGATCCACTTCAGCAGCGTCTGCCACAGCAGGTCGGGTTCGATCGGCTTGGCGATGAAGTCGTTCATGCCGGCGTCGAGGCAGCGCTGGCGATCCGCCGCCTGGGCGTTGGCGGTCATCGCCACCACCGGCAGTGCGGCCAGGCCGGGCAGGCGACGCAGCTGGTGGGTGGCCTCAACGCCGTCCATCACCGGCATCTGCATGTCCATCAGCACCAGGGCGTAGTCATTCGCCTGCAGCCGGTCCAGCGCCACCTGGCCGTTTTCGGCGAGATCGACGTCGAGGCGGGCGTGGCGCAGCAGTTCCAGCGCCACTTCCTGGTTGATCTCGTTGTCCTCGACCAGCAGGATGCGCGCGCCGGCGATCACTGCGAGGCTTTGCAGCGCGCTCGAAGTCAGTTCGCCGCCGGCGCGCAGTTCGCCGCCGTCGCCGCCGCTGCCGTGCAGCACCCGCATCGCCGAGTCGAACAGC
>CAINHS010000140.1 GCA_903848955.1 uncultured beta proteobacterium
ACGCCGGCAGCTACTCCCGCCGCCGAGCCCGAGCCGGTTGCCGCTGAGCCCGAATCAGTTGCCGCTGAGCCCGAATCAGTTGCCGCCGAGATACCCGATAATCCCGATGTGGCGACCAAGATCGAACTGGCAATGGCCTATGAGGAAATGGGCGATCGCGATGGTGCCCGTGAGCTGTTCCAGGAAGCAATGGCAGAAGGTAGCCCGGCGCAGCAGAAAGTGGCACGCGCCAAGTTTGACAGTCTCGGCTGATCAACAACGCGCCCCCGGTGCCGGAGCACCGGGGGACGCTCTACACCCTTGAAACATCTGCATCCCGCAAGCCTGATCCTGTTGGGCCTGGCAGCGCTCCTGGCGGCCTCCTGCCGCGATGGCACAGCCTTGTTGCTGGGTGGCTTGGGGCTGAGCGCAGCGGCGCTCGTTGTGGCTTCTTCCCATTTGATCCCGTTGTTGCAGCGCAGTCGCTGGCTGTTGCTGACCATGCTGGCGATGTTTGGCTGGCTGACGCCGGGAACTCCGCTGCCGGCCATCCCCGGGGCGAGTCAGGAAGGACTGCTGCTGGCAGCCGACAACATGCTGCGTTTGCTCATCGCGCTTTCTACCGTAGCCTTGATACTGAAAGCCTTGCCGCCGCCCGCACTGGTCGCCGGCATGCGCTCGCTGTTGGCGCCATTATCCATTTTGAATATTTCCAGAGACCGGATCGCTGTGCGTCTGGGGCTGACCCTGAACGAAGTGGAGTTCTCGCGCCAGGCCGGGAGCCGCGAGTCAGGATACACAGGCGTCCTCAGTCTTCCTGCTGCGCGTTTTGCCGCGGCAGATTTCATCGTCTGCGCTCTGGCCCTCGCCTTGATTCTGGTTGCGGCGCTGACATGAGAATCGCTCTCGGGCTCGAATACGAGGGTTCCGGTTTCTGCGGCTGGCAGTCGCAAGCGGGCGGGGGTGCGGTACAGAACGTGGTGGAGTCGGCGCTCTCCGTCGTTGCCGATGCGCCGATACGGGTGGTTTGCGCCGGGCGCACCGATGCCGGCGTGCATGCCCTGGCGCAGGTGGTGCATTTTGATACCGAGGTCGTCCGCCCGGATACGGCATGGGTACGGGGCGTCAACGCGCATCTGCCCGCCAGTGTCGCGGTGCGTTGCGCTCAGACGGTAGCCGATGATTTCCATGCCCGGTTCTCGGCACGCGGCAGGCGCTACCGTTATCTGCTGCTGAATCGTGCCGAACGACCGGGCCTCATGGCGCGGCGTGTCGGCTGGTTTCATCGGCCGCTGGACGTGGCCGCCATGGCGGCGGCAGCGGCGCTGCTGCTCGGCGAACATGATTTCTCCGCTTTCCGTTCGGTCGAATGTCAGGCCAAGTCACCGGTCAAGACGCTGCGTCGTGCGGATGTTGTGCGCCATGGCGACCTGCTGGTGTTCGACTTCGAGGCCAGCGCCTTCCTGCATCACATGGTACGCAATCTTGTCGGCGCGCTGGTGTATGTCGGCAAGGGCGCGCATGCGCCGGAATGGCTCGGCGAACTCCTTGCCGGTCGCGATCGCGCCCGCGCCGCGCCGACCTTCGAATCCTGCGGCCTGTATTTTGTCGGCGTCGATTATGATCCGCAGTGGAACCTGAACATCGCTGCAGCGCAGGACCACCTGCTGTGGAGTACCGGCCGGACCACGCCTGCCCTTGGCTAGACTCATGACCCGCACCCGAATAAAGATATGCGGCATCACCCGCGAGGAAGATCTTGCGGCCGCAGTCGCGGCCGGCGCCGACGCTCTGGGTTTTGTCTTCTACGCGCCCAGTCCGCGCTATGTGACGCCGCAGCGGGCCGCGCAACTGATGGCGCTGCTTCCCGCCTTTGTCACCAAAGTCGGGCTTTTCGTCAATGAAACCGCGCCGGCTGTTCGTGCCGTCCTGGCACAAACGACGCTGGATCTGCTGCAGTTCCACGGCGATGAAGATGCGGACTATTGCTGTCAGTTCGGCCGGCCCTGGATCAAGGCCGCCAGAGTCAGGCCGGGGCTCGATTTGCTAGAATACGCGGGTACTTTCGCCGGGGTTCCCGGCGTCGCCGGCTTGTTGCTCGATGCCCATGTCGAAGGCTACGGCGGAGGGGGACAGACCTTCGACTGGTCCCTGATTCCGCAATCCCTGCCGCTGCCCGTCATTCTCTCCGGCGGCCTGCATCCGGGCAATATTGCCGAAGCCGTGCGCGCCGTGCGGCCGTGGGCGGTGGATGTCAGCAGCGGCGTCGAGGCCGCCCGTGGCATCAAGGATGCGCAAAAGATCACCGAATTCATTGCCGGAGTGCGAGATGCAGATGCAGGACCTTCCTTATAACTTGCCCGATGCCGGCGGCCACTTCGGTCCCTACGGTGGCGTCTTTGTCGCCGAGACGCTGATGCCGGCGTTGACCGAACTGCGCGAGGCCTACGCCGCGGCGCAGGCCGATGCGGAATTCCGCGCCGAATTCGACTACGAACTCAAGCACTACGTGGGCCGCCCCAGCCCGATTTATCACGCCCGGCGCTGGTCGGGCCTGCTCGGCGGCGCACAGATATTTCTCAAGCGCGAGGACCTCAATCACACCGGCGCACACAAGATCAACAACTGCATCGGTCAGGCCCTGCTGGCGCGACGCATGGGCAAGCCGCGCGTGATTGCCGAGACGGGGGCCGGCCAGCATGGCGTTGCCACCGCCACGGTTGCCGCCCGCTACGGCATGGAATGCGTCGTGTATATGGGCGCGGAGGACATCAGGCGTCAGGCTGCCAATGTCTATCGCATGAAACTGCTGGGAGCCAGGGTGGTGCCGGTCGAATCAGGCTCGAAGACCCTGAAGGACGCGCTTAACGAGGCCATGCGCGACTGGGTGACCAACATCGGCAATACGTTCTACATCATCGGCACCGTCGCCGGTCCTCATCCCTATCCGATGATGGTGCGCGATTTCCAGGCCGTGATCGGCGAGGAGTGCAAGACGCAGATGCCGGAACTCGCCGGTCGTCAGCCGGATGCCGTGATCGCCTGCGTCGGCGGCGGATCCAATGCGATGGGGATTTTTTATCCCTATATCCCGCTCACCGGAGTGAAACTGATCGGCGTCGAAGCCGCCGGCCACGGCCTGGATACGGGCAAGCACTCGGCATCGCTTACCGCCGGACGTTCGGGCGTGCTGCATGGCAACCGCACCTATCTGTTGCAGGACGAGAACGGGCAGGTCATCGAAACCCACTCGATTTCGGCCGGCCTCGATTATCCGGGTGTCGGCCCCGAGCACGCCTGGCTCAAGGATTCGGGCCGTGCCGAGTACGTCACGATTAGCGACGGCGAAGCGCTGCAGGCCTTCCATGATCTGTGTCACTTCGAAGGCATCATCCCCGCACTCGAGTCGAGCCATGCGCTGGCCTACGCAGCGAAACTCGCGCCGACCCTGGCCAAGGACAAGATGTTGCTGGTCAATCTTTCCGGTCGCGGCGACAAGGACATGCATACCGTCGCCGAAGCATCCGGCATTCAGTTCTGACCCGGTCATCATCATGTCACGCATCGCCACCACATTCGCCACTCTCGCCGCGCAAGGCCGCAAGGCACTGATCCCTTTCATCACCGCCGGCGATCCCCATCCCGACCTCAGTCTGCCGCTGATGCGGGCGCTGGTGGCAGGCGGCGCCGATATCATCGAACTCGGTGTGCCGTTTTCCGATCCGATGGCGGACGGGCCGACCATTCAGCGCGCCTCGGAACGGGCGCTGGCGCACGGCATGAGCTTGCGCCGGGTACTGGCGCTGGTGAAGGAGTTCCGCGCCGAGAACGCGACCACGCCGGTGGTTCTGATGGGCTACGCCAACCCCGTCGAATCCTACGGCGTCGAGGAGTTTGCCCGCGATGCGCACGTGGCCGGCGTCGACGGCGTGCTGGTGGTCGACTACCCGCCCGAGGAGTGCGCCGCGTTTGCCGTGGCGATGAAGCAGGCCGACATCGATCCGATCTTTCTGCTGGCGCCGACGTCCACCGAGAAGCGTTACGCTGAAGTGGCGCAGATCGGCAGCGGCTACATTTACTATGTTTCATTGAAGGGCGTCACCGGTTCCGGCAAGCTCGATCTCGACGAAGTTGCGCGGCGCATTCCGCTGATCCGCGAGAAGGTCGGAATGCCGGTCGGCGTCGGCTTCGGCATCCGTGACGCGGCCACCGCGGCGAGGATTGCCGCGGTGGCCGATGCCGTGGTGATCGGCAGCCGGATCATCGAGGAAATTGAAAGCGGTGATGCCGCTGGAGCGCCGCAGCGGGTTACAAGCTTCTTGAATGGAATCCGTGCCGCAATGGATGGAGAAACCATATGACGACCTACCCCCCATCCCCCTTCCCGAAGAAGGGGGTGACTTTGGTTCGCTGCGCTCCATGCTTATTGGCGGTCCCTCCTTGGGGCGGCCCTGCGGAGGAACTATGAGCTGGTTACAAAAGCTGCTGCCACCGAAGATCAAGCGCTCGGAGGGGCTACGCAAGTCGATTCCCGAGGGCCTGTGGGCGAAGTGCCCGGCCTGCGAGGCGGTGCTCTACAGTACCGATCTGGAGAACAACCTCAACGTCTGTCCCAAGTGCGCTCATCATCTCCGCCTGCGCGCCCGTGTCCGGCTGGACGCCTTGCTCGATGCCGAAGGCCGCTTCGAGATCGGTGCCGAGATCATTCCGATGGATCCGCTCAAGTTCAAGGACAGCAAGCGCTATGTGGACCGTCTCGCCGCCGCGAATGAGGACACCGGCGAGGCCGATGCCATGGTGGTGATGCAGGGTGCGGTCAAGACCGTGCCGGTTGTGGTCGCCTGTTTCGAGTTTGAATTCCTCGGCGGCTCGATGGGCGCCGTCGTCGGCGAGCGCTTCGTGCGCGGCGTCAAGGCGGCGATCGAAATGCAGGCGCCCTTCATCTGCATCACGGCCTCGGGTGGGGCGCGCATGCAGGAGGGCCTGTTTTCATTGATGCAGATGGCCAAGACTACGGCCGCCGTGACGCAACTGGCGCATCACCAGCTGCCGTTCATCACGCTGCTGACCGATCCCACCATGGGCGGCGTTTCGGCTTCTTTCGCTTTCGTCGGCGACGTCGTGATTGCCGAGCCGGGAGCGCTGATCGGCTTCGCCGGTCCGCGCGTGATTGAGCAGACGGTGCGCGAGACGCTGCCGCCAGGCTTCCAGCGTGCCGAGTTTCTGATGGAAAAGGGGGCGATCGACATGATCGTCGATCGGCGCGAACTGCGCGACAAGCTGGCTTCCTTGCTGACTCTTCTGCAACGCATCCCGGCTGCCTGATGCTGCCATTTCCGGACCGGCTGGACGGCTGGCTGGAGCATCTCGAAGCGCAGCATCCGCGTGGCAGTGCCGGCATCGAATTGGGCCTGGAGCGGGTGGCGGCGGTCAAGGCGCGCCTGGCCCAACGCGAGAATTGTCCGCTCATTCTGGTGGGCGGCACCAACGGCAAGGGTTCAACCTGTGCCATGCTCGAACGCATTTTGCTCGCCGCCGGCTATCGCGTCGGGCTGTATACCTCGCCGCACCTGCTGCGCTACAACGAGCGCGTCAGGGTCAACGGCATGGCGGCCGACGATGAAAGCCTGTGCCGCGCCTTCGCCTGCGTCGAGCGGGCGCGCGGCGATTCCGCGCTGACCTATTTCGAGTTCGGTACCCTGGCGGCGTGGGAGGTGTTCGCCGCCGCCGGCCTCGATGCCATTGTTCTGGAGGTCGGTCTCGGCGGACGGCTCGATGCGACCAACGCCTATGAACCCGATTGCACCATCGTTACCAGTGTCGATCTCGATCACATGGATTATCTCGGAGCAACTCGCGAGGACATCGGACGCGAGAAGGCCGGCATCTTCCGCCGCGGGATTCCGGCGATCTGCGGCGATCCGCGGCCGCCGCGATCCCTCACCGATCACGCCGGCGCTGCAGGCGCGCGACTGCAGGTCCTGGGGAGGGATTTCGGCTATCAGCAACAGGAACAGCAGTGGTTGTATTGGGCAGGTGCCGGCGACGGGGTGGTGATCCGGCGCGGCGGGCTGGCCTTTCCGGCCTTGCGCGGCGAGCAGCAACTGGCCAACGCGGCGTGCGCCATGGCGGCACTCGATGCTCTGCACCGGCAACTTCCGGTGGCGATGAAGGACATCCGTCAGGGATTGAGCGCGGTGCAGCTGGCAGGACGTTTCCAGGTCTTGCCGGGGCGTCCGGCCGTGGTGCTTGATGTCGCCCATAACCCGCAAGCGGCCCGCGTCCTGGCTGCCAATCTCGGCGACATGGGATTCCATCGCAATACCTGGGCCGTGTTCGGCATGCTCGCCGACAAGGACATCGATGGCGTTATCGATGCGCTGCGCGTGCGGGTGACCCACTGGTTGCCGTGTACCCTGGAAGGCGGTCGTGCGGCAGGCGCCGATGCTTTGGCCGCCCGTTTGCAGGCCAGGGGAATGAAGCTTGCGGGAGAGTTCGCTTCGCCGGCGGCTGCCCTCGCTTGCGCCCAAGAGAACGCGGGCGAAGATGATAGAATCCTCGCCTTCGGATCCTTCCTCACTGTTGCTGCGGCCTTGCAGTCGCTTGGCCGGTCAGCGTAACCACGATGGCGGAACAAGACACCTCGCCTGACGCAGATTTGCAGCTGAAGAAGCGCGCGCGCCGCCGTCTGGTCGGCGCCGCCGCGCTGGCGCTGTTCGCCGTCATCGTATTGCCGATGGTGATGGACAGGGAGCCGCGTCCTCTGACGCAGGACATTCAGGTGCGCATCCCCGGTCAGGATTCCACCGGTCTTGCGGCCAAGGTCCTGCCGGGCAAGCCGGCGGCGACTCCCATGCCGGCGCCGGAACCGCGACCTGTCGTGGAAGCCGCCGCTGAACAAAAGCCGGAAGTCAAGCCGGGTGCACAACCTGCGCCGCCGCCTGCTGCGCCCGCAGCGGCGAGTCCGGCGCCGCCAGCCACTCCGGCAGTGGCCGTGGCCGCGGCCGCGAAGCCCGTGGAAAAACCTCCGGTCGCCGAAAAGAAGGCCGTTGTCGCCGAGAAGCCGGCGGCCGCAACGGCTGTCGATCCCAAGCCGGCAGGCAGTGCTGGCGCGCAGTGGGTGGTTCAACTCGGCGCCTACAAGGAAGCGGGCAACGTCAGATTGCTGTTGGCGAAGCTGAAGGGCGTCGGTGTGCCCGCCTACACGGAGAAATTCGATTCGCCGCAAGGGCCGCGCATTCGCGTCCGGGCCGGCCCTTTCGCCAGTCAGGAAGCCGCTGAAAAGGCCCGTTCAAAGATCAGAATAATCGGTGTAGACGGCCCGGTAGCGCCGAAGTAGGGCGATGACCGCGTTCGATTATGCCGTCCTGGCGGTCATTGCGGCATCGGTGTTGCTTGGCTTGTGGCGTGGCGTGGTGAGCGAGATTCTGGCGCTGGCGGCATGGGTCGCGGCATTTTTCGTCGCCCGCGCCGAGGCGGCCGGGGTGGCGAACATGCTGGCGCAGCAGATTGCCGAACCGGGGATGCGGCTGGCTGCGGCTTATGTGCTGATTTTTGTCGGTGTCCTGCTGGTCTTCACGTTGGCGCGAATGCTGATTTCGCTGATGTTGAAGGCGGCGGGGTTGGGGTTGCTGGATCGCCTGCTGGGTGCGGCTTTTGGTGTCTTGCGCGGGATTCTGGTGGTATTGATGGCGGTGCTGGTGGCGGGTATGACTCCGTTGCCCAAGGCCGACGGGTGGCGGGATGCGGTGCTGGCACCGCCGCTGGAAACCGCGGTGCTTGCGGCAAAGCCCTGGCTGCCTGCGGACGCCGCAAAACGGATTCGGTTTCGATAGAGGAAGACCATGTGCGGAATTCTGGGTGTGGTATCCACCACGCCGGTGAACCAGTTGCTCTACGACGGCTTGCAGGTGCTCCAGCACCGCGGTCAGGATGCGGCTGGCGTTGCCACCGCGGAAGGCGGGCGTTTTCACATGCACAAAGGCTCCGGCCTGGTGCGCGACGTCTTCCGTACCCGCAACATGCGCAATCTGGTGGGCAACTGGGGCATCGGACATTGTCGTTACCCGACGGCCGGTTCGGCCGACAACGCCGCCGAGGCGCAGCCCTTTTACGTCAATTCGCCGTTCGGCCTGATGCTGGCGCACAACGGCAATCTGACCAATGCCGATCAGTTGAAGCAGGACATGTTCCTGCAGGACTTGCGCCACATGAACACCAACTCCGATTCGGAGGTGCTGCTCAATGTCCTGGCGCATGAATTGCAGGCCGCATCGACCAAGTATCAGGTCGATGCCGAGACCATTTTCAAGGCGGTGGCGGGCGTACATCGCCGCGTCAAGGGCGCCTATGCCGTGGTGGCGATGATCGCCGGCTACGGCCTGCTGGCCTTTCGCGATCCCTTCGGCATCCGTCCCCTGGTGATCGGCCGCAACGAGACGCCGGAAGGCATGGAATACCTTGTGGCGTCGGAGAGCGTGGCGATCGATACCCTGGGTTTCAAGATGTTGCGCGATGTCGAGCCGGGCGAAGCCGTGCTGATCGACATGCGCGGCAACTTTGTCAGCCGGCAGTGCGCCGAGCGCACCCTTCATGCTCCCTGCATGTTCGAGTTTGTCTATCTGGCGCGTCCCGATTCGGTGATGGACGGCATTTCAGTGTATGAAACGCGGGCCAAGATGGGCGATTACCTGGCCGACAAGATCCGTCTCACCATGCCGCACCTGGAGATCGATGCGGTGATTCCGATCCCCGATTCCAGCCGTCATTCGGCGATGGAACTGGCGGCGCGATTGAACCTTCCCTACCGTGAGGGCTTCGTCAAGAACCGTTACATCGGCCGCACGTTCATCATGCCGGGCCAGGCGACGCGGCGCAAATCGGTGCGACAGAAGCTCAATGCCATCAGCCAGGAGTTCAGGGGGCGCAACGTGCTGCTGGTCGACGATTCCATCGTGCGCGGCACTACCAGTCGCGAGATCATCATGATGGCGCGCGAGGCCGGCGCAAAAAAGGTCTACTTCGCCTCCGCTTCGCCGCCGGTCCGTTTCGCCAACGTCTATGGCATTGACATGCCGACGCGCAGCGAACTGATCGCCTCCTATCGCAGTGACGACGAGGTCTGCCGCGAGATCGGCGCCGACGCATTGATCTATCAGGATCTCGACGCGCTGAAGGCGGCCGTGCGCTCGGTCAATCCGACGGTGACCCAGTTCGAGACTTCCTGCTTCGACGGCCAGTACATCACCGGCGACGTCACCGCCGTTTATCTGCAGAGCATGGAGGACAAGCGTTCCGCTCCTCCGCTGCGCAAGCCGGACGACCTGGACGGGTTTGATGGCGCGGATGGCGAACAACTCGACCTGAATCTGGTTCAGGCGCAATGAGCGTTGCGGATACCTCCGGCTGGTCGTTCGACACCCTCGCCGTGCGCGCCGGTCAGGAGCGCAGCCAGTTCAACGAGCATTCCGAGGCGCTTTATCTCACCTCCAGCTTCGTCTTCGACAACGCCGCGCAGGCGGCGGCGCGGTTCTCGGGCGAAGAGCCGGGCAACGTCTATGCCCGCTTCACCAACCCCACCGTCACCACCATGCAGGACCGGCTGGCAGCGCTTGAGGGCGCCGAGGCCTGCATCGCCACCGCCAGCGGCATGGCGGCGATCCTCTCCACCGTGATGGCGCTGATGAAGTCGGGCGAGCACATCGTCGCCTCGCGCAGCATTTTCGGCGCCACGCAACAGCTGTTCGGCAACATCCTGCCGCGCTTCGGCGTCGATACCAGTTTCGTTGATACGGGCACGGTCGAGGCTTTTCGTGCTGCGCTGCGCCCGAACACCCGGCTGGTATTCATCGAGACACCGTCGAACCCCTTGACCGAAGTATTCGACATCACCGCGCTGGCGGCTGTGGCGCACGCCGCCGGCGCCCTGCTGCTGGTCGATAACTGCTTCTGCACGCCCGTTCTGCAACGTCCGCTGGCCCTGGGCGCAGACCTGGTGATTCATTCCGCCACCAAGTATCTCGACGGCCAGGGCCGTGTCCTTGGCGGCGCCGTCTGCGGCGCCAAGGCACTGACCGAGGAGGTCTTGAAGTTCCTGCGCACCGCCGGACCGACCCTGTCGCCGTTCAACGCCTGGGTGATTCTCAAGGGACTGGAAACCCTGCCGGTGCGCATGAAAGCGCAGTCTGCCAATGCGCTCGAAATGGCGCATTGGCTGGAAGCTCAACCGGAAGTGGCGCGGGTGTATTACCCCGGTCTGGCGTCGCATCCGCAGCACGCGCTGGCAATGCGGCAGCAGGCCGGTGGCGGCGCCATCGTGTCGTTCGAGGTCAAGGGCGATCGCCAGGCGGCATGGCGCGTGGTGGATAACTGCCGTTTGCTGTCGATCACCGCCAACCTGGGCGATACCAAGACCACCATCACGCACCCGGCTTCCACCACCCATGGCCGCATCACCCCGGAGGCGCGGGCGGCGTCAGGCATAGTCGAAGGTTTGCTGCGGATAGCCGTGGGGCTGGAAAGCCCGGTCGATCTGCAAGCCGACCTGGCTCGGGGTTTGCGCTAGCCGGAGCAATCGATCCGGCGCATGCCGGCGGCGCCGATTTCAAGCGCATCGCCGCGACCGGTATCCCAGTCGGAAAGCACCCAACGCTCGGCCTTGCCCGAGCCAAGCCGGATCTCCTCGTGTCCCGGCCGATGCGTGTGGCCGTGAATCAGGCGGGTACAGCCGTGAGCGTCCAGAGCCGCTCGAATCGCGTCGGCGTTGGCATCCATGATGGCGGCGGTCTTGCCCTGCATCGCTTCGGCACTGCGGCGCCGCAGGCTTTCGATCTCGGTGCGGCGCACGGGCAGGGGGCGGGCGAGAAAATCCGTCTGCCATTCCTGAGTGCGCACCATGCGGCGGAACTCCTGGTAGGCGCTGTCGTCGGTACAGACGGTGTCGCCGTGCATCAGCAAGGTCGCCGCACCCGCAACATCAATTGTCGCGGTTTCCGGCAGCAACTCCACCCCCGTTGCGGCGGCAAAGGTCTCGCCGATCAGAAAATCGCGGTTGCCGGCGATGAAGAAGACAGGCGTGCCCTGATCGACCAGCTTGCGCAGCAGTTTGCACACCTCTGCATTGAATGGGTCGGCGAGGTCGTCGTCACCGATCCAGTACTCGAACAGGTCGCCGAGGATGAACAGCGCGCCTGCCCTGGCGCTTGCCGTATCGCCGAGAAAGGCCGCGAAGCGCCCGGTCAGGTCGGGCCGCTCCGCCCGCAGGTGCAGGTCGGAGACGAAGCGGGCAGTTCCGCCGATGGTCAGCATGGAACCGCCCGGATGGCTTAAATCTGCTCTGCCCGCTCGATGATGACGTCATCCGCCGGCACGTTCTGGTGGAAACCCTTGTTGGCGGTTTTCACCGACCTGATCTTGTCGACGACATCCTGGCCTTCGACGACGCGACCGAAGACGCAATAGCCCCATCCGTCCTGACACTTGCCGTGGTCGAGGAAGTCGTTGTCGCCGACATTGATGAAGAACTGAGCCGTAGCCGAGTGCGGATCCGAGGTGCGTGCCATGGCGACGGTGTAGCGCTCATTCTTGAGGCCATTCTTGGCTTCGTTCTCGATCGGCTGCTTGACCGGCTTC
The DNA here is from genome assembly GCA_903848955.1 of uncultured beta proteobacterium. Taxonomy (GTDB): domain Bacteria; phylum Pseudomonadota; class Gammaproteobacteria; order Burkholderiales; family Rhodocyclaceae; genus Sulfuritalea. Next base: position 11,611 of record CAINHS010000140.1, read on the forward strand.
TGCTCCATGCCGGGTTCGAAGCCGCCGCCCTGAATCATGAAGCCGTCTATCACACGATGGAAAATCGTGTTGTCATAGTGGCCGGCTGCGACATAGGCAATGAAGTTGGCGACGCTCTTGGGCGCCTTCTCGGCGTCGAGTTCGAGCGTGATGGCGCCGTGGTTGGTGGTGAGCTTGATCATGGTGTGGTCCTTTAAGTTATTTCTTTGCCGGCAGCAGTTTGACCGATTCGATGAGAACGGGCGTGCTCGGTACGTTCTGGTGCGGGCCCATGTTGGTGGTCGGCACCTTGGCAATTTTCTGCACGATGTCGATGCCTTGCACAACCTTGCCGAATACGGCGTAGCCCCAGCCGTCGCGACTCGGGTAATCGAGAAAGCTGTTGTCCTTGAGGTTGATGAAGAACTGGGCGCTGGCCGAATGAGGATCACCTGTGCGCGCCATGGCCAGCGTGCCCAACTCGTTCTTCAGCCCGTTCTTGGCTTCGTTCTGGATCGGGGCGCGCGCTTCCTTCTGTTTCATGTCCGGCGTGAAGCCGCCGCCCTGAATCATGAAGTCGGGAATGACGCGGTGGAAGACGGTGCCATTGAAGAACCCGTCCTTGGCGTACTGCAGGAAGTTCTCCACCGACTTGGGCGCCTTGTCCTGATACAACTCGATGAGCAGCGTGCCCTGCGAGGTCTTCACCTCAAGCTGCGGGTTGGCGGCATGAGCGGCGATGCTGCAGAGAAATGCGAAAGCGATCAGAAATGGGCGAAGCATGGAACCTCCGGAGATACGGGTAAGTAGGGGACGTTCGGTAGCGCGTAGCGCTCTGCGTTCCTGAGCATCAGGCGGCGCCTTCAAAGACGATCTTCCAGCGGTCGCTTTCCTTGATCCAGTATTGCCGCTTCTTCATCTGGTTGGAAAGGTTGCTGGAACGGTAATCCTGCTCGAAGGTGACAACGACGTATTCCTCCTTGCCGGGATTGCGGAACATGCTGATGTTGCCGGTGCTCACCTTGATCCAGGCTTTGCCCGCGTTGACCTTGCGCTTCTGTTCGATCCATCCCTGGTAGCCCTGTCCGTCGGCAGCGAACTTGGCCGAGTAGTGCCGCGCATAGTGATCAAGGTTGCGGCTTTCCCAGTCCTGCCGCCATTCCTCGATCATCTTGAGCAGCGAAGTACGTTCGCTCTGCCAGTCATCGAGCGAAAGCCATTCGATGCTGTTGCTGATGATCACGGGGGTCAGACCGATTTGCAGGCTTTTCGACAGCGAGTCGAGATCCTGATTGGCCAGCACCACACAGCCGTCGGAGGCCTTGGGCGGCCGCGAGAAGGTGTCGGATGGCGTGCCGTGCAGCCAGATGCCGTGGCCGTTGCGTCCCTGGCGCTTGTCCCAGTCGTTGGGATAGTTGATGGGGAAGGCGCCGCTGCCGTAGAAGTCGCCCAGCTTTTGTCGCGACAGGCTGGAAGTGACGTGATACAGACCGATCGGCGTCTTGCGGTCGCCCTCGCGGGTCTTGTCGGCGCCGAGTTTGCCCTGGGTGATGTAGTAGTCGGCGACGAAGCGCGGTGTGCCATTGTCATTCTGGTAAAGGTAGAGCCTGGATTTCTGCGTATCCACCACCACCGCGTGTTTTTGTTCCGGCTGCATCTGCAGCAGATAGCGCGGCACATAGTCGGCCGGCGGCTTGGTGCGGTAGCCCTTGAGGCGGACAATGGCTTCGTCGCGCAGGTCGGCCACCTTGTCGCCGGCAGCGGCTCCGCCGCCCTGGCCAAAGGCGATCAGGGGTCGCGAGCGTGCCAGCAGGAGGTCGCCCATTACCAGATGCGCCAGGCGGAAATTGGGATAGGCCTTGATCAGCATTTCCGTCTGCTGCATGGCGAGTTCAAGCCGGTTGTTTTCGATGGCGTCGAACACCTTCGCCAGCAGCGGCTCCGGTCCGGAATCGGTATAGCTTGCCTCGACAACGGGGCCGGTCGCGTCTTTCTTGAGGTGCTTCGGCGCCTTGCCGGCAGCCTCGGCGGCACCCGCTGCAAACAGCAGGTTGCAGGCCGCGATGAATGTCAGGAAGCGCAATAGGCCGCCCATCAAGTGCCGATCCGCTCCTGCAGAATCTGCCACTTGCCGTCGCGCTTGCCCATCAGCAGAACCTTGTTGCTGGATGTCTTGAGCGAGGCCGAGTTGTAGTGCTGGCGGAATTTCACCGTGGCGCTGTCGCCATCGACGCTGATGCGCAGGTTCTCGTAGCTGACCTGGATTGCGCCCGGCTTGGTGATGCGTTTCTGTCTTTCCGAGTCCCATGCCGGACGCGATTCGCCGGCGGGAGTCTTGAAGTCGCGGGCGTAGACGCTGAGGTAGGCCTTCACGTCCTTGCGCGACCAGGCGGCTGCCCAGAGGCCGACAATCCTGGAGATTTCGGCCGCGGCGTCATCAGCCGATTTCGCGGGCGCAGGCTTGGCTGCTTCAACCGGTTTGGCCGCAGCAGCACTTGGCGCCGGGGCCGGCACAGGTACTGGCGCGGCGGCCGGCGGAGCCGCGGTTACCGGAGCTGCGGTAACGGGTGCCGGTGCAGGTTTGGCGGCTTCGGCAAGCTTGACGGGTTCCACCGGTCGCGTCTCGGTGATTGGTTTGCCGGCCTTGCCGGGACGGCCGGCGGTACTCATCAGATCGCGGATCAAGGCCAGTTTGTTCTGCGCGCTGGAGTTCGACGAATCGATCTGGAGCGCCTTGTCATAGGCCTGGCTTGCCAGTCGTGCGTAGATGTCGCCGAGGTTCTCGTGGGCGGTGGCGTACGAGGGGTGGGTGCGAATGGCCATTTCCAGCGCCTGCTTGGCCTTGTCGTACTGCTTCTGCTGGGCGTAGATCACGGCGAGATTGTTGTACGGTTCGGGCAGTTCGGGATAATCCTCGGTCAGCTTGGTGAACACGGCGACGGCCTCATTGGGCTTGTTCATCTCGGTCAGCACGATGCCCTTGAGAAAGCGTCCCTGCGCATCCTTTGGTTTCCCCGCAAGATACTTGTCGACCTGTTCCAGTGCCTGGGCATGCTGCCCCTGCTTGATTTGCTTGCTGATGTCCTGCAGCGCGTCGGCGCGAACCACCGGCGCCAGCGTCAGGAGGGCGACGGCAACGGCTGATGCCAGCAGGCGTGAGGCATTGAGGGGAATTTGGGTCATGGTATATACTTGGTTTTGACGGTTGCCTGAAGAAATGTCTTTCAGTGGAGGCTAGCGTTGGTTTTGTCGGCGTTAAGCTTAGCGGCCGAAACTAAAATGATTTTCGCGGCAACAAACCGTGCTGGATTCAACTATGGATTCTAACAAGAAGGCCGCCCTCCCCACAACCTGACCGCGTTTGATCGATGGGTCGAGAATGCCGGACTTCCGTGCCCAATTTGTTGATTATCCCGGCTCCAAAGCGAATTACCCATCCCCGATGCTGAAGATCTACAACACCCTGGCCCGCGAAAAGCAGGCGTTTGTTCCCATTCAGCCCGGACGCGCCAGCATGTACGTCTGCGGCATGACGGTATACGACTTCTGCCATCTGGGGCACGCCCGGGTGATGGTCGTGTTCGACCTGGTGGCGCGCTGGCTCAGGGCCAGCGGCTATGCTTTGACCTACGTGCGCAACATCACCGATATCGATGACAAGATCATCCGTCGCGCGCAGGAGAACGGCGAGACGATCCGGCAACTGACCGACCGTTTCATCGCCGCGATGAATGACGATGCCTCGGCGCTGGGCGTGCTGCGCCCGGACGCCGAGCCGCGCGCCACCGAGTATGTGGCGCAGATGCTGGAGCTGATCGGTGCCCTGGAACAGCAGGGTTACGCCTATGTTGCCGCCAGCCAGGATGTCTGCTTCTCGGTGCGCAAGTTCGAAGGCTACGGCAAGCTCTCCGGCAAGTCGCTGGAAGACCTGCGCGCCGGCGAGCGCGTCGATGTCATGGCGGGCAAGCAGGACCCGCTCGACTTCGTGCTGTGGAAGCACGCCAGGGATGACGAACCGGCCGAAGTGAAGTGGCCCTCGCCGTGGGGGCCGGGGCGCCCCGGCTGGCACATCGAGTGCTCGGCCATGGGATCGCAACTGCTGGGCCGGCATTTCGACATTCACGGTGGCGGCCAGGACCTGCAGTTCCCCCACCACGAGAACGAGATCGCCCAGTCGGAAGGCGCGCACCAGTGCCAGTACGTCAATTACTGGATGCACAACGGTTTCGTCCGCGTCGATGACGAGAAGATGTCCAAGTCGCTGGGCAATTTCTTCACCATCCGCGAAGTGCTGAAAAAGTACGATCCCGAGGTGGTGCGTTTTTTCATCCTGCGCGCCCACTACCGCAGCCCGCTCAACTATTCCGATGTCCATCTCGATGATGCACGGCAGGCGCTGACAAGGCTTTATACGGCGCTCAAGGGTGTCAGCGGCGAAGTGCCGGTGGATTGGAGCGAGGCCCACGCCATGCGCTTCAAGGAGGCGCTGGATGACGATTTCGGCACGCCGGAAGCCATGGCGGTGCTGTTCGACCTGGCCACCGCGGCGAATCGAGGCGGAGTCGCGCTGGCGGCGCAACTCAAGGCCTTGGGCGGTGTTCTGGGCCTGCTGCAGCGCGATCCGCAGATCTTTCTGCAGGCGGCGCCGGCCGGCGGCCTGAGCAACGAAGAGATCGAAGAAAAAGTCGGTGCTCGCGCAACGGCGAAGAAGGCAAGGAATTTTTCCGAATCAGACCGCATCCGCGATGAACTCAGGGCGGCCGGGATCGTGTTGGAGGATGGCGCACAGGGCACCACCTGGCGCCGTGCCTGACAGGCCGCTGCCGGCACCCGTCGCGGTGCGGGCCGTCAGTCAGCGGCGAAGCTTGACGACTTCGTCGCCGGGCGACATTAACTGCTGAAGAATTCCTTGACCCGATCCAGCCAGCCTTGTGCGCGCGGGCTGTGGCGCTGGGCGTTGCCCTTGCTGATTTCTTCGAATTCCTGCAGCAGTTCCTTCTGCCGGTCGGTGAGGCTGACCGGTGTTTCCAGTACCACGTGGCAGAGCAGGTCACCGTGGCCGATCGAACGTACGCCCTTGATGCCCTTGCCGCGCAGGCGGAAGACCTTGCCGGTCTGCGTTTCGGCCGGCACCTTGAGCTTGGCGACTCCGTCCAGGGTTGGAATCTCGATTTCGCCGCCGAGTGCCGCCGTGGCGAAGCTGACCGGCATCTCGCAATGCAGGTCGTCATGGTCGCGCTGGAAAACCGCGTGCGCCTTGAGGTGGATCTGGACGTAGAGGTCGCCCGGCGGGCCGCCATTGACGCCGGGTTCGCCCTCGCCGGTAAGCCGTATCCGGTCTCCTTCGTCTATCCCCGACGGAATCTTGACCGACAGGGTCTTGTGCTGCTTGACGCGGCCGGAGCCGTGGCAGGTGCCGCAGGGATCGGGGATGTAGCGGCCGGTGCCGTGGCACTTCGGGCAGGTCTGCTGGATCGAGAAGAAGCCCTGTTGCATGCGCACCTGGCCATGACCGCCGCAGGTCGGGCAGGTCTTGGGCTCGGTACCTTTCTTGGCGCCGCTGCCGCTGCAGGTTTCGCATTCGGCCATGGTCGGAATGCGGATGCGGGTTTCGCTGCCGCGGGCCGCATCTTCAAGGGCAACTTCAAGGTTGTAGCGCAGGTCGGCGCCGCGATAGACGTTGGAACGTCCGCCGCCGCCGCCGCGTCCGCCGCCGCCGAAGATGTCGCCGAAGATGTCCGAGAAGGCATCGGCGAAACCACCCATGCCGGCGCCGCCGGCACCCTGCTGGTCGACGCCGGCATGGCCGTACTGGTCGTATGCCGCACGCTTCTGGGCGTCGGAAAGAATTTCGTAGGCCTGCTTGGCTTCCTTGAATTGTTCTTCCGATTTCGGGTTGTCCGGATTGCGGTCCGGATGATGCTTCATGGCCAGCTTGCGGTAGGCCTTCTTGATGTCCTCGTCGGATGCATCACGGTTGATGCCGAGGATTTCGTAGTAGTCGCGTTTAGCCATAAATCCATTTACCACAGAGACACAGAGAGACAGAGAAACCAGAGAAAGAACTCTCTGCGTCTCTGTACCTCTGTGGTTTAAGGTTTGCCGTTATTTCTTGTCTTTCACTTCGGTGAACTCTGCGTCGACCACATCGCCGTCGTCCTTCTTCGCTTCTCCGCCCGCAGCGCCACCGGCCCCTGCGGCAGCACCTGCAGCCCCGGCAGCGCCCTGCGCATCACCGTAGATCTTTTCACCGAGCTTTTGCGAGGCCTTGCCCAGCGCTTCGGTCTTGGCCTCGATGGTGGCCTTGTCGCCGTCCTTCAGCGCATCTTCGGCTTCCTTGATGGCGGTTTCGATCTTGGCCTTTTCGTCGGCTTCCATCTTGTCGCCGTGCTCGGCAAGCGCCTTCTTGATCGAGTGCACCATGGCGTCGCACTGGTTGCGCGCGTCCACCAGTTCGTGGGCCTTGCGGTCCTCCTCGGCGTGGGCTTCGGCGTCCTTGACCATGGCCTGGATCTCGGTTTCGGAAAGCCCGGAGTTGGCCTTGATGGTGATCTTGTTTTCCTTGCCGGTACCCTTGTCCTTGGCTGAAACGTGCAGGATGCCATTGGCATCGATGTCGAAGGTGACCTCGATCTGCGGCATGCCGCGCGGCGACGGCGGGATGTCGTTCAGGTTGAACTGGCCGAGGCTCTTGTTGCCGCTGGCCATTTCGCGCTCGCCCTGCATGACGTGGATGGTGACGGCGTTCTGGTTGTCGTCGGCAGTGGAGAAGGTCTGGCTGGTCTTGGTCGGGATGGTGGTGTTCTTGGTGATCAGCTTGGTCATCACGCCACCCAGGGTTTCGATGCCGAGGGAGAGCGGGCAGACGTCGAGCAGCAGCACGTCCTTGACCTCGCCCTGCAGCACGCCGCCCTGGATCGAGGCGCCGACGGCCACGGCTTCGTCCGGATTGACGTCGCGGCGGGGTTCCTTGCCGAAGAATTCCTTGACCTTGTCCTGTACCTTGGGCATGCGCGTCATGCCGCCGACCAGGATCACGTCGGTGATGTCCGAGGTCTTGACGCCGGCATCCTTCATGGCGATGCGACAAGGCTCGATGGTGCGGGCGATCAGGTCTTCCACCAGCGATTCGTATTTGGCGCGGGTCAGTTTCATCGCCAGATGCTTCGGGCCGGTGGCGTCTGCCGTGATGTAGGGCAGGTTGAATTCGGTCTGCTGCGCCGAGGACAGTTCGATCTTGGCCTTTTCCGCGGATTCCTTGAGGCGTTGCAGGGCCAGCACGTCGTTCTTCAGGTCGACGCCCTGTTCCTTCTTGAATTCCGTGACCACGTAGTCGATCAGGCGCTGGTCGAAGTCTTCGCCGCCGAGGAAGGTGTCGCCGTTGGTGGACAGCACCTCGAACTGGTGCTCGCCGTCCAGTTCGGCAATTTCGATGATGGATATGTCGAAGGTGCCGCCGCCGAGGTCATACACGGCAATCTTGCGGTCGCCTTCCTGCTTGTCCATGCCGAAGGCCAGAGCCGCCGCGGTCGGCTCGTTGATGATGCGCTTGACATCGAGGCCGGCGATCCGACCGGCATCCTTGGTGGCCTGGCGCTGGCTGTCGTTGAAATAGGCGGGCACGGTAATCACGGCCTCGGTGACTTCTTCGCCGAGGTAGTCTTCCGCGGTCTTCTTCATCTTGCGCAGCACTTCGGCGGAAACCTGCGGCGGCGCCATCTTGTTGCCGCGCGCCTCGACCCAGGCATCGCCGTTGTCGGCCTTGACGATCCTGAAGGGCATCAGGTTGATGTCCTTCTGCACTTCCTTCTCTTCAAAGCGGCGCCCGATCAGGCGCTTGACGGCATACAGCGTGTTCTTGGCGTTGGTCACAGCCTGACGCTTGGCCGATGCCCCGCAAAGAATCTCGTCATCTTCGGCATAGGCCACTATGGACGGTGTAGTGCGCGCGCCTTCCGAATTCTCGATCACCTTGGGCTTGCCGCCTTCCATGATGGCGACGCAACTGTTGGTGGTGCCGAGGTCGATACCGATGATCTTGCCCATGTCTTTTCCTTTAACTTTAATAATGTTGCAGGTCGGGAATTTCCCGCTGGCGAATCTTTATGTCCCCGGCACCGGCCGGGGACGGTATCCCGTAGTGGGATAAGCCTGTGCCTGATATGGGGGTATTCGGCACGGCTTCAAGCTTTGGCCTTCGAAACCACCACCAGCGCCGGGCGGATCACGCGTTCATGCAGGGCATAGCCTTTCTGCAGGACGGTGAGCACGGTATTGGCTTCAGTGGTGTCGTCGGTGGCCTCGATCTGGCTGATGGCCTGGTGCTTGTGCGGATCGAACTTTTCGCCGAGCGGGTTGATTTCCTTCAGGCCGGACTTCTCGAAGGCGGCTATCAACTGCCTGAGGGTCAGTTCGACCCCGGCCTTGAGATTCTCGGCGCTTTGATTTTCGCTGGCCAGCGCGGCTTCGAGGCTGTCCTTGACGGCCAGCAATTCACCGGAGAATTTCTCCACGGCGAACTTGCCGGCCTTGCCGATGTCTTCCTGCGCGCGACGTCGCACGTTCTCGGTCTCGGCCTTGGCGCGCAACCAGGCATCGTGGTGCTCGACCGCCTTGAGTTCGGCGGCCTGGAGCAGTTCTTCGAGGCTGGGGATCACCGTGGCTTCGGCTGCCTCGGGACTCTGCGCCGCCGCGGCTTCCTGATCTTGAGGGATGGATGAATTGTCCTGCATGGGTCGGGCTCCGGAATAAACCCGACCCATATCAGGGTGAATCCGGGTGCTTCAAGTCCGCCCCGAACAATTATTTGCGTCGCGTCGCCCCGGTCGCCGGACGTTCTCTGCGGAATCAGATGCTCAGATTGATTTCCTGCACCGTGCCTGGTGTTCCGTCTTCGGCAAGAAACACGCCGCTGGCCGCGACTGCGCCGAGATCGCTGTTTCCCGCGCCACGCAACTCGAAGGGGCTGGCGACACTGCCGGCCGCAATTGCACCGACCTGGCGCTGGCGGAGCGTTTCCAGACTGCCGTCCCCCTTGGCATCCGGCGTCCAGATGCGCAGCGACTCGAACGCGGCATCGTTTTCATCGATCCAGCCGTTGTGATCACTGTCCAGTGCAGACAGTTCGCTGAAGCCTGAGTCAGTTGCCGGGCCGAACAACTCACTGCCCGAGTCGATGCGGCCGTTGCCGTTGCGGTCGATGGCCAGATAGCCGCTGCCTGCCGTCAGCAACGCCAGGTTCTCGGTGCTGCCGTCACTGTTGAGATCGAAGGCGAAGCGGAGGTCGGAAAGTTGTGCGGCGGTGCCGTTGAAGTTGAGCACCAGCGGGTCCTTGCGCACGGCATCGCCGGAGCGGATGCTGAGCGAGGTTTCCTCGCGGTAGCTGCGGGTCATCGACACATCAAGTTTGAAGCTGATTTCCCTGCCATCTGCGGTCTTGACAGTGCCTTCGGCCGTAATCCGGGTCTGCTCCGATTCCTGGTGTACCGTACGGGAATCGTATTCGATGCCGAAGCCTGCGGGCCGTGCCGCTGCCGCTCGCGGCGCTGCGGCCGGGGCTGCTGCCCCGGGGCCGCTGATGGATGGCGGGGCGGCTCGATGGCCCACGTCTTTGGCAGAAAAGATCCGTATCGAGTGGCCGGTCAGCATTTCCACCATGGACTTGACGAGGGTGAGAAACGGATCGTTGGCGACAGCGTCGGCGGCTTCGTCTATGGCTGCCGCAGGCGGCGCAGTGACTGCGGTCTGCGGCGCCGGCAGCGCTGACATGGCGGCCCGAAGGTCGGCGGCGAGCGCAGTGAGGGCTGCTGATGACAGCGAAACTGCGGAAGCCGTGGCTCCGGCACGGGTTTCAAAGTCGGGTCGGCGAGCACCTGTCCAGACGCGCAGGGATTGGCTCGATTCATCGACCGTGTTGCTCAGATGGCTTGATGTCAATGAATAGCCGGCGCTGTCGATTTTCATGATGGGCATCCTCTGGCGCCGGTTCCCGGCACCTGTCCCATCCTTAACGGCCGGCGCTGCGGAAAACTGAATACCGCGAAGTTTCAGCTGAACTTGTGCCGCCCCTTGACCAAAACCTCAGGGCTGACTTCGAACCCAGCGAACGATGCCGGCGGCATCCATCGCGCCTGCCTGGCGCGCAACTTCGCGACCGTCGCGGAACAGCGCCAGCGTCGGAATCGAGCGGATGGCAAAACGCGCGGCGAGTTGCTGTTCCGCCTCGGTATTTACCTTGGCCAGACGGAACTCCGGTTCAAGTGCCTGAGCCGCCTTGGCGAAGGCGGGCGCCATGGTGCGGCACGGGCCGCACCATGGCGCCCAGAAATCGACCAGCAGCGGGATGCCGGAGCGGGTCATGTGGCTATCGAAGTTTGCCGCGCCGAGTTCCAGCGGCTCGCCGCTGAAAAGGGCTGCCTTGCATTTGCCGCAAGTGCCGCCATCGGCGAGGCGTCCGGCCGGCAGGCGATTGGCGGCATGGCAGCGGGGGCAAACGACGATCAAGCTTGCAGGCATGGCAAACTCCATATATCAGGTACTGCTGATATATGGGCGCCAGGCACAACTTCAAGCGGAGTTCTTGTCCTCGGCGCCCAGCGCCTTGGCACGCGCGGCCGCTGCCGTATCGGTCTGGGCGGCGACCGGCCAGCCGGAGAGATGGGTCGTCACCAGTTCGCGCAGTGCCTCGATCCAGTCGGGGCGTTCGTTTACGCAGGGGATGTAGCGGAACTCCTTGCCGCCCGAGGAGAGAAATGCCGCCTTGCATTCCAGCGCGATTTCTTCCAGCGTTTCCAGGCAATCGGCAACGAAGCCGGGACAGACGACATCGACCCGCGCCGTACCTTCCCGGGCGAGTTTTTCCAATGATGCCTGGGTGTAGGGTTGCAGCCACTCGGCCTTGCCGAAGCGCGACTGGAAGCTGACCAGATAATCCTTTCCGGTCAGTTCCAGTGCTTCGGCGAGCAAGCGTCCGGTCTTCTGGCATTCACAATAGTAGGGGTCGCCGAGGTCGAGCGAGCGGCGCGGTATCCCATGAAAACTGATCACCAGTTTGTCTGCCCTGCCGTGTGCCGCCCAGTGCTCGCGCACGCTGGCGGCCAGTGCCCGTATGTAGCCGGGGTGGTCGTGGAAGTGTTTGACAAAGCGCAGTTCCGGCGGGTTGCGGCTGCGCTTGAGCCAGTCGGCGACATCATCCATCACGCTGGCGGTGCTGCTTGCGGCGTATTGCGGGTAGAGCGGGACGACCAGAACGCGCTCGACGCCTTCGCCCTTGAAGCGGTCGAGAACGCTGCCGATCGAGGGTTGGCCGTAGCGCATGGCTGACGCCACGACAATTTCCGCGGCGCCGGCTTGCCCCAGCCAGCCCTTGAGCAGCTTGGCCTGGCGCTCGGTATGGACTTTCAGCGGCGAACCGTCCTGCAGCCAGATTTTGGCGTACTTGGCGGCTGATTTTGCCGGGCGCAGATTGAGGATGATGCCGTTCAGGATCAGCCACCAGACCGGGCGCGGGATTTCGACTATGCGCGGATCCCAGAGAAACTGCTTGAGATAGCGGCGCAATGCAACCGCCGTCGGCGCTTCAGGGGTGCCGAGATTCACCAGCAGGACGGCGGTACGGCGCGGGGTACCATGGTGCGGCGCGGGTTCGGCAGCGTAGCGGGACATATCAGGGAGTGGCAAGTGCCGAGGAAAGAAGCCGGGCGGTGATGTCGACGATGGGAATGACGCGCTCATAGGCCATGCGCGTCGGGCCGATGACGCCGATGGTGCCGACGATCTGGCCGTCGACTTCATAGGGTGCGGCGACCACGCTGCATTCGTCGAGCGGTGCGATGCCGGACTCGCCGCCGATGAATACCTGCACGCCGTCGGCGCGGCAGGACAGTTCCAGCAACTGCGCCAGGCCGGTTCTTTGCTCGAACAGATCGAAGAGGCGGCGCAAGCGCGTCATGTTGGACGACAGGTCCTCGACGCCGAGCAGGTTCTTCTCGCCGCTGATGACGTATTGCATCGAGGTGTCGGCGATGGCCTGGTTGCTGGCGTCGAGTGCGGCGGTCATCAGTTCCGACATGTCGGCGCGCAATTGCCTCAGTTCTTCCATGACGCGGGCCCGTACCTGATCGAAGTCGAGTCCGAAGCAGTTCTGGTTCAGGTAGTTAGCCGCCGTCACCAGTTCGGACGGGCTGTAATTGCGCTGGGTGAACAGGATGCGGTTCTGCACGTCGCCGTCAGCGGTGACGATGATCAGCAGAATGCGCTTGTCGGACAGGCTGAGAAACTCGATCTGACGGATGCGCGGCTGCTGGCGGCGCGGTGCCACCACCACCCCGGCAAATGCCGTGAGCTGCGACAGCAGCTGCGAAGCGTGGCTGATCACCAGTTGCGGCTGGTCGGGCTGGATGGCGTCCTGAATCTCGGAAAGCTCGCTGCCTTGCAGCGGTTTGACCGTCAGCAGGGAATCGACGAAGAGCCGGTAGCCCAGCGGCGTCGGCACCCGCCCGGCCGAGGTGTGCGGGCTGGCGATGAAGCCCATTTCTTCCAGGTCCGACATCACGTTGCGTATCGTCGCCGGCGAGAGTTCGAGGCCCGAGTATTTTGAAAGCGTGCGCGAACCGACCGGCTGACCTTCGGCGATATAGCGTTCGATCAGGGTTTTCAGCAGGGTTTGTGCGCGGTAGTCGAGCATGGGCTCGATTGTAGCCAACAAACCGCCATAAAAAGCCGGCGTCAATTGTGGTTTAATCAGACGCATGACCGCCCCCGCAACCGAAGCATTCCATACCATCGCCCTGATCGGCAAATACCAGAGCCGGGAAATTGCCGAGTCGCTGCGGGCGCTGGCGACGTTTCTCAGCGGGCGTGGCGCCGAGGTCCTGCTGGAAGAAGAAACCGCGGCAGCGGTGGGTGCCAACGGTTACGCCGTGGCCAGTTACGAGGCCATCGGCGCCCGTGCCGGGCTGGCGGTGATCCTCGGCGGCGACGGCACCATGCTCAACGCCGCGCGGCACCTGGCCGGGTTCGCGGTGCCGCTGGTCGGCATCAATCAGGGGCGGCTCGGATTCATGACGGACATTTCCCTTGATGCCATGATCGAGAGCATCACCGCCTTGCTCGAGGGCAAGTTCTCGCGTGAGCAGAGGTTTCTGCTCAACGCCGAGGTGCTGCGCGATGGCGAACCGGCGTTTCAGACCCTGGCGCTGAACGATGTAGTGGTCAACAAGGGCGACATCGGCCGCATGATAGAACTGGAAGTCAAGGTCGATGGCGAACTGATCCACATTCTGCGTGCCGACGGCCTGATCGTATCCACACCGACCGGATCCACCGCCTACGCGCTGTCCGCCAACGGCCCGATTCTTCATCCCGCGGTACCCGGCATTGCCATCGTGCCGCTGTGTCCGCATGCCCTGTCGAACCGGCCGATCACGGTCAGCGACAGCAGCACGATCGACATCGCCTTGCTGCCGCCCCACGATGCAAGGCTGCACTTCGACGGCCAGACGCGCTTCGATGCCCGTGCCGGCGACGTGGTGCGCATCGCGCGTTCGCGCCACAACCTCACATTGCTGCACCCGCCCGGCTACAGCTATTTCGCCATGCTGCGGGAAAAGCTGCACTGGAGTTCGACTCCCCGCCACTGAAATATGTTGCTGAGCCTGATCGTCCGCGATTTCGTCATTGTCGACCGCCTTGAGCTCGAGTTCGGCAAGGGGTTCGGCGCCCTGACCGGCGAGACCGGTGCCGGCAAGTCGATCCTGGTCGACGCGCTGGCGCTGGCGCTGGGTGAGCGTGCCGACGCCTCGGTGGTGCGCAGCGGTGCGGAGCGGGCCGAGATTTCGGCCGAGTTCGAGGTGGCGCCGGATAGCGCGCTGCAAGCTTGGCTGCGGGCCGGCGATTACGATACCGATGCCTGCCTGCTGCGCCGCGTGATCGACAGCGCCGGGCGATCACGCGGCTACATCAACGGCGCGGCGGCAACCCTCGGCCAGATGCGTGAAGTGGCGGACTTCCTGGCCGACATCCACGGCCAGAATGCCCATCATTCCCTGTTGCGCGCCGATGCCCAGCGCAGTTTGCTCGATACCCATGCCGGGGCTCAGGTGCTGGCCGCAGCGGCAGCTGCGGCCTACGCTGCCTGGCGTGCGGCGCGCGAGGCGCGTCAGGCCGCCGAGAAGGATGTCGAGGCGACCGTGCGCGAGCGCGAACTGCTCGAGTGGCAGGTGAAGGAACTTGTGGCGCTCGGCTTCGATGCCGCCGAATGGCAGGATACGGAACAGGAACAGCGCCGGTTGGGCAATGCCAATGCTTTGCTGGAAGGTGCCGGCGCGGCGCTGGCGGCGCTCGACGAAGGCGAGGTGGCGAGCCTGCCGCTGCTTCAGCACGCCGGGGCGCGACTGGCGGAATTGACCGGCTTCGATCCGGCATTGAGCGAGGCAGCCCAGTTGTTCGAAACGGCGCTCATCCAGTTGGAAGAGTCGGCGCAGGCCCTGCGGCGTTATCAGGACCGGCTGGAACTCGATCCGTCACGCCTGAACGAACTCGACAATCGCATCAATGCGGTGACGCAGATGGCGCGCAAGCATCGTGTCACGCCGGAGGAGTTGCCCGAACTGCGGCAGGGGCTGCAAGCCCGTCTCGCCGAACTCACGCTGCGTGCCGATCCGGTGGCCTTGGCCGAGCGGGAGCGCAAGGCGGAAGCGGCTTTCCGCGAGGTGGCGCAGAAGCTCTCGGCGCTGCGGATCAAGACCGCCGGGGCGCTGTCTGCTGCCGTGACCACCGGCATGCAGGAACTGGCCATGAGCGGCGGGCGTTTCGAGATTGCGCTGGAGCCTCTGGCCGAAGGCGCTTCCTGCGGCCTCGAAACCGTCGAGTTCCGCGTCTCGGCGAATGCCGGCCAGCCGCTGCGGCCGCTGGCCAAGGTGGCTTCGGGCGGCGAGTTGTCGCGCATCGGGCTCGCCCTGCAGGTCATCGCCAGCCAGGCGAATCCGGCGGGCACGCTGATTTTCGACGAAGTCGACGTCGGCATCGGCGGTCGCGTCGCCGAAATTGTCGGCCGCATGCTGCGTGAGTTGGGCAAGAGCAGGCAGGTGCTGTGCGTGACCCATCTGCCGCAGGTGGCGGCGCAGGCCGACTGGCAATGGTCGATCGCCAAGCAGACGCGCGACGGCGCGACGTCGTCGTCGGTCCATGTACTGGATCAGGACGCGCGCATCGACGAGATTGCACGCATGCTGGGCGGTGAAAAAATCACCGAAACCACGCGCCGCCATGCGGCGGAGATGCTCGGCTCGAAATAGCCGCCATTCGCGGCGAACGGAAGAACGGGAAGCCGCCATTCGATATGCGCCGGTGATATTATTGCCTGCAACGCGGCAAAGCAGCAGGCGTCCTTCCATTCGTTCCAGTTCCAGAAACCAATGAGTCAAGAAGATCATTTCATGGATACCACTCATCGGATCAAGTATTCCCAACTTATTGATATTCCGAAGCTGCAAGCGCTGATGGAAAGCTTTAGCCAAGTGATCGGGATCGCCAACGCGGTGATTGACGTCGAAGGAAATGTCATCGTCAGTGCCGGTTGGCAAGCTGCCTGTACTGACTTTCATCGTGTCAATTCAGAGACCTGTCACCGCTGTATTGAAAGCGACACCTCGCTTGTGGATAGCATGACACGTGGAACCCCCTACGCGGTGTACCGTTGCCTCAACGGCCTTGTCGATACTGCTGCGCCGATCATGGTAGGCGACGAACACGTTGCAAACGTCTTTACCGGACAGTTCTTGACAGAAGTTCCTGATCTCGAGTTCTTTCGCGGGCAGGCTCAGCAGTTTGGTTTCGATGAGAACAGCTATCTTGACGCCATCGCCAAGGTTCCAGTTCTTCCGCAAGAGCGGGTCGAATCCATCACCCGGCTATATGCTCAGCTTGCCGGCATGCTGGCGGACAACGGGCTGGACCGTTTGAAGCAGGAAAAGGCCACAGCCAATCTGGAATCCCTGAACGCAGCCCTGGAGACAAAGGTTGCGCTGCGCACCGAGGCGCTGCGCGAAGGCGATGAGGCCCTCCGCAATATTCTGGACACCACGCTCGATGGTTTCTGGCGTACTGACACTCAAGGCCGGTTGCTTGACGTCAATCCGACCTACTGTCGGCAGTCGGGGTATGCACGTGAGGAATTGATCGGGATGCACGTAGCCGATCTTGAAGCAGCGGAGAGCGCTGCCGACACGGCAAAACACATTCGCCACCTCATCGAGACGGGCGGCGACCAGTTTGAATCCAGGCATCGCCGCAAGGATGGCTCGATCTGGGATGTCGAGGTAAGTTCAACTTATCAAGATACTTTTGGTGGGCACTTTTGTGTCTTTTTGCGTGACATCACCGAGCGCAAGCAGGCCCAGACTCTGGTGTTGCGGCAGGCCCAGCGTGCCGAAGCGCTGCTGCAACTGCCGCGACTCTCCGCGGAACTGGATGAGCATGCCTTCATGCAGCGCAGCCTGACCCTCGCGGAAGACCTTACCGGCAGCACGGTGTCGTTCATGCATTTCGTCAACGACGACGAGGAAACGGTCGAACTGGTGGCATGGTCGCAACGAACCATTGCCCATTACTGCCAGGCGGCATTCGATCGCCACTACCCGGTGTCCAGCGCCGGCATCTGGGCGGATGCAGTACGTCAGCACGCGCCGGTGGTTTGCAACGACTACGCAAGCTATCCGGGAAAAATGGGGCTGCCCGACGGGCACGCTCAACTCATGCGATTTGTCTCGGTACCGGTGATCGAGAATGGCAAGGTCGTCATGCTCACCGGGGTGGGAAACAGTGCCGCCGCCTACGACGAGTTCGATCTGGAATCGGTGCAATTGCTCAGCAACGACATCTGGCACATCGTTCAGCGCCGTCGCGACCAGCAAGACCTGATACAGCAGAAAGCGCTGCTGGAAGCCCGTGTGGCGCAGCGAACCGAGGCACTTGAGGCCGCCAGCGAAAGGGCCGAAGCCGCCAACATCGCCAAGAGCGCCTTCCTCGCCAACATGAGCCACGAAATCCGCACGCCGATGAACGGCATCATCGGCATGGCGAATATCCTGCGCCGCGAAGGCGTGACAAGCAAACAGGCACAACGCCTCGACACCATCGATGCCTCTGCGCAGCATCTGTTGTCGGTCATTAACGACGTCCTCGACATCTCGAAGATCGAGGCCGGCAAGTTCGAGTTGGAAGAAACTCCGGTCGTCGTCAGCAGTCTGCTGGCCAATGTCAGTTCCATCCTGTCGGAGCGAGTCAAGGCCAAGGGTATCCATCTGCTGATCGAGACCGGGCACCTGCCACACAACCTGGTGGGCGACCCGACACGGTTACAACAGGCGCTGCTCAATTACGCCACCAACGCCGTCAAGTTCACCGAAAAGGGCACCGTGACGCTACGCACCCTCATGCAGGAAGAGACCGACGATTCGGTGCTGGTGCGCTTCGAGGTAAGGGATACCGGCATCGGCATCGAACCCGATGCCATGTCCCGACTCTTCAGTACCTTTGAGCAGGCCGACAATTCGATGACCCGCAAGTACGGCGGCACCGGACTTGGTCTGGCGATCACCCGGCGGCTGGCCCAACTGATGGGCGGTGAAGCTGGCGCTGACAGCACTCCGGGCGTCGGCAGCACGTTCTGGCTTACCGTGAAACTGAAGAAGGGCGACGAGGCGATGGCGTCGCCGGCAACGGCAGTCAATGCCGAAGCAGTGATTCGGCAACGCTACTCCGGCCAGCGCATTCTGGTGGTTGATGACGAGCCGATCAACCGCGAAGTCGCCCTGATTCAGCTTGAAGCGGTCGATCTTGTGCTGGACACGGCAGAGGATGGCGCCGAGGCCGTCACCATGGCACGGAAGAGCAGCTACGCGGCCATCTTCATGGACATGCAGATGCCGAAACTGAACGGGCTGGAGGCGACTCAGGAGATACGTCAGCTTCCCGGATATCGGGACACACCGATCATCGCCATGACCGCCAACGCGTTTGCCGAGGACAAGGAGCGCTGCCGCCAGGCCGGGATGAACCACTTCCTGATCAAGCCATTCAACCCCGACCAGTTGTTTGCGGTCTTGCTGCGCGCGCTAAGTCGGAGCGAAGGCTAGCGGCAGCTTGAATCCGCTTCCATGAAGCAGCGACTGGCTGTCTGTCAGCCCCGCTTCACAAACTCCTCAAATCCTTCCAGCGGCAGCGGACGGCCGAACAGATAGCCCTGATAGGCAAGACAACCCTGGTCCTCGAGGAAATCGCGCTGCGCTTGGATTTCAACTCCCTCAGCGATGACCGCCAAGCCCATACTCTCGGCCAAGGCGACGACCATCTTTGCAATGGCTGCGTCGTTTGCGTCAGTGAGAATATTTCTGACAAAACCCTGGTCAATCTTCAGTTGATCCAGGGGCAGTCGCTTCAAATAAGAGAGCGACGAATACCCCGTGCCAAAGTCGTCCAGCGAGAAGCACACACCCTTTGCCTTCAGCGACGTCATTTTGGCGACGATGTCTTCTACATTAACCACCAGCATGCTTTCCGTCAGTTCCAGTTTGAGCCGCTGCGGGTTTGCACCGCTGCTATCAAGCACGGCCAGGACCTGATCGACAAAGTCGCGTTGGTGGAACTGGCGGGCGCTGACGTTCACCGCGATAGTGAGATGAGCCGTTTCCGGCTGTGCGGCCCAAGCCGCCAGTTGGCTGCAAGCCGTCTCCATCACCCAGTGGCCCAGGGGCAGGATCAGACCGGTATCCTCGGCGAGGGGGATGAAGTCGGCCGGCGATACCATCCCTCGCTGGGGGTGCTTCCAGCGCACCAGTGCCTCCGCCCCCGTCAGGCGACCCTGGCCGACCACTTGCGGCTGATAGTAGAGAAGAAACTGATGATTGGTCATCGCCTCATGCAAGTCTGCATCCATTGCCGCACGATTCGTGACTGCGGACTGCATTGCTGGATCGAAAAATGTCAGGGTATTGCGTCCTGCCGCCTTCGCCTGATACATGGCCAGATCGGCCCGTTTCAGCAAGTCATCGATAGTCTCCTGGTGATTGGAGAACAGCGTGACGCCAATGCTTGCAGTGCTGCTGTGTGCGTAGCTGGCGAATTGATACGATTGATCGAGTGCAGCGAGAATCTTCTCACCGATGGCCTGGATCCGGATGGCAGCATCGGGCTCATCCCTGCTCAGGCCCTCCAGCATCACCACGAATTCGTCACCGCCGAGCCTGGCTACGGTGTCGTTCTCGCGCACGCAGGCAGCGAGACGTTGGGCAGCCTGCACCAGCAGCAGGTCGCCGGCGTCGTGACCGAGGGTATCGTTCAGGGTCTTGAAGTTATCCAGGTCGATGAACAGCAGTGCGCCATATCTTCCGCTGCGGGCACTGGCGGCCATGGCATGTTTCAGCCTGTCACGCAAAAGTCGACGGTTGGGTAACTGGGTTAGCGGATCGTAGAAGGCCAGATTCCTGACCTCATCTTCGGCCTTCTTGCGCTCGGTGATGTCACGCGAGAGAACAATGAAGCGTTGCTCCTGTCCGGCCACAACGGTCTTCCTGGCGATGGACAACTCGAACCAGCGGATGCCTTGAGACAGCGGCAGCGCAAATTGCCTGCCTCGCGACTGGCCATTTTCGTTCGCTTCCTGCAATGCCGACAGGCAGACACTGGCTGCCTCTGCGGGAAGCACGTCGGAGACAGTGCTGTTCAGCAGCATCTCGGGAGGTGCCGCCAACAGGTCCGTGTTCGGCGAATGGTACTCATAGTAGCGTCCATCAAGCCCGACTTCGAACATGAGATCGGGAACGGCATCGAGCGTGGCTTGCAGCTGGTTCTTCGTCGCCAGAATCTGAGTCTCTACCTTCCTGCGCTCATCGAGTTCCGCATTCAGAGCGACGTTCTGTTTTTCCAGGGAAGAAAGCATGGCGTTGAAGCCCCTCGCCAATGTCCCGATTTCATCATCACTGACTATTTTTGCGCGCTGCCCGTGATCACCTTCGCGTTCGATCGTACTCATGACAGCGGCGAGCGCTTCGATCGGGCGGGTGACCTCCCTGCTCATTCGCTGGAACAGGCTGTAGGCTGCGAGCAGGATCAAGGTGCCGATTGCCATGTTCGCGCTGACGGTGAGAAGCATTTCCCGGTTGAGCTTTTCAAGACTGGAGGCCATCAGCAGATGGGCAGAGGCTTCGCTCTGCGGCGCAATCGCCTGGACGACACCATGATTCTCGAAAGCGGTGAAGTCACCCCGCGCAAAGTATTGCCGGATGTCGTTTTCCGCCTGGCTGCCACCTTGCGTCGCGTACGCTGCAAAATATTTTCCGTCGGCCAGGATCACTGCGGCCATGCGTACATCCGGGTAGTGCTGCAAAGCGTTCAAGGTCTGCTGGGCAAATTCGGCGTCACCGAAGGCGACGGCGGATTCTAGATTGCCGGCCAGTGCGGCTGCCTGAGTGCGGAGGTTCTCATGAGCCACCGTGCGAGCGTGATGATAGAGATACATCTGCGAGAGCAGCCCGGCGCTCAGCAGCACTGAAATTACCACGACCATATAGATGCGGGTGAGCTTGGTGGTAATGGTGCGCATCGTCAATACACCTTGCGGGCCAACTGCAGCATCTTGGCGCTGACCTGAAAGCCCAGCCGTCGGGTCACGGCCAGATCGACTTCAAAGACAATCCGGCCGTCACTCTGGATCAGAGCCACCATGGCACCCTTGGGCATGGCATCAGAGCTTTCGGCCACAATCAGGATGGGGTAGCCATTTACCACCTGCCGGACCCGTTCCAGTGACTGCGCATGATCGGCCGGGACAAATACCAGATCGCATTGCGGAATGTCATGAACGGCCACACCGTGGCGGACGCTGATCTGCATGTTGCGCACCGGTTTGCCGATGAGGCTGTGGAGTGGCTGTCCGAGTGCATCATCGCCGATGATGCACAGCCTGAGCGCGGCACGCTGCTCGTCCGGCCACTGAATGAATTTGGCAAAGTTGTACAGGTAGGCAGCTTTCACCGTGGCCTCGTCTGCCGCCAGCGACACGGTGGCCGCAGCGCTCATGCCCAGCACAAACAACAGACGAAGGAATGCGGTGCGGCTCACCTCAAAAGTCCGCCGTCAGGTGGATCTGCATCTGGCGTCCGTAGTCAGGAATGGTCGGTACATTACCGGCTGCACCGAGGGAGTATTCCGGTCCCGCTACGGTCACCACCCGGCGGTCGAACAGGTTGCTGGCGCGCATTTGCCAGCGCAGGTCACGCGTGAATCGACCCGAAAGCGATGCATGACTGACCGTCTGACCACCGACCGCATTTGTGAAGACATCGCGGCGCGGCCCGGTGTAGTAGGTCTCCCAACCCAGTTCATAGGCTCCGAGCGGAACGACGGCGAGCAACCTGGCGAGTCGCCGGGGACTGTTGGGCAGGGGCGCGCCGGCAGCATCCTCACTGTGCTGCCAGGACAGGCTGCCACGTACATCGACTCCACCACTGAAGCGATAGCGTGCGCCCAGTTCCAGCCCTTCGGTGAGGGCATCGCCGATGTTCTGAACTTGTTGCAAACCCGTGCTGAAATCGGTGACGGTACCGAGCATATCCCTGAAGCGATTGCGATACATCGAGGCGGTCCAGCGCCCGTGCGCGCCGAGGGCCTGTTCCAGGGCGATTTCCGTGGTGGCTATGCGTTCCGGCTTCAGAGTACCTCCGGCCAGTTGGGTTCCCGGATAGCTGTAATTCGATTCGTAGGCATTGGGCGGACGAAATGCTTTGCCGGTCATCAGTTTCAACACCGTTGCGCCGGGCAGATTGACGATCAGCGCTGCGCGCGGGCTCACCTGGCGGCTGCCGAGCGTGTCGCGGTCGTAACGTCCGCCGAGGTTCAGGGCAAACATGTTCGTAAGGCGAATATCGTCCTGCGCATACAGGCTCAGGGTGCGGCGCTTGCCCTGGCTGAGGCCGCCGGTGTTTTCCTGGTCGCGCTTGAAATCATCCCGGATACTGGCACCCAGCACCCAGGTCTGGTTCTCCCACGGTTTGCCCGTCAGTTGCGCGCTTCCCCCCAGCCAGCCCGAGCGGGCCATGTCGGATTCCCACGCACCGCTGTAGCGGTAGCGACCTTCCCAATGGAATTGCCCGGCATAGGCTTGTCCTTCGAGCGTCCACGTAGTCTTGAGGGGGCGCTGAAAGCGCAGACCGATCTGTGTGGTGGCGTCAATGTTGGTGACGGGGACGTCAAAATCCGTGGCATAGAGGGCGCCCGCCGCTTCCTTCTGGCGCCGGCCATGCAGCAGATGCACGCTCCAGTCTTCGTCGCCGTATCGCAGGAACAGCCGGCGTTGGCGTTCGTCGTCCAACCCGCGCGCCCAACCATCGCCGCCGCCGATGCCGTCCCATTGTGGAAAATGCCTCGCCGAGCCGGTCGAGCGTTCGGTCGACGCCGAGATCAGCCAGTGCCTCCCGGTCCCGTCCCTGCCGCCTGCATTGGCTTGGCCGCTTGAAAAGCCGTTGCTGCCCGCTCCGACTGTCACGGAGCGGCCAATACTGTCGCTCTGCCGGGTAATGACATTGACTACTGCAAGATAGGCGTTGCCGCCATACAGCGCCGAACCCGGGCCGGGTACCACTTCGATGCGCTCGATCAGGTTCATGTCGAGCGGAAATTCCGAGCCGATCATGGCCTGGTCATAGATTCCGTCGTTGGCGGGAATGCCGTCGATGAGCAGGAGGATGCGACTGTTGTAGTCCCCCGGTTGGCTGAATCCGCGTACGCCCAGATAGCGATAATCGGTGGCGGTGCTGATCTCGAAGCCGCGCACGCTGGCCAGAGCTTCGCTCAGATTGCGCCAGCCATGACTGCGGATTTCCTCGCCGCGAATCACCGTGGCGGTAGAAGGTGATTCGGAAATGCGCTGACTGAACTTGGATGCCGTGGTAATTCTGGTATTGAGCAGGTCGTCAAGGGATAGATCATCGACGTCGGCGGCGTCCGCCGGATGTGCCACGAGCAATACGGACATGCCAACCCACACCGCCAGGCTGGCAGACGACGATTTTCGTTCATGGATCATGACTGGTCCTTCGTCACTCAGTTTCTGGGCAGCTCACGAGGACAAGCAAAATGTTGCCGCGGTGAGAACTCTTGTCCTGAGACTGGTAACCCGATAGTCGTCATAATTACAAAATATTGCCAATTCGCATATCGGTGAAATGTGCAACGGGTTGCGGTTTCTACTTAGTTTTTTCCGGCAACCTGATTTTTCTCCCGCTCAACTGCGTGCTTTATGATGCCGGGAGTCAAACCGGTTCGAGCAAATACCTGTCGGCCGGGGCTTCAACGGGCGCGATGGGCGCCCACGCCTGACCCGGATCGGCAATTATTTGATTTACACTGGGGAACAGAATCATTCGGCCTCTTGTTGCGTATGCCTTTTGAAATCATCTGGTCCGAGCGCGAAGCTCACAAGTGCTTTTCTGGACAAGTGTCCGGGGAGGAGTATGTCCGCTCCGTTCAGGACGTTCGAAGCGACCTTCGCTTCCCGAATCTGAAGATCATCATCAATGATTTTTCTCGGGCTACCGTTATCACTATTGAACGATTGGCGATGTTGTACGCAGCCTCACTGACGTCCGCCGCGAGGGAAAAGAATGCGGATGTGCGAGTTGCCTTCGTTGTGCCGCAAGGTCCGGTGGGTGCCGATGTGAGGGAGGTTCTGGCGCCGCTGGTAGTGCCACGCTACAAGTTTCGGGTTTTCGATACGACTGAAGAAGCCAAAAACTGGGAATAGGTTCAGCGCAACCGGATGGCGAACAGGAGTCGCGGCAATGCGGCGTGAAAGCAGACGCTGAAAATTTAACATTTATCATGTCGCGAGGGGTTGGCTGTGGCCGAACTCGGATTGAGCGTTTCACTACAAATCCAGAGACATCAGCGCTGCGCGTTGCAATGCTGACGCTCGGTCACGGAACCCGGACAGCCAAAAATTTGCCGGCTTGGACCGGCAGGCCAGGTGCCCCAAGCATGGTCACGATGCCCGTGGCGATGAACACGGCGGCGGCCATCCAGCGGATCAGCTTTAGCGGCAGGCGTTTCGCCAGCCGCTCGCCGACGATTACTGCCGGTACATTAGCCAGCATCATGCCCAGCGTGGTTCCCATGACCACGGCGACCAGCGCCCCTTGAAACTGCGCCGCCAGCGCCATTGTGGCGAACTGGGTCTTGTCGCCCATTTCGGCGATGAAGAAGGCGATGCAGGTGGTGACGAAGGCTCCGGCGCGATGCAGCGTCGGAGCTTCGTCGAGTGAATCCGGGTGCAGCGCCCACAGGCCGAAGACGACGAACACCGTGCCGGTGATCCACGGCAGCCACTGCGGCGCGATCAGTTGCGCCAGCCAGACGCCGACCGAGCCGGCGAGGGCGTGATTGAGGACCGTGGCGACAAAGATACCGGCGATGATCGGCAGGGGTTTGCGCAGCCGGGCGGCGAGGACGAAGGACAGCAATTGGGTCTTGTCGCCGATTTCGGCGATGGCGACCAGCGTGGTCGAGGTGAGAAAGGCTTCCAAGCTCAGCTTGCCGCCTTGCGATGCGCGCAGTCGGGTTTTTTGCAGTCGACGTAGAGGTAGAGAGCGTGTTCGCGCACCGCGAAGCCGCGTTCTTCGGCGATCTTGTTCTGGCGCTTCTCAATGGCGGCGTCAAAGAATTCTTCCACCCGGCCGCATTGCAGGCAGACCAGATGGTCGTGGTGCTTGCCTTCGTTGAGTTCGAAGATCGCCTTGCCGGATTCAAAATGGTGGCGTTGCAGCAGGCCGGCGTGCTCGAACTGGGTCAGTACGCGATAGACGGTGGCCAGCCCGATGTCCATGTCGTCGGCCAGCAGGTGGCGATAGACGTCTTCCGCCGTGACATGGCGCGCCGAACCTTCATCCTGCAGCTTGTGGAAGAGGTCGAGGATCTTGAGCCGCGGATAGGTTGCCTTGAGGCCGATGCTCTTGAGGTCGTCGGGATGGGTCATGAAGAGGCAGTCGCGGCTCGGGTCGGCGCGGGGACTCGCAGTGATGGGCGGGCAGCTATGATATAGTTTTCGCACCCCGATTGGGATCATGCAGTCGGGAAAAGACAAGGCGTGCCCGGAATCGGGCGGCCATGACCGAATAGTGGTTTTCCCGGAATTTCCCGATGAAGCGATTTCTGTTGCTCCTGCCTTTTCTGGCAGCCTGTTCCAATATCCCGCCGGTCACGAACTATCTCTCTCCCTATCGCATCGATGTGCGGCAGGGCAATTTTGTCACTCAGGAGATGGTGGCGCAGTTGAAGCCCGGTCTCAGCCGCGACCAGGTGCGTTTCATCCTCGGCTCGCCTCTGGTGGCCGACATGTTCCATGCCGACCGCTGGGACTATGTGTATCGCTTTCGATCGGGGCGCAGCGAGGTTCAGCAGCGCTCTCTGACGGTGTTCTTCGAGGGCAACAAGCTTGCGCGTGTCGCCGGCGACGTCGTCGCCGACGAGGGTGGCAAGGCAGAAGCGCCAAGGGCGGCGACACAGGTCATCGAGATACCGGGACCAGCCGTCCCGGCAGCGGCCAAAGAAGAAGAGAAGAAGTAGGGCATGAAGAAGATTCGCTATGCCATTGCCGGCAGTTCCGGACGCATGGGCCGCACCCTGATCGAGGCTTTGCAGCAGGACACAGGCGGAACCCTGGCCGCCGCGCTCGAGCACAGCAGCAGTCCGTTTCTCGGCAAGGATGCCGGCGAGTTGGTGGGCGCTCCTTGCGGCGTCCTGATCGGAGCCGACCTCAATGCCGCGCTGGCGGTGTCGGACTGTCTGATCGACTTTACGCGGCCGGAAGGCACGCTGGATCATCTGCAGGCCTGCCGGCGCCATCGCGTCAACCTGGTCATCGGTACTACCGGGTTTTCGGCGCCGGGCAAAAAGGCCATTGAAGACGCAGCGCAGGAGATTCCGATCGTGTTCGCGCCGAACATGGCGGTGGGCGTCAATGCCGTGTTCCGCCTGCTTGATGTCGCGGCGCGCATCCTCAACGAAGGCTACGACGTCGAAGTGATCGAGGCGCATCATCGCCACAAGGTGGATGCGCCGTCGGGTACGGCGCTGCGCATGGGGGAAGTGGTGGCGGCGGCACTCGGCCGGGACTTGTCGGGGTGCGCCGTATATGGCCGCGAAGGGCATACCGGCGAGCGGCCGGCAGCGCAAATCGGTTTTTCAACCATCCGCGGCGGCGACATTGTCGGCGACCATACCGTGATGTTTGCCGGTGCCGGCGAGCGCATCGAGATCACGCACAAGTCGGCCAGTCGCATGCCCTACGCGCTGGGCGCCCTGCGCGCCGGCCGCTTCATGAGCGGCCGCGAGCGCGGACTGTTCGACATGCAGGATGTGCTGGGGCTGAGGTAGCCGGAATATCGGCGCACAGCCTGGCGGCAGCCCTGCCGCGCCGGCTTTGAGCGCAAATCGGACGCGGTCCGCCGTGGCCGGCGCTTTGCTATAGGCGGGCTGACAAGTTATAATCGGAGGGTTTGCCGAACGCTATGTGAATCAAGCGGCGTCCGGTTCCGATTGCAGAATATTCTTGTTCCGGGAGTCCCATCGTGCCTCACTTTCCGCCCGCCCTTCTTGCTCTGGCCGACGGAACGGTGTTTCAAGGCAAGGGTATCGGCGCCAGCGGCAGCAGCGTGGGTGAAGTGGTTTTCAACACCGCGCTGACCGGCTATCAGGAAATCCTGACCGATCCGTCCTACACCCGTCAGATCGTCACTCTCACCTATCCCCACATCGGCAACTACGGTGTCAATCGCGAAGACTGCGAGGCCGCCGGCATCCATGCCGCCGGCCTGGTGATCCGTGACCTGCCGTTGCTGGCCTCGAATTTCCGCAGCGAGCAGAGCCTCGATGCCTATCTGCGGGCCGAGAACGTGCTCGGGTTGGCCGACATCGACACGCGCAAGCTGACCCGCATCCTGCGCGAAAAGGGCGCCCAGGCCGGCTGTCTGATGACGGGCGGCCCGCTTGATGTTGATGCTGCGGTGGCCCAGGCGCGCGCCTTTCCCGGTCTCGCCGGAATGGACCTGGCGCAAGTGGTGAGTGTCGAACAGTCCTATGTCTGGCGCGAGGGCGAGTGGAAGCTTGGTGCCGGTTTTACGCGGTCGGACCAGATTCCCGGCAGCGAGCGTTTCCACGTCGTGGCCTACGACTTCGGTGTCAAGCGCAACATTCTGCGCATGCTCGCCTCGCGCGGCTGCAAAGTCACCGTGGTGCCGGCGCGGACGCCGGCGGCAGAGGTGCTGGCGCTTAATCCTGATGGCATTTTTCTATCCAACGGTCCGGGCGACCCCGAGCCTTGCGACTATGCGGTGGCGGCGATCCGCGAGTTTCTTGATCGCCGCCTGCCGACCTTCGGCATCTGCCTCGGCCACCAGTTGATGGGGCTGGCGGGCGGCGGCAGGACACTGAAAATGAAATTCGGCCATCATGGCGCCAATCACCCGGTCAAGGATCTCGAAACCGGGCAGGTGCTGATCACCAGCCAGAACCACGGCTTCGCCGTGGATCCGGCGAGCCTGCCGGCCAACGTGAAAGTGACCCACGTTTCGTTGTTCGACGGCAGCCTGCAGGGCATGGCCTGGACCGACCGGCCGGCATTCTGCTTCCAGGGGCATCCGGAAGCCAGTCCGGGGCCGCACGACGTGGCCTATCTGTTTGACCGCTTCATTCAGTCGATGGCGGCGAAGTAGCTCATGGCGTACGGCATTACCGATCTCGCAACCTATGTGCTGGGCACGATTTTTATCGTGCTGCTGCCGGGACCGAATTCGCTCTATGTTCTTTCGCTGGCTTCCCAGCGCGGCGTTCGTGCCGGCTATCTCGGCGCCTGCGGAATTTTTGCCGGCGATACGATCCTGATGGTGCTTTCGGCGACCGGTGTGGCCTCCCTGTTGCAGGCCAGTCCGGCACTGTTCATGGTGCTCAAGTACATCGGTGCGGGGTATCTGGCGTGGATGGGCGTCGGTCTGCTGCGGGCCGCCCGCGAGACATGGTACGGTCGCACACAGCTTGCTGCGACCCGGCCCGGGATCGATGCGACGCGGCCGTTTCAGACCGCACTTGCGATCAGCCTGATGAACCCCAAAGCCATCATGTTCTTCGTTTCCTTCTTCATCCAGTTCGTTGATCCGGGCTACGCCTGGCCGGCGCTTTCCTTCGCCATTCTCGGGTTGATCTGCCAGGTCATCAGCGGGCTGTATCTGTCCGCGCTGATTCTGGGGGGAGCCCATCTGGCGCAGCAGTTTCGCAGCCGGCGCCGGCTTGCCGCGGGTACCACCGGCGGTGTCGGCGCAATGTTTATCGGATTTGGCGCCAGACTCGCCAACTCGACCCTGAATTGACAGGCAAATATCATGTACAAGCGTCATGCCCAAGCGTAGCGACATACACAGCATCCTGATCATCGGCGCCGGCCCGATCATCATCGGTCAGGCCTGCGAGTTCGATTATTCCGGCGCCCAGGCCTGCAAGGCCCTGCGCGAAGAGGGCTACCGGGTGATTCTGGTCAACTCCAATCCGGCCACGATCATGACCGATCCGGAAATGGCCGACGTGACCTACATCGAGCCGATTACCTGGCGCGTGCTGGAGAACATCATCGCCAAGGAGCGGCCGGATGCCGTCCTGCCGACCATGGGCGGACAGACCGCGCTGAACTGTGCGCTCGATCTGGCCAAGCACGGCGTGCTGGAGAAATACGGCGTCGAGATGATCGGCGCTTCGCGCGAAGCCATCGACATGGCCGAGGACCGCGAGAAGTTCAAGCAGGCCATGACCCGCATCGGCCTCGGTTCGGCCCGCTCCGGCATCGCCCACAGCATGGAAGAGGCGCAGCAGGTGCAGGGCGCCATCGGCTTTCCGGCCATCATCCGGCCATCCTTCACCATGGGCGGCTCCGGCGGCGGCATTGCCTACAATCAGGAGGAGTTCGTCGAGATATGCAAGCGCGGCCTCGATGCATCGCCGACGCGGGAACTGCTCATCGAGGAATCGCTGCTGGGCTGGAAAGAGTACGAGATGGAGGTGGTGCGCGACCACAAGGACAATTGCATCATCATCTGCTCGATCGAGAACCTCGATCCGATGGGCGTCCATACCGGCGATTCGATCACGGTCGCCCCGGCGCAGACCCTGACCGACCGCGAATACCAGATCATGCGCAACGCCAGCATTGCCGTGCTGCGCGAGATCGGCGTCGATACCGGCGGTTCCAACGTGCAGTTCGCCATCAATCCCGAGACTGGCGCCATGGTGGTGATCGAGATGAACCCGCGCGTGTCGCGTTCCTCGGCGCTGGCTTCGAAGGCAACCGGTTTTCCGATTGCCAAGGTGGCGGCCAAACTGGCCGTCGGCTATACGCTGGACGAACTGAAGAACGACATTACCGGCGGCGCCACGCCGGCCTCCTTCGAGCCGTCGATCGACTACGTGGTGACCAAGGTACCGCGCTTTGCCTTCGAGAAGTTTCCGCAGGCCAACGACCGCCTGACAACGCAGATGAAGTCGGTCGGCGAAGTCATGGCGATCGGCCGCAGCTTCCAGGAATCGATGCAGAAGGCCCTGCGCGGACTTGAAGTCAGCGTCTATGGCTTCGACGAGATCGAGGCTGACCGCGAGGAAATCAATCGCGAACTGGCCAGCCCCGGTCCGCAGCGCATCTGGTACGTCGCCCAGGCTTTCCGCGAAGGCTACTCGCTGCAGCAGGTGTTCGACCTGACCAAGATCGATCCATGGTTCCTGGTGCAGATTGAGGACATCATCACCACCGAAGGCTGGATGAAGTCGCAGAAGCTGGATGACCTTGACGCGGCGACCCTGCGTGGCCTGAAGCGCAAGGGCTTTTCGGATCGTCGCATCGGCACCATCGTCGGCGCCGGCGAGACGGCGGTGCGCGAATTGCGCCACCGCCTGAACATCCGCCCCGTGTACAAGCGCGTCGATACCTGCGCCGCCGAGTTCGCGACGTCAACCGCCTACATGTACTCGACCTACGAGGAAGAATGCGAAGCGCTGCCGAGCACGCGCAGGAAGATCATGGTGCTGGGCGGCGGCCCCAACCGTATCGGCCAGGGCATCGAGTTTGATTACTGCTGTGTGCATGCGGCGCTGGCCATGCGCGAGGACGGCTATGAGACCATCATGGTCAACTGCAATCCGGAGACCGTGTCCACCGACTACGACACCTCGGATCGCCTGTATTTCGAGCCGGTGACGCTGGAAGACATTCTTGAGATCGTTCACGTCGAACAGCCGGCCGGCGTCATCGTCCAGTTCGGCGGCCAGACGCCGCTGAAGCGCGCGCGCGAACTCGAAGCCAACGGCGTTCCCATCATCGGCACCAGTCCCGACATGATTGACGCCGCCGAGGACCGCGAGCGCTTCCAGAAACTGCTGCACCAACTGGGCCTGAAACAGCCGCCGAACCGCACCGCGCGCACCGAGCCGGATGCAATCCGCCTGGCAGCCGAGATCGGTTATCCGCTGGTGGTGCGGCCGTCCTATGTGCTGGGCGGGCGCGCCATGGAAATCGTCCATGAGCAGAAGGATCTCGAACGCTACATGCGCGACGCGATCAAGGTGTCATTCGATTCGCCGGTGCTGCTCGATCGCTTCCTTAATGACGCCATCGAGGTGGATGTCGACGCCTTGTCGGACGGCAGCCAGGTGCTGATCGGCGGCATCATGGAACACATCGAACAGGCCGGCGTGCATTCGGGCGATTCGGCCTGTTCGCTGCCGCCGTTCTCGCTTTCGCCGGAGATTCAGAACGAGTTGCGCCGCCAGACCGAAATGATGGCGAAGGGCCTCAATGTCATCGGCCTCATGAACGTCCAGTTCGCCATTCAGGGCATCGGGGCGGAAGCGGTGGTCTACGTTCTGGAAGTCAATCCGCGTGCGTCACGCACCGTCCCGTTCGTCTCCAAGGCCACCAGTTTGCCGCTGGCCAAGATTGCCGCACGCTGCATGGCCGGGCGCAGCCTGGCCGACCAGGGTGTGACGCGCGAGGTTATTCCGCCGTATTTTTCAGTCAAGGAAGCGGTATTCCCGTTCATCAAGTTCCCCGGCGTCGATACCATCCTCGGTCCCGAGATGAAATCCACCGGCGAGGTGATGGGCGTCGGCCGTACCTTCGGCGAAGCCTTCGTCAAGTCGCAACTCGCCGCCGGAACGCGGCTGCCGACATCGGGAAAGGTTTTCGTCAGTGTCAAACCCGCCGACAGGCCGAAGGCCATTGATGTCGCGCGCGAGTTGCATGAACTTGGCTTTGCGCTGGTCGCCACCCGTGGTACGGCGGGTGCCATAGCCGCGGCCGGCATCCCGGTCGGGGTTGTGAACAAGGTCACCGAGGGGCGGCCGCACGTCGTGGACATGATCAAGAACGGCGAGATCGCGCTGATTGTGAACACGGTAGAGGAAAAGCGCACCGCGATCGCGGACTCGCGTTCCATCCGCACTTCTGCACTGGGCGCCAAGGTAACGCTGTTTACCACTATCGAAGGCGCTCGCGCCGCCTGCGCCGGCATGCGTCACGCCGGTCTTGAAACCTATTCCCTGCAAGCCTTGCACGCCGAATTGAAGGCCGGCTTTGCGGCGTCAAACGCAGTGGCCGGAACCTGAGCATGAGCGCAAAATACCCGATTACCCTGCGTGGCGCGGAACTGTTGCGCAAGGAACTGCAGCGACTGAAGACGGTCGACCGGCCGGCGGTGATCGCGGCCATCGCCGAGGCGCGCTCTCATGGCGACCTGTCGGAGAACGCCGAGTACGATGCGGCCAAGGAACGTCAAGGTTTCATCGAAGGACGCCTCAAGGAGGTCGAGGGCAAACTCGGCAACGCGCAGATCATCGATCCGGCGTCGTTGGACGCTGATGGTCGCGTGGTGTTCGCGGCCACGGTTGAACTCGAAGACACGGAAAACGGCAGCGTCGTCACCTACCAGATCGTCGGCGACGACGAGGCCGACATCAAGTCCGGCATGATTTCGCTGAACTCCCCGGTGGCGCGCGCACTGATCGGCAAGTTTGCCGGCGACGTAGCCGAGGTACAGACCCCGGGCGGGCGGCGCGAGTACGAAATACTCGACGTCAAATACGTCTGAGATGGGCAGGCTGGCCTCCGCGCTGTACAGCATCGCGGTTGCCGTCTGGGTCGGCGGCATGCTGGCCATCGGTTTCATCGCCGCGCCCGTGTTGTTCGCCCAGCTTGCGGATCGCACAATGGCCGGCAATCTGGCCGGCGAGATGTTCACCATCACGGCATGGATGGGTTTCGCTTGCGGCGCCTACCTCGCCCTGTATGTTTTGTTTGCCAAAGGCTGGCGGGCGATCCAGTCCGGCGTGTTCTGGATCGTGCTGCTGATGCTCGTCCTTACCGCGGCGGGCCACTTCGGCGTGCAGCCGGTATTGGCGCAATTGAAGGCCGACGCGCTGCCGCGCCAGGTCATGGAGAGCGCCTTGCACGATCGCTTCGCCGCCTGGCATGGCGTTTCCAGCGGACTCTATCTGCTGCAATGCCTGCTCGGGGTCGCGCTGGTGATACTGCAGGACAGGGGCCGGCGGCGCTAACTTTTCCGGCTACGGGCCTCGGCGCGCGCGGCGGCCTGCTTCTTGGTCGCCGGCGGCTCCTTGCGACGTCTCGTCGTGGCCGGCTTCTGCGCTTCGGTATCCTTGGGATTCTCCCGCCAGAGCACCAGCAGATTGCCTATGTGCTGCACGGCAACGCAAGTCAGGGCCGTGCAGATTTCAGCGAACAGGGCATCGCGATCTTCGCGTTCGATGCCGTAAAGTCTCAGCTTGATCAGTTCGTGAGCCTTGAGGCAACGGTCGATCTCGGCCAGAACGGAAGGTGTGAGCCCCTTCTGGCTGATGGATACGACGGGATTCAGATGATGCGCGGCGGCCCGCAGGGCGCGGCGTTGGGTGGGGGCAAGTTCAGTCATGACGGGATTGTAGCGTGAGCGGGAAGATCGAGAGCAACAAGAAGGTCAAGAAGAACAAGACCACCAAGGCGTGGATCACCGAGCACGTCAACGATGCCTACGTGCAGCGCGCCCGGGTGGAGGGCTGGCGTTCGCGCGCCGCCTTCAAACTGACGGAAATCGACGACAAGGACAAGCTGTTGCGGCCGGGCATGACGGTGGTCGACCTCGGCTCTGCGCCCGGCAGCTGGTCACAGGTGGCGGCGAAGCGCGTGGCGCCCGGCGGGCGACTGGTGGCACTCGATCTGCTGCCGATGGACCCCGTGCACGGTGTCGAGTTCATTCAGGGCGATTTCCACGAGGACGCGGTGCTGCAGGCGCTGGCCGATATCCTCGCCGGCCGCCAGGTCGACCTTGTATTGTCGGACATGGCCCCCAATATGTCGGGCATCGGCATGGTCGATCAAGCGCGCGTGATGGTCCTGGCCGAACTGACCCTCGAGTTTTGCGCGCTGCACTTGAAGCCCGGCGGTGACATGCTGGTCAAGGTATTCCAGGGCGATGGCTTCATGGAACTGCGCCGTGCCATGCAGCAGCAGTTTCAGACCTTGCAAATGAGAAAGCCGGCTGCCTCAAGGAACCGGAGTGCCGAGATTTACCTCCTGGCGCGGGGCAAGCGGGCCTGACCGTGGTTTGCAGGTCATGGGAATCAGCACTAGAATGAACTGATATGCAGTCCCGATTGAGGGAAAGAGAGGCTCCACCTTGAATAATATGTTCAAAAACATGGCGATCTGGCTGGTGATCGGTATTGTGCTGATGACGGTGTTCAATCAGTTCAATACGCGCCAGGCTGTGCCCGGATCGCTGGAGTACTCGCAGTTCCTTGAAGAGGTGAAGCAGGGCCGCATCACCAAGGTGGTGATTCAGGGGCGCACGCTGGAAGCCACTACCACGGACGGCAAGCGCATCACCACCTATGCACCGCCGGACCTGTGGATGGTGTCGGATCTGTTGAAGAACAACGTCAAGGTGGTCGCCAAGCCCGAGGAGGAGCAATCTTTCCTCACCAACATCTTTGTCTCCTGGTTCCCGATGCTGCTGCTGATAGGCGTCTGGGTCTTCTTCATGCGTCAGATGCAGGGCGGCGGCAAGGGCGGGGCTTTTTCCTTCGGCAAGAGCCGGGCGCGGATGATGGATGAATCATCCAATACCATCACCTTTGCCGATGTGGCGGGCTGTGATGAGGCCAAGGAAGAAGTCTACGAGATGGTCGATTTCCTGCGTGATCCGACCAAGTTCCAGAAACTCGGCGGCCGCATTCCGCGCGGCGTGCTGCTGGTCGGTTCGCCAGGCACCGGCAAGACCCTGCTGGCCAAGGCCATTGCCGGCGAGGCCAAGGTGCCGTTCTTCTCGATTTCCGGTTCCGACTTCGTCGAGATGTTCGTCGGTGTCGGTGCGGCGCGAGTGCGCGACATGTTCGACCAAGCCAAGAAGGCTGCGCCGTGCATCATCTTCATCGACGAACTGGATGCCGTCGGACGCCAGCGCGGTGCCGGCCTCGGTGGCGGCAACGACGAGCGCGAACAGACCCTGAACCAGATGCTGGTCGAAATGGACGGCTTTGAAGGCTCGGCCGGCGTGATTGTGGTGGCCGCCACGAATCGTCCCGACGTGCTCGATCCGGCGCTGCTGCGCCCGGGTCGCTTCGACCGCCAAGTGGTGGTGCCGCTGCCGGACATCCGCGGGCGCGAACAGATTCTCAAGGTGCATATGCGCAAGGTACCGATCGCGACGGACATCGACGCGTCGATCCTCGCCCGCGGCTGCCCCGGATTTTCCGGCGCCGATCTGGCCAATCTGGTCAATGAGGCGGCGCTGTTCGCCGCGCGCAGCAACAAGCGTCTGGTGGATATGGAAGACTTCGAACGGGCCAAGGACAAGATCATGATGGGCGCCGAGCGCCGCTCCATGGTCATGCCCGAAGAGGAACGCAAGAACACCGCGTATCACGAATCCGGCCATGCCGTGGTTGCCAAGTTGCTGCCCAAGACCGATCCGGTGCACAAGGTGACCATCATTCCGCGTGGCCGTGCTCTGGGTCTGACCATGCAGTTGCCGGATCAGGAACGCTACAGCCAGGATCGCGAGCGTTTGCTCAGCACCATCACGGTCCTCTTCGGCGGCCGCATTGCGGAAGAGTTGTTCATGCAGCAGATGACGACCGGCGCATCGAACGATTTTCAGCGCGCCACCGATCTGGCGCGGCGCATGGTGACGCAGTGGGGCATGTCCGACAGCCTGGGGCCGATGGTCTATGGCGAAGAGGAAGGCGAGATTTTTCTCGGCCGTTCGGTCACGACGCACAAGAACATGTCCGAATCCACCATGCAGAAGGTGGATGTCGAGATTCGCCGCATGCTTGATGAACAGTATGCGCGTGCCCGCCGTCTGCTGGAAGACAACCGCGACAAGGTCGAGGCCATGACGGCGGCCCTGCTGGAAATGGAAACCATCGATGCCGACCAGATCAACGACATCATGGCCGGCCTGCCGCCGCGCCCGCCCAAGCCTTCCAGTGCGCCGCCGGTCCCGCGAGGTGACAGCGCGCCCGGCCCCGAGCCGACCGCGCCGGCACCGGCCTGAGGTTCGGATAACAGGAATCAGGAATCAGCGATCGGCAACGGGGACGGCGCCGGGCGCCGGCTGCATTCCGCTGCTTGATTCCTGATTTTTACATGACCCAATATTTCCACTGCGGCCGCTACGTTCTCAATGCCGGGCGCCCGCTCATCATGGGCATCGTCAATCTGTCCGACGATTCGTTTTCGGGGGATGGACTGCACGGCAATGTGGCCGCCGCCATAGCCAAGGGCAGGCGCCTGATGGAAGACGGTGCGCACATTCTCGATATCGGCGCCGAGTCGTCGCGCCCGGGGGCGACGCCGGTGCCGGCGCAAGAAGAGATCGACCGCTTGCTGCCGGTGATCGACGGCCTGCGCGACTGCGGCGTGCCGCTGTCGGTCGATACCGTCAAGCCGCAGGTGATGCGCGCCGTGCTGGCGGCCGGCGCCGACATGATCAACGACATCAATGCGCTGCGTGCGCCGGGTGCGCTCGAGATCGTTGCCGCCAGCCAGGCAGGGGTTTGCCTGATGCATATGCAGGGCGATCCGGGAACCATGCAGGACGATCCCAGGTATCGGGATGTCCTTGCTGAAGTTGCGGATTTTCTCGCCGGGCGCGTCGCTGCGGCGGAAGCGGCGGGCATCAGCCTGAGCCGGATTGCGGTCGATCCCGGTTTCGGCTTCGGCAAGACGCTGGCGCACAACATCGAGTTGTTGCGCCGCCTTGGCGAACTGGTGGTGCCGGGCCTGCCTCTGCTGGTGGGTTTGTCGCGCAAGTCGCTGCTCGGCCTGCTCACCGGGCGCGCGGCGTCGGAGCGCGTATACGCCGGAGTGGCGGCGCATGTCCTGGCGGTCCAGCGCGGTGCGCGCATGGTGCGCGTACATGACGTCGCCGCAATGGGCGACGCCCTGGCCGTCTTGCAAGCTGTGGAGGACTACTGAATGGGACGCAAATATTTTGGTACCGATGGCATTCGCGGCCGCGTCGGCCAGTCACCCATAACGCCGGACTTTGTCATGCGCCTCGGATTTGCCGCAGGCTCGGCCCTGGTGGCGCGCGACGGGTCGCGGCCCGTCGATCGTCCTGCGGTGCTGATCGGCAAGGACACGCGCATTTCCGGCTACATGCTGGAGGCCGCGCTTGAGGCGGGATTTTCCGCCGCAGGCGTCGATGTCATGCTGTGCGGGCCGATGCCGACACCGGCCGTTGCCTACCTCACGCGCGCCCTGCGCCTGCAGGCGGGCGTGGTGATTTCCGCCTCGCACAATCCATTCGACGACAATGGCATCAAGTTCTTTTCGGCGCAGGGTACCAAGCTGCCGGACGCGGTGGAGCTCGATATCGAGGCGCGGCTCGAACAGCCGATGCTGTGCATGGAGTCGGCGCGGCTCGGCAAGGCGCGCCGGGTGGATGACGCCGCCGGCCGCTACATCGAATTCTGCAAAAGCACCTTCCCCAACGATCTTGACCTGCGCGGCCTCAGGATCGTGGTGGACAGCGCCCATGGCGCGGCTTACCACGTGGCGCCGAGCGTCTTCCATGAACTCGGCGCCGAGGTGGTCGGCGTCGGTGACAGCCCGAATGGCTTGAACATCAACCAGGATGTCGGCGCCACGGCGCCCGCTGCGCTGCGCCGCGCTGTGCTGGACCATGCTGGCGACTGCGGCATCGCGCTCGATGGCGACGGCGACCGGCTGGTGATGGTCGATGCGGCGGGCACTATTTATGACGGTGATCAGTTGCTCTACGTCATAGCCCGCCATCGTGCCCGCAGCCAGGCTGTGCCGGGGGTGGCCGGCACGCTGATGAGCAATCTCGGATTCGAGCACGCCCTCGCTCGTCTGGGCATCGTTTGCGGTCGCGCCAGGGTGGGTGACCGCTATGTCCTGGAAATGATGAAGGAGAAGGGCTGGTTGCTCGGCGGCGAGAATTCCGGGCACATCATCTGTCTCGACCGCCATACCACCGGCGACGGCATCATCGCGGCCTTGCAGGTGCTGGCCGCGCTGCGCGCCAGCGGCGAAACCCTTGCCGAGGCCTGTGCGGACCTGACGCTGTATCCGCAACTGCTGATCAACGTGCGCATGCCATCCGGTTTTAAGTGGGAGGCCGACTCCGGCATCCGCGCGGCGGTGAAGGCAGCCGAGGCCACACTCGACGGTGGCGGACGGGTGCTGTTGCGTCCCTCCGGCACGGAACCCCTGCTGCGGGTGATGGTGGAAGGGCGCGACGCCTCTATCGTCAAGGCTCAGGCCGAGGCGATCGCGGCGGCAGTGCGGAAGGCCTTCGGCGGGTAATCATTGGTGATGCCTGGCGGGTTCGCGTCAGTCGTCGATCCGGCTGTGCCACCAGATGCGGAAATCGCGGCATAGACCGTCGCCGCCAAGTTCGACGACTGCGATGCCGTCCAGCGCCAGCCGTGGCAGCGGGTCGCCGGCCTTGCGTGCCAGCATGTTGGTACCCGTCGATGTGGCCCACATCTTGAACATGTCTTCCGAGGTCACCTGATAGGTGGTGTGCCAGTGGGTGATACCTCCGGTGGCGTGGCGGTGCAGCACCTCGTAGGTGAGCCGGATATCGGTCTGCAGCTTGGTCCGTTGCCAGTACTGCTTGATGGCCTCGTGCCCCTGCTGTACGGCGAATGGGGTGTTGCGATAGCAGCCGTCCGGCGCGAACAGCGATGCCAGAAGATTCTCGTCGCTGGTTTCCCATGCGCGCTTGTAGCCCTCCATGAAAGCGTCGATATCCATTAATGCCTCCTCTTGTCTTGTGGCAACAGCGGAATGATGCCGCAAGGGAGGGGGGTGCTGTGATAAAATTTGCTCAAATGAATGTGCAGGGCGCACCGCGTGATTTCCGCGTGGACCGTGCGCCCTGTTGCTTTTCTGGAGCTAGCGAAAATGCCGGTGATCACCCTGCCTGATGGATCGAAACGCGAATACCCGCAAGCGCTGACGGTTGGGGAGTTTGCGGCCTCGATCGGCGCCGGTCTGGCCAAGGCGGCACTGGCCGGTCGCGTCGACGGCGTGCTGGTCGATACCTCTTTCCTTGTCGAGCGGGATGCGCAGGTCGCCATCGTCACCGAGAAGGATGCCGACGGCCTCGACATCATCCGCCATTCGACCTCGCATCTGCTGGCGTATGCGGTCAAGGAACTGTTTCCGGAAGCGCAGGTAACCATCGGTCCGGTGATCGAAAACGGCTTTTATTACGACTTTGCCTGCAAGCGCCCCTTCACGCCGGAAGACCTGGAGGCCATCGAGCAGCGCATGGCCGAACTGGCGAAAAAGGATTTTCCGGTTACGCGCGAGGTCTGGTCGCGCGACAAGGCGGTGGAGTTCTTCAAGTCCATCGGCGAACACTACAAGGCGGAACTGATTGCGGCGATACCCCAGGGCGAGGATGTTTCGCTCTATCGCGAGGGTGACTTCGTCGACCTTTGTCGCGGTCCGCACGTTCCGGCCACCGGCAGGCTCAAGGTTTTCAAGCTGATGAAAGTGGCCGGCGCCTACTGGCGCGGCGACCAGAAGAACGAGCAGTTGCAGCGCATCTACGGCACGGCATGGGCGAAGAAGGATGAACTCGATGCGCATCTGCGCATGCTGGAAGAGGCCGAGAAGCGTGACCACCGCAAGCTCGGCCGCCAACTCGACCTGTTTCATCTACAGGAAGAGGCGCCCGGCATGGTGTTCTGGCATCCGCACGGCTGGGCCGTGTGGCAGGAAGTGGAGCAATACATGCGCCGCATCTATCGCGAGAACGGCTATCAGGAAGTGCGCTGCCCGCAGATTCTCGATCGCAGCTTGTGGGAGCGCTCGGGCCATTGGGAGCATTTCAAGCACAACATGTTCACCACCGAGTCGGAGAGCCGCGATTACGCGGTGAAGCCGATGAATTGTCCCGGGCATGTGCAGATCTTCAATACCGATGTTCGCTCCTATCGCGACCTGCCGCTGCGTTACGGCGAGTTCGGTTCCTGCCACCGCAACGAACCCTCGGGCGCGTTGCACGGAGTCATGCGCGTGCGCGGCTTCACTCAGGATGACGGACACATTTTTTGCACCGAAGACCAGATCCAGTCCGAGGTGACGGCCTTCAACGATCTGGTGCGCGAGGTCTATGCCGATTTCGGCTTCAGCGAAGTCGCCGTCAAGCTGGCGCTGCGTCCGGAAGGGCGGGTCGGCGCCGATCATCTTTGGGACAAGGCCGAGGACGCGTTGCGTGCGGCCCTGACGGCCAGCGGCTTGTCCTGGGAGGAACTTCCGGGCGAAGGCGCCTTCTACGGACCCAAAATCGAATTCCACATCAAGGATGCCATCGGCCGCTCCTGGCAGTGCGGCACGGTGCAGGTGGACTTTTCAATGCCCGGGCGGCTTGGCGCCGAATACGTCGGCGAAGACAACAGCCGCCATACCCCGGTGATGCTGCACCGGGCGATTCTCGGTTCGCTCGAGCGTTTCATCGGCATTCTGGTCGAAAACCATGCCGGCGCCTTCCCGTTGTGGCTGGCACCGGTGCAGGTGGTGGTGACCAATATCTCCGAAGCGCAGACGGAATACGCCGAGGCTGTGGCGAAAATGTTGCGCGAAGCCGGCCTGCGCGTCGAGAGCGATTTGCGCGGAGAGAAGATAAACTATAAAATACGCGAACATAGCTTGTTGAAGCGGCCTTACATCGTTGTTGTGGGTGACAAGGAAAAGGCCGCAGGGTTGGTCGCTTTACGTGCCCGCGGCAATCTGGATCTCGGGCAGATGTCCCCCCAGGCCTTGATCGAACGTCTGTTGCATGAACAGTGCAGCAGAAGCGTAGCGGTCTGATTTTTTTGGATTTTTTGGAGATTTGAACCATCGCTCAGGATAAATCGCAGCGTCTCAACGAAGAGATCACCACCCCCGAGGTTCGTCTGGTCGGGGAAGACGGGGAGCAACTGGGCATTGTCCCGATTCGTCAGGCGCTGGCGCTGGCCGAAGAGGCCGGTGTGGATCTGGTGGAAATCGCGCCTACGGCCGTACCGCCAGTCTGCAAGATCATGGACATCGGCAAGTTCAAGTATCAAGAGGCCAAGCGTCAGCATGAGGCCAAGCTGAAGCAGAAGCAGGTGGTGGTGAAGGAAGTCAAGTTCCGGCCGGGTACGGACGAAAACGATTACCAGATCAAGCTGCGCAATGTGATCAAGTTTCTGAGCGAAGGTGACAAGGCAAAAATAACCTTGCGCTTTCGCGGTCGCGAAATGGCGCACCAGGAAATCGGCATGCGCATGCTGGAGCGGATCAAGCTGGATCTCGAGCAGCAGGCGATGGTAGAGCAGTGGCCGAAAATGGAAGGACGTCAGCTCATCATGGTGCTGGCAGCCTCCAAGAAAAAGCCGCATTGAGCATTTGAAATTTGTTCTGCATGCCCAGGCATGCAGAAACAAGAAGTGGTTGCGGGTCACCAAGCATTCCCGAGGCGGGAAACACCTGGCAGCCATGTAATAGGGAGATCTTCGATGCCGAAGATGAAGACCAAGAGTGGTGCCAAGAAGCGCTTTGTCATACGCGCTTCCGGCGGCATCAAACGCGGGAGTGCGTTCAAGCGCCACATCCTGACCAAGAAAACTACCAAGAGCAAGCGCCAGTTGCGCGGTGTCCACACCGTGCATGCCTCCGACTCGAAGTCGGTACGCGCCATGCTGCCCAACGGTTAAGGAGAGACACCATGCCAAGAGTAAAACGTGGTGTAACGGCGCGCGCGCGCCACAAGAAGGTTCTCGACCTGGCCAAGGGTTACCGCGGCCGTCGCAGCAAGGTCTATCGCATCGCCAAGGAAGCGGTGATGAAGGCCGGGCAATATGCCTATCGCGACCGTCGTCAGCGCAAACGTCAGTTCCGCGTTCTTTGGATCGCCCGTATCAATGCGGCGGCTCGCGAACTGGGCATGAAGTACAGCACTTTCATGAACGGGCTGAAGAAGGCCTCGATCGAAGTCGATCGCAAGGTGCTGGCAGACCTCGCCGTGTTCGACAAGCCGGCATTTGCGGCCCTGGCCGAACAGGCCAAGGCCAAGCTGACGGCCTGAGTCCCGCTGCACCCCGAGAAGGAGGCCCAGGGTGATTGGGGCCTCCTTTTTTACTGTTGTTTTTGCATCGTGATCAATGGATAACCTGGATCAACTTGTAGCTTCCGCGACGTCCGATTTTGCCGCCGCCACCGAGCCGGCAAAGCTGGAAGACGCCAAGGCGCGCTACCTGGGCAAGGAAGGTTCGCTGACGGCGTTGCTCAAGGGCCTCGGCAAACTTCCGGCTGAAGAGCGCAAGACGGCCGGTGCCTCGATCAACATCGCCAAGCAGCGCATCGAGTCGGCGCTGGCGACGCGCCGCGATGCGCTGAAGAATGCCCAACTCGAAGTCCAACTGGCGACCGAGGCACTGGACGTTACGCTGCCCGGTCGCGGCCAGTTGCGCGG
The DNA here is from genome assembly GCA_903848955.1 of uncultured beta proteobacterium. Taxonomy (GTDB): domain Bacteria; phylum Pseudomonadota; class Gammaproteobacteria; order Burkholderiales; family Rhodocyclaceae; genus Sulfuritalea. The sequence goes on from CAINHS010000140.1 coordinate 53,655, forward strand.
CAGCCTGCATCCGGTGACCATCAGCCTGGATCGCATCGAACAACTGTTCCGTTCCATCGGTTTTGATGTCGCCGACGGTCCTGAAATCGAAACCGACTGGCATAACTTCACCGCACTCAACACGCCGGAGAATCATCCCGCGCGTTCCATGCACGACACCTTCTATCTTCAGGGGGAGGACGGCAAGGTGCAGGACGATGTGCTGCTGCGAACCCATACCAGCCCGGTGCAGATCCGCTCCATGCTGGCGCATACCGAACGCTACAAACATCTGCAGACGATGCCCGAACTGCGCGTTATCTGCCCCGGCCGCGTCTATCGCGTCGACTCCGATGCCACGCATTCGCCGATGTTCCACCAGGTCGAGGGCCTCTGGGTGGGGGAGAGCGTCAGCTTTGCCGACCTCAAGGGCGTGGTGGCGGATTTCCTGCGACGCTTCTTCGAGTCCGATGATCTCAAGGTACGTTTCCGTCCCTCCTTTTTCCCTTTCACCGAGCCCTCGGCGGAAATCGATGTCGCGTTCATGAGCGGATCGCTGGAAGGTCGCTGGCTCGAGATCGCCGGCTGCGGCATGGTGCATCCGAATGTCCTGCGCTGCGGCGGCTTCGACCCGGAAAAGTACACCGGTTTTGCCTTCGGCATGGGGCCGGACCGGCTGACCATGCTGCGCTATTCGATTCCCGACCTGCGCCTGTTTTTTGAGGGCGATCTGCGTTTCCTTTCGCAGTTCCAATAAGCCATGCAATTTTCCGAATCCTGGCTTCGCAGCCTTTGCAATCCGGCGCTCTCGACCGAGGAGCTTTGTCATCTGCTGACCATGGCGGGCCTCGAGGTCGAGGAATGCCGTGCCGTCGGCGCCGACTTTTCGAATGTCGTCGTCGCCGAAGTGCTGAGCGTCGAGAAACATCCCGATGCCGACAAGCTCAATCTGTGCTCCGTGAATGTTGGCGAACCTGAGCCGCTGCAGATCGTCTGCGGCGCGCCGAATGTCGCCGCCGGCATGAAGGTTCCCTGCGCCCGTGTCGGCGCCAGGCTGCCGGGCATCGAGATAAAGAAGGCCAGGGTGCGTGGCGTTGAGAGCTTCGGCATGCTCTGTTCGGCGCGCGAACTCGGGCTGTCCGACGATCATGGCGGGCTCCTGCCGCTCGCCGCCGACGCTACCGTAGGCGAGGATATCCGTCGCCATCTGGACCTCGACGATCACCTGATTACCCTCAAGCTGACGCCGAACCGGGCCGACTGCCTTTCGCTGCTCGGCATTGCTCGTGAGCTTTCGGCACTGACCGGTGCGCCATTGCTGGCGCCCGAGATCGTGCCGGTGGCGGCGGTTGTGGCTGATATCCGTGAAGTGGTGCTGGATGCCCCCGCTGCGTGCCCGCGCTACTGCGGTCGCATCGTTCGCGGCGTCAATGCCCGGGTGGCGACGCCGGAGTGGATGAAGCGGCGCATCGAACGCAGCGGCATCCGTTCGATTTCCTTCCTGGTCGACGTCACCAACTACGTGATGCTCGAACTGGGCCAGCCGCTCCATGCTTTTGACGACGCGGAACTCTCCGGCGCGATCCATGTGCGTCTGCCCGGCCCCGGCGAGCAACTCCTGCTGTTGAACGAGCAGACCGTGACGCCGACTGCAGACACGGCCTTGATTGCCGATGACGCAAAGCCGCTGGCGATGGCCGGCATCATGGGCGGCGAGCATTCGGGCATCAATGACGCGACCCGCGACCTGTTCCTCGAGAGCGCCTTCTTCCCGCCGGCCGCGATAGCCGGCAAGGCCCGGGCGCTGGGTTTCAGTTCGGATGCCTCGCATCGCTACGAGCGCGGCGTCGATTTCGAACTGCAGCGCAAGGCCATCGAACGCGCGACGCAACTGATTGTCGATATCAGCGGCGGCAGGCCCGGCGCGGTGGTCGAAGCTGTGTCCGCGTTCCATCTGCCCGCGCGGCGGCCGGTCGCTTTGCGCACGGCGCGCGCGGTCAGGGTGCTTGGCATCCCTCTTGGTGCAGAGCGCATCGAAGCCATCCTCAAAGGCCTCGGCCTCGCGCTGGAGCGCAAGGGCGATGATTTCCTCGTTACGCCACCGTCATTCCGCTTCGACATCGAAATCGAGGAAGACCTGATCGAAGAAATCGCCCGCATCTACGGCTACGACAACATTCCCTCGCCGCCGCCGGTTGCCTTGATGTCGATGATGCCCGTCGCCGAGACCGGCCGCACCCCGATCGCCCTGCGTCGACTGGTCGCCGAGCGCGATTATCACGAAGTGGTGACCTACAGCTTTGTCGAACCCGCGTGGGAAACCGATTTCGCTGCCAATGCAGCGCCCATCGTGCTGGCCAATCCGATTGCCAGCCAGATGGGCGTGATGCGTTCCTCACTGATAGGCGGCCTGGTCGGGAATCTGGTTACCAATCGCAAGCGGCAGACCGAGCGGGTCCGCATTTTCGAACAGGGGCGCTGTTTCCGGCGGGAGCCCGGCGCCGGCCCCGTTGCCGGGTTTGCCCAGCCGTTGCGCCTGGCTGGCCTTGCCGCCGGCTCCGCTGTGCCTGAACAATGGGGAGCGCCCGCAGACCGCGTCGATTTCTACGACATCAAGGCCGATGTCGAGGCGCTTTTTGCTCCGCGCCGGTTGGAGTTCATTCCCGCGGAGCATCCGGCGCTGCATCCGGGGCGTTGCGCCAGCGTCAGTTGCGATGGGCGCCCGGTAGGCATCCTGGGTGAGTTGCATCCGCGCTGGGTGCAGAAATACGAACTGGGCGCTGCCCCGGTGATTTTTGAACTGGATTTGGCGGCCCTGTTGGAAACCCCATTCCCGCAATATGTCGAGGTCTCCCGCTTCCCGGCGGTGACGCGCGATCTGGCTCTGGTGGTGCCCCAGAGCCAGACTCTGGCGCCGCTGCTGGCTGCGCTGCGCACGGCCGCACCGGCCGTTGTGCGCGACGTGGCACTGTTCGACGTGTATCAGGGAAAGGGGCTGGGCGAAAGCGAAAAGAGCCTTGCCTTTCGTATAGTTATGCAAGATACTCAACGTACTCTCGAGGATGCGGAAGTCGAGGTCGTGGTCGCCAGCCTGCTGGCAGTTGCCCGCCGCGACTTCAACGCATCCTTGCGGGGCTAAATGCAGTCGGAGCTCATATGACATTGACCAAGGCGGAACTCGCCGATCTGCTGTTCGAAAAAGTCGGACTCAATAAACGCGAAGCCAAGGACATGGTCGAGGCCTTCTTCGACGAAGTGCGTCTGGCACTCGAAAAGGGCGACAGCGTGAAGCTTTCCGGTTTCGGCAATTTTCAGCTCCGCGAAAAGCCGCAGCGTCCCGGACGCAATCCCAAGACCGGCGAGGAAATCCCGATTACGGCCCGCCGCGTCGTTACCTTCCACGCCAGCCAGAAGCTCAAGGCGGCGGTCGAGGCTTTCCCGCGTGGCAACAGCCAGCAATAGCCGGGACGGACTGCCTTCGATTCCCGCCAAGCGCTACTTCACCATCGGTGAGGTCAGCGAGTTGTGTGGCGTCAAGCCGCATGTCCTGCGTTACTGGGAGCAGGAGTTTACGCAACTGCGTCCCGTCAAGCGGCGCGGCAACCGCCGCTACTATCAACATCATGAAGTCTTGCTGGTGCGGCGCATTCGCGAACTGCTTTATCAGGAAGGCTTCACCATCAGCGGTGCGCGCAACCGCTTGGAGGACGGTCCCGGCAAGATGTCCGATGTGCCGGAAACCAATCCTGTTGCTGGCAACCAGGCATCGCTGCGCGCCGAACTGGCGTCGATCATCGAATTCCTCGGCGCGGCCTGAGAGCTGCCGAGCGTCTGTTATAATTCATCCTGTCGGGGCGTGGCGCAGCCTGGTAGCGCACTTGCATGGGGTGCAAGGGGTCGAAGGTTCGAATCCTTTCGCCCCGACCAGTAATACCAAGGGTTTCCGGTTAATTGCCGGAAACCCTTTTTCCTTTCTTGGGTGATATTTATTAAATGTGCCCAACAATGTGCCCAACAGTTTTTGAGTCTAGGTCTGTGGTTGTTCTTCATCCCAGCATCAACTATCGGGCTGAGGACGAAATAGATTCGTGCTGCAGCATGCGCTCGAAACGATGAATACGGCGATCTGCGGAATCTCGCTGGGCCTGGAAAGAGCTTCTGTGTCGGCGTGCTCCCTTGATAGACCGGTACGGTCTCCCGGAGTCGTATATTCGGCCAGATCGGTGCCGCAGAGAACCAGTGATCTATGTCGACGGTGAAGACGGGTTGTCTGACCAATCCCTGACGCGGCGAGCCAGCCGCTAGCACTGAATTGCGTGCTACACTTAAATAGGTGCTAAAAGGAGTCAAAAATGGCGAATGTTAACTTCACAGGAGCTGTCGATCGCGACCTGCTCAAGCGGGCCAAGGTGATAGCGGCGAAAACCGACACTTCAGTGAACGCTCTGTTCAACGCTGAACTCCGTCATCTGGTCGAGACTTTTGAAGCCGCCGAGATCAGCGGCAACCAGAATTTCAGGGTTCTTCTTGATTTCTCGCTCGGGCGGCTCGCCGACGATGAGGCTATGCGTGCGCTGGGCATCGACAGTGAGGAAGATTTCTTCCTTTTGATGGCACAAGCTCACCTGCCGATGCCGCACCTTCCAGACGCCGTTACGCGCAGCATGGTCGATAGCCTGCACGCGCTGCCGTCCTGAGCGGGCGACCTTAATGTCGTCGGACGTTGTTCTGCTGCCTGACGCCGGGCCGCTCATTACGCTGGCCTACGCCGATGCGCTCGACGTGCTGTTCAAGCCCCGCTGGTCCGTCGTTTTGGTCGACATGGTTCTGCACGAAGTCACGCGGAACCAGACGCCGACCAGTAAGAAACTGGCGAAGTGGGCCAAGTCCAACAAGCTGTCGGTGCGTACCACCAAGACATTTCAGCACTACCAACGGACGCTGGGAACATCCACACGCAAGTCGAACCTTGGCGAACTGGCGATTCAGGAGGCCATGAATGAGATTGCCCTCGAACAGCCGCCGAAGACGGGTGTTTTCTTGTTCGAGGACCACAAGATTGCACGTGCCAGCTTTCACTTGCCAGACAACTGCCGCAAAGTCAGCACGCGAGCCTTCCTTATCTTCCTTGAAGAAAAAGGCTGGCTTGAGTCGGCGGCAGAAGTTGAGCGACGTGCCTTGCAGGCCGGGCGCGCTTTTTCCAGTCTGCGGTTTCCGCCGTAGGTCAGACCAGCCGTCGGTTTATTCTTTCAGGGACGGCTGCCGGAAATGGCAATCTCCGTAGGTTCTGTGATGCGGACATCAACAAGTAGAACCTCGTACCTCCACCGTGGCAGGTAGCCAGGCCTCACGTCAAGAAGTCGGGGCGCCTGCGGGCGTTCCAACTCTACTTCATGCCTAAAGGCTTAACGTCTTCGCTGCCTTCATCGTCGAATCACTTGCCGAAAGCTCAGGCACGCAATTATCTCCAAGCTGCGGGTGGAGTTAAGGGTCAGGAGCCGTTTTGGCTGACCAGCGGAAAGCGATCGGGATGACGGATTGACTCAACGGCTAAGTCAACATCCAGCGCAGGCCAGTAGAGGTGATTCTCGGATGGCAGTTCGACATTCAGAATTTCGCCCACCGTGACATTCCTAAACCACGGGAATTCGGAGAACGGTAGAAACAGTTCTTCATCCTCCAGCAATAGCCAGAAACCGTGCTGAGAAATGTTGGTCACCTCAACCGGGGAAGTGCTTATGCCAAGCGCTGCGGATGTCATCTTCGTGCTCCTGAACCAAACGGAGTGCTTCATCGATTTCGCGCCGAGAGAGGCCCGCTTATTGGGCAATCTCAATGGCGGGATCAAGCCAAAACTTTGCTTCGCCACTCTGACCCTGAACATGCACATGCATTCTCGTTTCTTCTCG
>CAINHS010000141.1 GCA_903848955.1 uncultured beta proteobacterium
CTGTCGCGGGTTTTTAGACTTGTCCGGTTCTGTAGCACATGAATTGTCCGCTTTTCTGTTGAGGGCGGGAAGCGGCGGAGGGCGTAGCCCGAAGCCGGTTTCCGCCCTCAACGGCGCGCCTGGCGGACGGATCAGGCAGCCTGTTGCAAGTCATCGGTGATGGGTCTCCCTTCCGGCGTGAAATAGGCCAGACCACGGGGTCCGTGAAATACGGCCAAGGCACCGCTGGCGTATCGATTGACGCGTACCCGCGCCTTGACGTAGTGGCAGCGGTGCCGATCGGCCGGGATCTGCAGGATCAGTCCCTCGAAGCGCACACAGTTGTCGTTGCCCACGGTGCGCTCGTACTGCTCGCACAGGATGTCATCCAGGCTGCCACCGATCCATGGCACAAAGGCCGAACCAGACTCCGTCGCCTGCACAGCAAACTCGGCGTTGAAGGCAGGCAGATAGTGCTCCTGCAGGTAGCGATTGGCCGCCTCCATATCCGTGATGCCGGCCAGCCCCAGTTCCTGCGGCAGGCGCCCCTGATGCGTACCAAAGGCCCGCTCCGAGCGCCCCCGTGCCTCGGGTGAATAGGCGGCAATCATGTCGATGCCCAACTGTTTCATGGCGCGGCCAAACTGGGTGAGATTCTCCTTGTCCACCTTCCCGTCGGCTTCCGGGGTGGTCCAGTAATGGCTGCCCCGGTCGCTGTAGAACGAACTGAACAGGCCTCGTGCCGTGATCACGTCATGCACACCCCGGAAGCTACTGACCGTGCCTTCCTGCTCAACGAAGAACATGGAGTAGTGCCAACTCGTGGCGTCATCCATCGTGACGATCAGATCCCATTTCTGTCCGATCACCCATTCGTGGGTGCTGCCGTCCTGGTGAATCATCATTCCTGACAGCGCCGCCCGGTCCCGTCGTTTCCGATGCGCACCGCGCTTCTCATACTTCGGAACCAGCTTTGCTCCTTGCAGACGCTTTTTGACCCAGGTGTAGCTTCGCGTGCCCCCTGTTCTCCGGTACCAACTGTGGAAGTGCTTGACGTTCCAGCCGTGGTGCCGGCGTCGATACTGCTCGGTCAGCGCCATGACTTCATCGACCGGTGCCCGTCGGTTGGAGACCTGCTCCAGTCGCCGATCGATCAGACCTTCCAGCCCTTCCGCTTCGTAGCGCACCAGATAGCGCCGGAAACTTCGCTCGCACATCCCCAAGATCTGCGCCGCCTCAGCTTGTGTCAGCCGCCCTGCATTCCAACTTTCATACGCTTCCTCAAATCTCATCTTCCGGATCTCCTGTAGCAGTTCCGTCCGTTTCATCTCGTACCCCCTTCGGGGCACTATGACGACCGGACAGATGTCGTGCTACAGAACCGGACAACTCATTAACTCGCAACAGGGCGGCTTCCGCGGCTTGTGCCGGACGCCCCAAACGGCTATAATCGAACGCTTGTCCGGGGTTGTCCCGGGCAAAATCCACACGCCAGGCGCCGATAGGGTGGCTTTCCGCAAACAGTCAGCGGCAAGCAGCACGGCCAGGCGGAGGTTCAACCCATATCGGAGATAGTCATATGAGCACAACCATGCGCCAGATGCTGGAGGCCGGCGTTCACTTCGGCCACCAGACCCGTTTCTGGAACCCCAAGATGGCACCGTACATTTTCGGCCATCGCAACAAGATCCACATCATCAACCTCGAAAAGACCCTGGCCAAGTACCAGGAGGCCATCGCTTTCGTGAGGAAGATGGCGGCCAAGAAGGGCACCATCCTCTTCGTCAGCACCAAGCGCCAGGCGCGCGAGATCATCGCCGAGGAAGCCCAGCGCTGCGGCATGCCTTTCGTTGACGACCGCTGGCTGGGCGGCATGATGACCAACTTCAAGACGCTCAAGCTTTCCGTCAAGCGCCTGAAGGACCTCGAAGCCGCCATGCTGGAAGGCAACTTCGAGAAGTTGTCGAAGAAGGAGGCCCTGACGCTGCAACGCGAGATGGACAAGCTGAGAAAGTCCATCGGCGGCATCAAGGACATGGGCGGATTGCCCGATGCAATCTTCATCATCGACGTCGGCTATCACAAGATTGCCATTACCGAAGCCGGCAAGCTCAGCATTCCGGTGATCGGCGTGGTCGATACCAATCATTCCCCCGAAGGCGTCAGTTACGTCATCCCGGGCAACGATGACTCCTCCGGCGCGATCCGCCTCTATGCCCGCGGTATGGCCGATGCCATCCTCGAAGGCAAGAGCCAGGGAATCAACGAGGTGGTGCAGCAACTGGCCGGTGACGACGAGTTCGTCGAAGTCTCCGAAGCTGCGGAGTAAGGGCAAGGCATTTAGCCACAGAGAACACAGAGGACACAGAGGAAAGGCGAAAAACAGGGAATTTCTCTGTGCCCTCTGTGCCCTCTGTGGCTATCAGGTTCTGATTCTGGAGTAAGAGCAATGGCAGAAATTACCGCAAGCATGGTCAAGGAACTGCGCGAGAAGACCGACGCGCCGATGATGGAATGCAAGAAGGCGCTGACCGAAGCCGGCGGCGACCTGGCGAAAGCCGAAGAAATTCTGCGCGTCAAGCTGGGCAACAAGGCCAGCAAGGCAGCGACGCGCATTGCGGCGGAAGGCGTGGTGGCGATCCATATCGCCGCCGACGGCAAGCTGGGCAGCATTTTCGAGATCAACAGTGAAACCGACTTCGTCGCCAAGAATGACGAGTTCCTCAAGCTGGCGGCGGATTGTGCGCGGCTGGTAGCGGAGAAGAACCCGGCCGACGTCGCGGCCCTGTCCGCCCTGCCCATGGGCGCGGGGACGGTCGAATCCACCCGCACCGCTCTGGTCGGCAAGATCGGCGAGAACATGAGTATCCGCCGCTTCATCCGCATCGAGGCCAAGGGCAAGCTGGCTGCCTACATCCACGGCGGTTCCAAGATCGGCGTGCTGGTCGACGTGGTCGGTGGTGACGAGCAGTTGGCGAAGGACCTGGCGATGCACATCGCCGCATCGAAGCCGAAGTCGCTGGATTCTTCCGGTGTTGCGGCCGAGTTGCTGGACACCGAGCGCCGCATCGCCATCGAAAAGGCGCGCGAAGCCGGCAAGCCGGAAGCGATGCTGGAGAAGATTGCCGAAGGTACGGTGCAGAAGTATCTGAAGGACGTGACGCTGCTGGGCCAGGTGTTCGTCAAGGCCGAGGACGGCAAGCAAACCATCGAGCAACTGCTCAAGGCCAGGGGTGCCTCGGTGGCCGCGTTCGTGCTGTTCATCGTCGGTGAAGGCATCGAAAAGAAGGTGAATGACTTCGCTGCCGAGGTCGCTGCGCAAGCTGCGGCCGCCGCTGCCAACAAGTAAGTAGGGAAAGTCCGAGCCGAAGATGACCGTGCCGAAATTCCGTCGCATCCTGCTCAAGCTGTCGGGCGAAGCGCTGATGGGTGATGATGCCTACGGCATCAATCCGAAGGTGCTCGGGGCCATCGTCGCCGAGGTCAAGGCGGTGACCGATCTGGGTGTCGAACTTGGCGTCGTCATCGGCGGCGGCAACATCTTCCGCGGCGTCGGCGGCACGGCCACCGGCATGGATCGCGCCACCGCCGACTACATGGGCATGCTGGCGACGGTGATGAATGCCATGGCGCTGTCGGATGCCATGCGTCAGGCCGGCATCAACGCCCGGGTGCAGTCGGCGCTGAATATCGAGCAGGTGGTCGAGCCCTATATTCGCGGCAAGGCGATCCGTTACCTGGAAGAGGGCAAGGTGGTGATTTTCGGCGCCGGTACCGGCAATCCGTTTTTCACCACTGATACCGCGGCGGCCCTGCGCGGCTCCGAAATCGGCGCCGAGATCGTGTTGAAGGCAACCAAGGTCGATGGCATCTACACCGCCGACCCGAAGAAGGATTCCGCCGCCACCCGTTTCGCCCGCATCAGCTTCGATGATGTCATCAGCCGCAATCTGGCGGTGATGGATGCCACGGCCTTTGCGCTGTGCCGTGACCAGAAGCTGCCGATCAACGTGTTCTCGATCTTCAAGCCCGGTGCGCTGAAGCGCGTGGTGATGGGCGAGGAAGAGGGCACTCTGGTTCACGTTTAAAACAGTTAGGAGTGGGGCATGATTCCCGAACTGAAAAAGACTTCCGAACAGAAAATGCAGAAGAGCCTCGAGGCGCTGAAAGCCGACCTCGGCAAGGTGCGCACCGGTCGCGCACATACCGGCATCCTCGATCATGTGCAGGTGGATTACTACGGCTCGCCGGTGCCGATCACCCAGGTGGCCAACGTGACCCTGATCGACGCCCGCACCATCGGCGTCCAGCCATGGGAAAAGCCGATGGTGGCCAAGGTGGAAAAGGCGATCCGCGATTCCGATCTGGGTCTCAATCCGTCGTCGCAGGGCGAAGTGATCCGTGTGCCGATGCCGGCGTTGACCGAAGAGCGGCGCCGCGATTTGATCAAGGTCATCAAGCACGAGGGGGAGAACGCCAAGGTGGCGATTCGCAACCTGCGCCGCGACGCCATCGCGCACCTGAAGGACGCCCTCAAGAAGAAGGAAATCTCCGAGGACGACGAGCGTCGCGCCCTCGATGACATGCAGCGGCTGACCGACCGCTATGTCGCGGAAGTCGACCGCGCGCTGGCCGACAAAGAGAAGGACCTGATGGCGATCTGATTCGGGTGTGCGCCGGCGGCTGACTGCGTCTTTGCGCATTGGATTTGTTCACGGGTTTTGAGAGGGTGTCATGGCAGGAAAATTCACCAGCTCGACACAGGCGATTCCCGAGGTAGGCGAGGTTCCGTGCCACATCGCCATGATCATGGACGGCAACGGGCGATGGGCCAGGAAGCGCCTGATGCCGCGCGTCGCCGGCCACAAGCGCGGCGTCGAAACCGTGCGCGCGATGGTCAAGGCCTGCATCGCACGCGGCGTCGAATACCTCACCCTGTTTGCGTTTTCCTCCGAGAACTGGCGACGCCCGGTGGCGGAGGTGTCCTTCCTCATGAATCTTTTTGTCAGCGCCCTGCAGGGGGAAATCGGCAAGCTGCACGCCAATGGCGTGCGACTCAAGGTGGTCGGCGATCTTTCCGCTTTCGAGCCGCGCCTGCTTGCCCTGATCCGCGAGGGCGAGGCGAAGACGGCCAACAATTCCCGTCTGACGCTGACCATCGCGGCCAATTACGGCGGTCGTTGGGACATCCTGCAGGCCATGAATCAGCTTGCGCTGGCGCATCCCGAAAAGGTCGGCAGTTTCGGCGAGGCCGATCTGGCGCCGCATCTGATGATGGCTTATGCGCCGGAGCCGGATCTCTTCATCCGCACCGGCGGCGAGCAGCGCATCAGCAATTTCCTGTTGTGGCAGCTGGCCTACAGTGAATTCCATTTCACCGATATCCTGTGGCCCGATTTCGACGATGCGGCGCTGGATGTCGCGATTGCTTCCTACCGCCGGCGTGAGCGCCGTTTCGGCCGCACCAGCGAGCAACTGGGCGAGCAGGCCGGCCAATCGCAGCCCGTCGTGCTCCCGGCAACGCCGGCAACAGGCCGCGATGCTTAGGACGCGGGTCATCACGGCGCTGCTGCTGGTCGCCGCCCTTGCGCTGATTCTGTTCGTGTTGCCGTCGCCGGCAGCAGCGCTGACCTTTGCCGCGATTGCGGCGCTGGCCGCCTGGGAGTGGGGCGGCCTGATGCGGCGGGGCCAGGCGGCGCGGGTGATCTATGCCCTTGTACTGCTGCTGTGCTGCTGGCAGTTGACGCTGGCGGCGTCGCATCTTATTCCGCTGCTGCTCGCTGTCTCGGCGGCGTTCTGGATTCTCGTCGTGCCGCTGTGGTTCCGCTTCAAATGGGCGCTGGCCGGCAACGATGTTTTCGGCTATGCGCTCGGCGCGCTGGTGATCCTGCCGACATGGGCGGCGATGGTGGCGCTGCATGCGGTGAGTACCTGGCTGATGCTGGCGGTCATGGCGCTGGTCTGGGTCGCCGACATCTCGGCCTATTTCGCCGGAAGGGCATTCGGCAGGCACAAGCTGGCTCCGGGCATCAGTCCCGGCAAGACCTGGGAAGGTGTCGCCGGGGCGATTGCCGGCGTGCTGATCTATGGCGGCATCGTTCTGAACCTGTCGCCGTTGGGTCCTGTGCTGGTCGCTAGGCTGCCGCTCGGCCTGCCCATGCTCGGCCTGCTGCTGGTCCTGCTGACGGCGGTGAGTGTCATGGGCGACCTGTTTGAATCCCTGTTGAAGCGCCAGGCCGGCGTCAAGGACAGCAGCGGCCTGCTGCCGGGTCATGGCGGAGTGCTGGACCGCATCGACGCGCTGACATCGACCCTGCCGCTGGCGGCGCTCATTTTGCATTTCGTCGGCGCATGAAGCTGACCATTCTCGGCGCCACCGGGTCGATCGGCGTCAGCACGCTTGATGTGGTGATGCGCCACCCGGATCGCTTCGAGGTGGTGGCTCTGACCGGGCACAGCCAGGTCGAGGTTCTTGCGGCGCAGTGCCGCCGGTGCCGTCCCGCCTATGCGGCAATGGGCAGCGCGGCGGATGCGCAGCGCCTTGCGGCACTGCTCAAGGCAGAGGGATTGCGCACCGAGGTGCTGCACGGAGCGGAAGCACTGGTGCAACTGGCCGGCCTGCCCGGGGTCGATGCCGTCATGGCCGCCATCGTCGGTGCCGCCGGCTTGCCGCCGGCATTGGCGGCGGCAAGTGCCGGCAAGCGGGTGCTGCTGGCCAACAAGGAAGCGCTGGTCATGGCCGGAGCGGTGTTCATGGCCGAGGTGCGCGGCGCCGGGGCCCTGCTGCTGCCGATCGACAGCGAACACAATGCGATATTCCAGTCGCTGCCGCACCGCTATGCAGGCGACATGGCACGGGGCGGGGTCAGGCGCATTCTGCTTACGGCCTCGGGCGGCCCGTTTCGCACCACGCCGCTCGAGCTGCTGGCGCGGGTGACGCCGGAGCAGGCGGTGGCGCATCCGAAGTGGTCGATGGGGCGGAAGATTTCCGTCGATTCGGCGACCATGATGAACAAGGGCCTCGAGGTGATCGAGGCGCACTGGCTGTTCAATGCGCCGGCGGACAGCATTGAAGTGGTGATCCACCCGCAGAGCGTGATCCATTCCCTGGTGGATTACGCGGACGGGTCGGTTCTGGCCCAACTCGGCAATCCCGACATGCGTACGCCTATCGCTCACGCCCTGGCCTGGCCGGAGCGCATCGATTCGGGCGTGGCGGCGCTGGATTTGTTCGCCGTGGCACAACTCGATTTCGAGCGTCCGGATCTGGCGCGCTTCCCCTGTCTTGATCTGGCCTACCGTGCGCTGCGTGCCGAAGGCAATGCTGCTGCCGTGCTCAATGCCGCAAACGAGATCGCGGTGCAGGCTTTTCTCGAGCGTCGTTTGCCTTTCCTCGGTATCGCCGAAGTGATTGCCGAAACTATGGACGCCGTGCCTCAGGCTGCAGTTTCCGACCTCGAGGCGATACTCGAGGCCGACCGTCAGGGGCGCGCGGCAGCCGTTGAAATTCTCGCGCGTCGCTCTTGAGCAACATCGGCGCCATGTCACTGAATCCTGAAATGCTGGCCTGGTATGCGGGAGCCTTCCTGCTTGCGCTGGCGGTGCTGGTGGTGGTGCATGAAATGGGCCACTATCTTGCGGCGCGCGCCTGCAACGTCAAGGTGCTGCGCTTTGCTTTCGGTTTCGGCCGGGTACTCTGGGTGCGGCGCCACGGGCGCGACGCTACCGAGTGGGCTATCTCCGCGTTTCCGCTGGGCGGCTACGTCAAGATGCTTGACGAGCGCGAGGGCGATGTGGCTGCCGGCGATCTGCCGCGCGCCTTCAATCGTCAATCCGTCGGCCGTCGTGCGCTTATCGTCGCGGCCGGACCGGCGGCCAATTTCCTGTTGGCGATCCTGCTCTACTGGGTGTTGTTCATGCACGGCGTCATCGAACTCAAGCCGCGCCTGGCATTGCCGGCCGCCGGTACTCCGGCGGCGATAGCGGGTGTCAGCGAGGGCGTGACGGTGCGCGCCGTGAATGGCAAGGCCATCGAGACCTGGCAGCAACTGCGCTGGGAGGTCATGCGGCGGGCGCTGGACAAGGAAGCGCTGGAACTCGAAGTGGTCAGTCCGCAAAGAGAGACAGGCATTTTCCGCATCGGCACCGATCGCCTCGATCTGGACGCGCTTGAAATGGATCCCATGCGCCCGCTCGGTCTGGTGCTGTACCGGCCGCGTTTGCCCGCCGTGGTAGGTCGCGTGATGAATGATTCGGCCGCCGATCTGGCCGGCTTCCGCGCCGGCGACCGGGTGTTGTCGATTGACGGCAAGCCGATTGCCGAGTGGGCCGAGTTGGCCGCCGTTGCGCGCGCGGCAGCGGGACGTCAGCTGGCGTTCGAAATCGAGCGTGACGGCCGGCAGCTTTCGCTGGCGGCGAGTCCGCGCTGGGCGGAGGAGGGCGGGCAGAAGCTCGGACGGCTCGGTTTGTCGGCGAAGGAAGGCGAAGGCGAAGCCTTCGAGATGACTACCGTCGTCAGTTACGGCCCGCTCGATTCGGTCAGCCGGGCTCTGGAACAGACCTGGGATACTTCGCTGCTGAGTCTGCGCATGATGGGCCGCATGCTGACCGGTGAATTGTCCTGGAGGAACCTGTCGGGGCCGGTGACCATCGCCGATTACGCGGGACAGTCGGCACGGCTGGGGGCAAGCTACTATCTGCGTTTCATAGCCCTGATCAGCATCAGTCTCGGCGTGCTCAATCTGCTGCCGGTGCCTGTTCTGGACGGCGGGCATTTGATGTATTATCTCATCGAGTTTATCAAGGGTGGCCCGGTCCCGGATCGGGTTCTGGAAATCGGCCAACAGATCGGTTTTGCCTTGCTGGCGCTGCTGATGGCTTTTGCCTTCTACAACGATATCAACCGTCTCGTTTCCGGCTAATTTTCATCCAATCACATGAACAAAGCGAAGTTTAAGCGCAGGCCGACGCCAGTCTTGTTTCCCGGCGAGAGGCCGCGCCGGCAATTGTTGCAGGCATCGGGCGCAGCAGCAGTCACCGGAAAACTGCTTGCCGGTCTGGTTTCAGCCCTGCTCGCCCACTCCGTTCTCGCCTTCAATTCATTCCAGATAAAGGATATCCGGGTCGAGGGCATTCAGCGCACCGAGGCCGGAACCGTGTTTTCCTACCTTCCCGTCAAGGTGGGCGACACCATGACCGACGAGAAGGCGGCGGCGGCGATCAAGGTATTGTTCGCTACCGGCTTTTTCAAGGACGTGCGCCTGGAGATCGACGGCCAGGTCCTGGTGGTGGTGCTGGAAGAGCGTCCGGCCATCGCTTCTCTTGAATTCACCGGCCTCAAGGCATTCAAGTCGGACGATCTGAAGAAGTCGCTGCGCGAGGTCGGTCTCGCCGAGTCGCGCATTTTCGACCGCGCCATGGTCGAACGCGCCGAACAGGAACTCAAGCGTCAGTACCTGGCGCAGGGGCACTATGCGGTTCAGCTGACGACGACCATCACGCCTCTCGAACGCAATCGCGTCGGCGTCAATTTCGTGGTCGACGAGGGCGAAATTGCCAAGATCAAG
Organism: uncultured beta proteobacterium; assembly: GCA_903848955.1. Taxonomy (GTDB): domain Bacteria; phylum Pseudomonadota; class Gammaproteobacteria; order Burkholderiales; family Rhodocyclaceae; genus Sulfuritalea. The sequence continues at coordinate 9,546 of CAINHS010000141.1, forward strand.
CAGATCAACATCATCGGTGCCGGCGCCATCAGCGAAGCCGACCTGCTTGACCTGCTGGTGTTGCGCACGCCGGGCTGGCTGACTTGGTACACCAAGAACGATCAGTACTCCAAGCAAAAGCTCTCCGGTGACCTTGAAACCCTGCGCTCGCATTACCTTGACCGCGGTTATCTCGAATTCAACATCGAATCGACCCAGGTGTCGATTTCGCCGGACAAGCAGGACATCTACATCACCATCAATATCGCCGAGGGTGAAAGGTATACCGTTTCCTCGGTGAAACTGGCCGGCCAACTGCTGCTGCCTGAAGCCGAACTGACCAAACTGGTGCAGGTCAAGCCCGGCGAGGTGTTCTCGCGCGAGAAGATAACCGAGACCACCAAGGCCATCAGCGAGCGTCTGGGCAATGAGGGCTATGCGTTCGCCAACGTCAATGCGGCGCCGGAACTGGACAAGGAAAAGCGCCTGGTGGCGTTCACCGTGTTCATCGATCCGGGACGCCGCGTTTATGTCCGTCGCATCAATGTGGCGGGAAACACGCGCACGCGGGACGAGGTGATCCGTCGCGAAATGCGGCAGTCGGAGTCCGGCTGGTACGACGGCGAGAAAATCAACAAGTCGCGTACGCGGGTTGATCGCCTCGGCTATTTCGACGAGGTCACGGTGGAAACGCCGCCCGTCGCCGGAACTACCGATCAGGTCGACATGGAGGTCAAGGTCAAGGAAAAGCCGACCGGCAACATCATGATCGGCGCGGGTTTTTCGAGTGCGGAGAAACTGACGCTGTCAGGTTCCGTGCAGCAGCAGAACCTGTTCGGCAGCGGCAAGCATGTCGGCGTCCAGGTCAGCACCAGCAAGTCCAACAAGGTTTACTCCCTGTCGCACACCGATCCGTATTTCACCGTCGACGGGGTCAGCCAGGGTTTTGATATCTACTATCGCAAGACCGATACGAGCACTCTCGCGGTGGGCAGTTTCGGTTCCAAGTCGTTTGGCGGCGGCGGGCGCTGGGGTGTCCCCATCGCCGAAGATGATTACCTGAATTTCGGCCTTTCGGTGGATCGCACCACGCTTGCGGTGGATGACTACAGTCCCGTCCGCTACCAGGACTACATTGCGCGGTTCGGCAGCGCCGGCAATACCCTGCTGAGCACGGTCGGCTGGCAAAAGGACGGGCGCGACAGTCTGCTGGTGACCACGCGGGGAGTGTATCGGCGGGCGGTGCTTGAACTTGCCCTGCCCGGCAGCACGGCGACCTATGTCCGGGCCACCTATCAGCATCAGCACTTCTTTCCGCTCTATCGCCGGCTTACGCTGGCGCTCAACGGCGAGGTGGGAGTGGCCAAATCCTACGGCAACAAGGACCTTCCGTTCTTCAAGAACTATTATGCGGGCGGCATCGGCTCGGTGCGCGGCTATGATTCGAATTCCCTCGGGCCGCGGGATGCCACCACCAGCGAGGCGCTCGGCGGCAACAAACGGTTGATCGGCAATGCCGAACTGCTGTTTCCCATTCCCGGCATGGGCCAGGACAATTCCATGCGCCTGTCCGCCTTTGTCGACGCCGGCAATGTGTGGGGTTACGACAGCAAGTTCAGCCTCGGCAGTTTGAGATACAGCGCCGGTGTGGGCCTGGCGTGGAGTTCGCCGATGGGTCCGCTGAAGTTTTCTTTCGCCAACCCGCTCAACAAGAGGGCTGATGACAAGGTGCAGCGTTTGCAGTTTCAGATGGGATCGGTTTTTTGATTCCCTCCTTTTAGTGAGAGAGTTATGCTGAAGAAATACATTCTTGCGGGTCTCGCCCTGTTGTCATTGTCGGCCGGCGCCTGTGCCGAGGGCAAAATCGGCTTCGTCAACAGCCAGAAGATCCTGAATGACGCTCCCCAGGCGGCGCGGGCGAAGAAGAAGATCGAGAAGGATTTTGAGAAGCGCGATCAGGATCTGCAGCGCCTGGCCAAGCAGTTGCAGGGCTTGCAGGAGGCTCTCGACAAGAACGCGGTGACCATGGTCGAGAGCGAGCGGCGCAACAAGGAACGCGAGTTTGCCGACCTCAACCGCGATTTTCAGCGCAAGCAGCGCGAGTTCCGCGAGGATCTGAGCCAACGGCAGAACGAGGAAATGGCCTCGATATTTGAACGCGTCAACAAGATCATCAAGCAGATCGCCGAGGCCGAGAAGTACGACATCATTTTCCAGGAGGCGGTCTATGCCAACCCTCGCATCGACATCACCGACAAGGTGATCAAGGCGCTGGGCGACGGCGGCAAGTAAGACGGCGTTGGCCGTGGTGCTGCGGCTCGACGAGATTGTTGCGCGTTTTGGCGGAACAATTGTCGGCGCTGGCGATACGCTGATATCGCGCATCGGCACGCTCGAGGACGCCGGCCCGGGCGAACTGGCCTTTCTTGCCAATCCACTGTACCGCCATCAGTTGGCGACCACCCGCGCCGCGGCGGTGATCATGGCCCCACCCGCGGCAGAGGGACCGGCGGCGGCGATCCTGACGCCACAACCCTACCTCTACTATGCTCGCGTCGCTCAGTGGCTCAATCCCGTGTCCGTGCCGCAAGCCGGCGTTCATCCGAGCGCAGTAGTCGAGGGTGAGGTGGCTGCGGGCGCCAGTGTCGGGCCGAATGCCTGGATCGGCCCCGGCGCCAGGATCGGCGATGCGGTGGTGATTGCCGCCAATTGCAGCATCGGCGCCGGCGTCGAGATCGGCGCCGGCAGCCGTCTGGCGGCCAACGTCGCGATCTATCCGGGCAGTCGCCTGGGTGCGCGCTGCCTGGTTCATTCCGGTGCCGTGATCGGCGCCGACGGTTTCGGTTTTGCCCGTGAAGCGGCCGGTGCCTGGGTCAAGATCCCTCAGGTGGGGCGCGTACTGATCGGTGATGACGTCGAGATCGGCGCCGGAACCACGATTGACCGCGGCGCGTTGGGCGACACGGTGATTGCCGACGGTGTCAAACTCGACAACCAGATCCAGATCGGCCACAACGTCAAGATCGGTGCCGATACGGCGATGGCCGGCTGCGTCGGGATTGCCGGCAGCGCCGTGATCGGTGCGCGTTGCACGGTGGGCGGCGGCGCAGTGATCCTCGGCCATCTGCAGATTGCCGATGACGTCAATGTCGCGGCGGGAACGCTGGTGACGAAATCGATCCGCAATGCCGGCACTTATAGCGGTGCCGTACCTTTTCTCGAACATGGCGACTGGCTGAAAAATTTTTCGCGGATGCGGCATCTTGATGCGATGGCCGACAAGATTCGCGCCCTCGAACAGCGGCTTGCCGCACTGGAGAAGAAATGATGAGCGAAACAGGCAACGGCGGGGCAATCGACTCCCGCATGGATATCAACGAAATTCTGAACTACCTGCCGCATCGCTACCCGTTCCTGCTGGTCGATCGCGTGCTGGAAGTGGTTGCCGGCGAGCGGATTACCGCACTGAAGAATGTCAGCATGAACGAGCCGTTTTTCCCCGGCCACTACCCGCATCATCCGGTGATGCCCGGCGTATTGGTGGTCGAGGCGATGGCGCAGACGGCAGCCATTCTTTCCTTCAAGACCATGGGCAGCAAACCCGACGACAAGTCGGTGTACTACTTCGTCGGCATAGACAATGCCCGCTTCAAGCGGCCGGTCGTTCCCGGCGATCAACTGGTGATCGATGTAACGTTGCAGGCCAACAAGCGCGGCATCTGGAAATTCTCGGCCACGGCGAGGGTGGCTGACCAGGTGGCGGCGGAAGCCGATCTGATCTGTGCCGTTCGCCCCACCCCCTGATGAGCATACATCCCACCGCCATAGTGCATCCCGCGGCGAAGATCGGCCGGGGAGTTGTCATCGGGCCCTATTCGATCGTCGGCGAGCATGTCGAGATAGGCGCCGGCACGGTGATCGGCCCCCATGTCGTCCTGTCCGGCCACACCAGGATCGGCGCCGACAACCGCATCTTCCAGTTCTGCTCCATCGGCGAGCAGCCGCAGGACAAGAAATATGCAGGCGAGCCGACGCGCCTCGAAATCGGCGATCGCAACACCATTCGCGAGTTCTGCACCTTCAACTGCGGCACGGCGCAGGATGTCGGCGTGACGCGCCTGGGCAATGACAACTGGATCATGGCCTACGTCCATCTGGCGCACGATTGCCAGGTCGGCAACCAGACCATTTTTGCCAACAACGCGCAGTTGGCCGGCCATGTGCAGGTCGACGACTGGGCCATTCTCGGCGGCTTCACCGTGGTGCATCAGTTCGTGCGCATCGGCGCCCACAGCATCAGCGCGATGGGCACGATCCTGTTTCAGGATCTGCCGCCTTATGTCATGGCCGCCGGCAATCCCGCCGAGCCGCGCAGCATCAATGGCGAGGGACTGAAGCGGCGCGGCTTCTCGGTTGCTGCCGTGGCGGCGGTCAAGCGTGCCTACAAGACGCTTTACAAGAGCGGCATGAAACTCGACGAGGCGCGCGCCGCCATCGAGGCCGGGTCTGCCGCAGTGCCCGAACTGGCCCTGCTCGCTGGCTTTCTCGCCACTCCCGGACGGGGGATCATTCGCTGATGGTGCGCATCGCCATGGTGGCCGGCGAAGCCTCGAGCGACCAGCTTGCGGCGCATCTCATCACTGCCTTGAAACAGCATCTGCCCGATGCCGAGTTTTACGGCATCGGCGGCCCCAAGATGCAGCGCGAGGGCCTGGATTCGCTGTGGCCGGCAGAGATGCTTGCGGTGCGCGGCTATGCCGAAGTGCTGCGCCATTATCGGGCGATCACCAGCATGCGGCGGCAGCTTCTGCGCCGCCTGCTGAAGGACAAGCCGGATGTCTTCATCGGCGTCGATGGTTCCGATTTCAATCTGTGGCTGGAACGGCGCCTGAAGCGCGGCGGGATTCCGACCATCCACTTCGTCAGTCCGTCAATCTGGGCGTGGCGCAAGGAGCGGATGGACAAGATAGTCCAGTCGGTAAGCCACATTCTTGCCCTCTATCCTTTTGAACCTGACCTGTACCGGAATACTGCGGTCAAGTGCAGCTATGTCGGCCATCCGCTGGCCGACGTGATTCCTCTGGAAATCGATCAGGGCGCAATGCGCGAGCGGCTTGGCGTGCCGCCGGAGCGTCCGGTGATTGCGCTGCTTCCGGGCAGCCGCCAGTCAGAGTTGCATTACATGGCCGAGACCTTTGTCGAGACCGCCAAGCTGCTGCTGCAACGCTATCCGGGCCTGCAGTTTCTGGTACCGCTGGTGTCGCGGGAAACGCGGCTGCAGTTCGAAACCGCGCTATGGAAGCTGAAAGCCGACGAGTTGCCGTTCACCCTGATGTTCGGCCACGCCGCTGACGCCATTGCCGCCAGTGATGCGGTGCTGGTTGCCAGCGGTACCGCATCGCTTGAGGCTGCCCTGGTCGGCAGGCCGATGGTGATTGCCTACAAGATGTCGCCGTGGTCCTGGCGGCTGATGCGCGGCATGCGCTATCTGCCCTGGGTGGGGCTGCCCAATATTCTCGCCGGTCGCTATGTCGTACCTGAATTCCTGCAGGACGATGCGACGCCGGAGAATCTTGCGCAGGCACTCGGCAACCTGCTGGTTGATCGCCAGGTACGTGCCGGCATCACCCGTGTCTTTGCCGGTATCCATCACCTGTTGCGGCAGGATACCGCGCAGAAGGCTGCCGCTGCGGTGCTGCCTTATCTACACACGGCATGAAAGCGACGATCCCCTCCAAGCCCCTTTCCGGCAAAGGGGGTGACGACGGATCAGCCGCTGGCGCGGCTTCAACATGTTTGGCCGATGTCCCCTTGCGGCGGCCCGGCGGGGCCATGCATCTGGTCTGCGGCGTCGATGAGGCCGGGCGTGGTCCTCTCGCCGGGCCGGTTTATGCCGCTGCCGTGATTCTCGATGCGGCGCGGCCCATCGTCGGTCTCGCCGACTCGAAGAAACTGTCCGAGCGCAAGCGTGAGCGTCTGGCCCTGGAAATCCGCGAAAAGGCCCTGGCCTTTGCCATTGCCTGGGCATCGGTCGAGGAAATAGACAGCATCAACATCCTGCAGGCAACGCTGCTGGCGATGCGCCGCGCCGTCGAGGCACTCCCGCTGCAGCCGGCCGAAGCACTGATTGATGGCAACCGGTGCCCGCTGCTGGCGATGCCGGCCCGCGCCATCATCCGCGGCGACGCCAGCGAGCCGGCAATTTCGGCAGCATCGATTCTCGCCAAGACGGCGCGCGATGCCGAGATGCGGAATATCCACCTGGCCTTTCCGCAGTACGCGCTGGACCGTCACAAGGGTTATGACACGCAGGTGCATCGTGCCGCGCTGAAGCTTCACGGCCCGGCTTTTTTTCACCGCAGAAGCTTTGCCCCGGTACGGGCATTGCTGGCAGACCACGACGAAGATGCGTCATGAACTTGCGCCGGCTGTTGTCATCGGCCGCCACTGCGCGGGCCGGGTAGGATGCAGCGGATGAGGGATCCTCATTGCATCAGTTCGCGCCACAATCCGGTGTTCAAGGCGCTGCGTGCCCTGGCCGATGATCCCCGCCGGCAGGGCCGCGCCTTGCTTGACGGAGTTCATCTGGTGGCAGCCTGTTTCGCCCGCGGCATCGATGTCAGGCAACTGCTGGTCAGTGAAAGCGGTCTGCACAACGAAGAAATTGCGACCCTGCTGCAGGCTGCGGCGGGCATCGACCGCGTGCTTCTGCGCGACAGCCTGTTCCGCGAGATTTCCGGCCTCGGCACCCCGACAGGCATCGCTGCCGTGATCGACATACCGTCTGTTGCTGCGGCGCCGCTGCAGGGCGATGCCGTGCTGCTGGAGGCGGTGCAGGATGCCGGCAATGTGGGAGCGATCCTGCGCACGGCGGCGGCGGCGGGCGTGTGTGACGTGATACTGGGCACGGGTTGCGCCGGTGCGTGGACGTCACGGGTGTTGCGCGCCGCGCAGGGCGCTCATTTTTCCTTGCGGATCCGCGAGCAGGTCGACCTGGCCGCAGCGCTGGCGGACTGCCCGGGTACATCTGTCGCAACCGTCGCCCGCGGCGGTAGAAGTCTCTATGAACTCGATCTCAGCGGGCCGATGGTCTGGCTGGTCGGCAACGAGGGTGCGGGCCTGTCGCCCGGCCTCATTGCGGCGGCCCGGGTGCGCGCCACGATCCCCGTTGCCGCCGGCACCGAATCGCTCAACGTGGCGGCAGCGGCTGCGGTGTGCCTGTTCGAGTCAAGCCGGCAGCGCCGCGCCGCGGCGGCAAACGGGGCGCACCGGTCCTGACCCGCGGCGGCAGGCAGGGGGCCGGGCTTTGCCCGCCGGGATGGTATCCACTCGGACGCGGGCCGGTGAAACAAACAGGCCCGCACGGGGCGGGCCTGAAACAAACCTGAAGCGCTGAGGCTTACTTCTTCTTGGCGGCCTTCTTGCCGGCAACGGCAGCCTTGAAGGTGGCACCGGCCGTGAAGCGCGGCACGGTGGTCGCAGCGATCTTGAGTTCCTTGCCGGTTTGCGGGTTGCGGCCGATGCGCGCGGCGCGCTTGGAAGACTTGAAGCTGCCGAAGCCGACCAGGGTAACGGAGTCGCCCTTCGATACGGCCTTGACGATGGCCGCCATGACAGCGGACAGAGCCTTCTCGGCAGCTGCCTTGCTGATGTCGGCTTCCTTGGCGGTGATTTCGATCAGTTCAGACTTGTTCATGTGTGACCTCGTGAGAGTGATGATGATAGTGGCGGGTTGAATTCTAGGTGAATGGTAACCCAGGGTGAAAAATAATTCTTTGCCGCAGGCCGGCTTTCCGCGAATTGTATCGATACTTTGCCGCGCCGGGTCAAGTCCCTTCAATCGTCCTTTCAATCCGCTCGGGCAAGACTCCCCGAGGCGCGCCCGGCGCCCGCCGGCGTACTTGAACAAGTCTGCCGGATTTGGCAAGGCGCAAAGCTCAAAGGCGATAAAATGTCCTTCCTCGGCCGGCAGGCGAGGCCGCGGCGGATGAGGCGGATTCCGCCAGGCGGCCGGTCAATCAAGGGAATCAGTCTGGGAAAGGACGCGAAGTCAATGGAACTTGCCTGGCGGCACTGGATGGTCCCCGGTATGCGCGACACGCTGCGCCGTATTCCCGCCAGCCGCAACTAGTCGCGGGCGGATACCCCATGCGCCTTTTGGCTTTCGAGACCGCGACGCGGCACCTGTCCGTTGCCCTGTGGCAGGACGGCGAACTGATCGAGCGTGCTGAGGAAGTGCCGAATGGCGGTTCGGAACGCCTGTTGCCCTGGGTACATGAACTGCTCGCCGAGGCTGATCTTGCGCTGGCGCAGATCGACGGCATTGCCTTCGGTGCCGGCCCGGGCGGCTTTACCGGTCTGCGTCTTGCCTGCGGCGTGGCACAGGGCCTGGCGTACGGTCTCGATCTGCCGGTGGTGCCGGTGTCGACCCTGGAAGCGCTGGCGCTGGCGTCCGGCGAACGCGATGTGTGGGCCTGTCTCGATGCGCGGATGAACGAGGTGTACAGCGCAGCCTATCGGGTCGAAGGGGATAGCGTCAGGCAACTCATGGCGCCTGTTTGCATGCCGCCCGGCGCAGTTCAGGCGCCGGCTTTTGCCGCGGGCTGGGGCGTGGGCGACGGTTTTGCCGGCTACGGACCTTTGCTTGTGGCACGCAAGCCTGACCTCGAGGGCGTGCGCTCAGGCGTGTTTCCCACCGCCGCTGCCGTGTTGCGCCTTGCTGCGCCCCGGTTCCGCGGTGGCCAGGCGGTGCCGGCGGCGCTGGCACAACCCGTCTATGTGCGCGACAAGGTGGCATTGACCACCGTCGAGCGCATTGCGCGCGGCGGGGCCAAATAGTGGCTTGCTACACGCTCATGACGCAAGCTGATATCGCGCTGGTAGTCGCGGTGGAGCAGCAGATCCATCCCTTTCCCTGGACCTCGGGCAACTTTTCGGATTCGCTGGCGGCCGGCCATGGTGCATGGCTGGCCAAGGAGGATGGACGGATGACCGGCTATGCAGTCACGATGCAGCTGCCGGACGAAGTCCACCTGCTCAACATCAGCGTGCTGCCCGGATTGCAGCGCGGCGGCCGCGGCACGGCGCTGCTGAATTACCTGTTTGACCAGGCCAGGGCGCAGGGCGCGGCGCGCATGCTGCTTGAGGTGCGCGCCGGCAATGTGTCGGGGCTGGGCTTGTACCGGCGCCATGGTTTCGTCGAAATCGGCCGCCGCCGCGACTACTATGCGGCCCATGCCGGGCGTGAGGATGCCATCGTGATGGCGCGCGACTTGTCTCCCCGGCACGATGTGACTGAGGGTATGCAGACGACATGACTTCGACTCGAGACCAGGTCTTGCGTGAAATGGGCCTCGGGCCCGTCTGGAAGTTGCGCGCGGCATCGGCGGCACAGCCGCTTGAGGAAGTTGCTGCGCCGTTGCCGCCCGCCGAGGCGCCGGCGCTGGAAACCGTACCCGCCGCCGGCGTCGCTACGGTGCATGGCGCCATGAACTGGGATGAACTCGCCGCGGCCGTAGCGGTGTGTCGCCAGTGCCCGCTTTGCGCGGCACGCAGGCAGGCGGTGCTCGGTGTCGGCGACGTCAGTGCCGACTGGCTGTTCGTCGGCGAGGGGCCCGGTGCCGAAGAAGATCAACGCGGAGAGCCTTTCGTCGGGCAGGCGGGAAAGCTGCTCGACAATATGCTGGCGGCCATCGGTCTCAGGCGCGGCGAGGACGTGTATATCGCCAATGCCGTCAAATGTCGTCCGCCCGAGAACCGGACGCCTGCTGCGGAAGAGACCGCAGCGTGCAGGCCGTATCTGCAACGGCAGATCGAATTGATGCAGCCGAAGCTGATTGTTGCGCTCGGGCGTCCGGCAGCGCAGACGCTATTGGGAACCGAGGTCAAGATCGCCGCGGCACGCGGCAAACTGCACGACTATCGCGGCATCCCTCTGATAGTCACCTATCATCCCGCCTACCTGTTGCGCACCCTGCCGGACAAGGCCAGGGCCTGGGAAGACCTTTGCTTCATGAAACGTACGATGGCGATGCAAAAGGGCGGCTGATGTCCCGCGGCAGCGGAGACTCCGCTCGCGGTGCGCTGCTTGCCGGGGCGGCTCCTTCAACAGCAGGCCGCGCTGCAGCGCGGATGTGTGCCAGCCCGGGTAATCTTCAGTGGTGCGCCGCGTCGTCGAGATGGGCGACGTCGTCCCGTTGGCGCTGATTGGCATCGTGCAGACACTTTACCAGCCACATGGCGCCGGCAACGAACAGGCCGAACATGACGATGATCCAGTAAATCGACAACTGGGCCTTGAGCAGCGCGGAGTAGGTGCTGGTCATGATCAGGATCGAGAGATTCTCGTTGAAGTTCTGCACCGCGATTGAATGTCCGGCACCCATCAGGATGTGGCCGCGATGTTGCAGCAGTGCGTTCATGGGCACGACGAACAGGCCGGAGAAAATCCCTATCAGGATCAGCAGCGGAACGGCCAGCCACATGTCGCGCACCGCGATCATGACGATGACGCCGACGCCCATGGCGATGCCCAGCGGAATCACGCGCACCGACTTGCGCAGGGTGATCATGCGCGCCGCGAGCATGGCGCCGATGGCGACGCCGACGGCGACCACACCCTGCAACAGGCTGGCTTTGGACAGGTCCAGATTGAGGGCGACCTTGGCCCATTCCAGCACGATGAATTGCAGCGTCGCACCGGCACCCCAGAACAGCGTGGTTACCGCCAGCGAGATCTGGCCCAGTTTGTCGCGCCACAGCAACTTGAAGCAGTGGTTGAATTCATGAAACAGGTAAATCGGATTCTTCTTCAGCGGTTTGTGGTCGACGCCGGTATCCGGGACGTAGAGATTGAACAGCGCGGCGATGAGATAGAGCGTGCCGATGATGACCAGTGTCATTTCGGCAACGGTATCGACGCCGGTGTCGATCACCGGAAAATCCAGAGACAGCAGGCTGTGTGCAATCTCGGGCCGGATCAGGGCGCCGCCCAGCACCACGCCGAGAATAATCGCGCCGACGGTGAGGCCTTCAATCCAGCCGTTGGCGACCACCAGCAGCCGGTGCGGCAGGTATTCGGTGAGAATTCCGTACTTGGCCGGCGAGTAGGCGGCAGCGCCGAGTCCGACCACGGCGTAGGCCAGCAGCGGATGCATGTCAAAGAACATCAGGCTGCAGCCGAAAACCTTGATGCCGTTGCTGATGAACATGACCCGCCATTTGGGCATGGAATCGGCAAAGGCGCCGACGAATGCCGCCAGCGCCACGTAGGAAACCGTGAAGAAGGTTTTCAGCAACGGCTCATATTCCGCCGGTGAGTGCATGTCGCGCAGGATGGCGATGGCGGCGATGAGCAGGGCGTTGTCGGCAAGCGCAGAAAAAAACTGCGCCGCCATGATGATGTAGAAACCTGTAGTCATTGGTCAGGTCGGTGGTCCGACCGATTTTTGGCCTGCCGGTTTATATCACGAAAGGAGTGCTTCAATCTGGATGCTGCAGTGCGGCAGAGGTCATAAAGTACGCTCATGACGGGCCATTTGTGATTGAATGCCGGTCTTAAGATATATCCAAAAACCGGAGGTAGTAGCCATGGCCGATCGCCGGCTTCAGGTTTTCCATGCTGTTGCCAAGCAGTTGTCGTTTACCAAGGCGGCCGAAGTGCTGTTCATGACGCAGCCGGCCGTGACCTTCCAGATCAAGCAACTCGAGGAGCACTTCAATACGCGGCTGTTTGATCGCGGCCACGGCCGCATAGCGCTGACCCCCGCCGGCGATGTGGTTCTGGGTTATGCTGAAAGAATTCTGGGGTTGGCGTCGGAACTGGACGTGCGCCTGTCCGAATTGACCGGCGAGATAAGCGGGTCGCTGATGGTCGGCGCGTCGACCACGATCGCCGAGTTCATGCTGCCGCGGATCCTCGGTGAATTCAAGTCGACCTATCCCAGCGTGCGCACCCGACTCATCGTCGGCAATTCGGAGTCGATCGAGAGCCGCGTCATGGAGCACACCATCGACATCGGCTTCATCGAATCGCTCTCGCATGCGCCGAATCTGGAATGTGAGGTGTGCTGCGACGACGAACTGGTGGTGATCTGCCATCCGCGCTTTCCGCTGGCGCGGCACAAGGAACTGACTCCGCAGAAACTGCTGGAGCATGCGTTTGTTTCGCGTGAGCCGGGTTCCGGAACGCGCGAATTCACCGAAAGCTACCTGCGCCATTCCGGCATCGCGCTTGATCAGATGAACGTGGTGATGGAACTCGGCAGCCCGATTGCCCTCAACGGTGTCGTCGAAACCGGGCTGGGCTTTGCCATCGCGTCGCGCGCTTCGGTGAGCAAGGAGCAGCGACTGGGAGACATCGTGGCGATACCGCTCAAGCCGCGTCTGATCCGCACCCTGTCGATGGTGTATCCGAAAGAGAAATTCCGCTCGCGGCTGGTGGCCACCTTTGTCGAGTTCGCTTCCGTGCGGCTGCGCGCCCTGATCTCGAAAAAGGCCAGCTAGGGCGAAGCATGTCGCGACCGATACGCGCGCGCCTGGACTGGGCGGCGCTGCGCCACAATCACAGCGTCGTGCGGCGCCATGCAGGAACAGCCCGGGTCTGGAGCGTGGTCAAGGCCGACGCCTATGGCCACGGCCTTTTGCCGGCGGCAGAGGCTTTGATGGACTGCAGCGACGGCTTTGCACTGGTCGAACTGGAAGCGGCCATGGCGCTGCGCGAGGCAGGAATTGCACGCCCCATCCTGATGCTGGAAGGCCCCTACCAGGCTGAGGAACTGCCCCTGTTCGCCGAGTTGGAACTGACTCCCGTGCTGCACACCCTGTGGCAGGTCGAGGCGCTGGTGGCGGCGCGCCTGCCGCTGCGCCTGCCGGTCTATCTCAAGCTCAATTCAGGGATGAACCGGCTGGGTTTCGATGAGGACCAACTGTCGCTTGCCCTGCAACGGCTTGCTGCGGCCGGGTGCGTGGCCTCGGTGACGCTGATGACCCATTTTGCCGATGCCGACGACGCGCGCGGCATTGATTGGCAGTTCGAGCGTTTCAATGCCATGGCGGGCGGACGCCAACTGCCCGTGTCGCTGGCCAATTCCGCCGCGCTGCTGCGTTTTCCTGAAGTCGCCGGCGACTGGGTGCGTCCCGGCATCATGCTGTATGGTGCGTCGCCTTTTCCCGACAGGCAGAGTGCTGCGGATCTTGATCTGCGGCCGGTGATGACGCTGGAAAGCGAGTTGATCGCCGTGCGCGCTCTTGCTCCCGGCGACAGCGTCGGCTATGGCAGCAGTTTTGTCGCCGAGCAAGCCATGCGTGTCGGTGTCGTGGCCTGCGGCTATGCCGACGGCTACCCGCGTCATGCCCCGACCGGAACCCCTGTAGTGATCGCCGGACGGCGCACGCGGACTCTCGGCCGCGTCTCGATGGACAAGATCTGCATCGATCTGACGGGCCTGCCGGCGACGCTTGGTGTCGGCGCTGCGGTGACGCTGTGGGGCGGCGAGGGAAACATGCATCTGCCTGCCGACGAGGTGGCTGCCGCGTCCGGTACCGTGGCCTACGAGTTGTTCTGTGCGCTCGCCGCGCGCGTGCCGGTAATCGACGTCAATTGATGGCCAAGGCGAAAACCCAGTATTCGTGCACCGAGTGTGGCGCGAGTTTGCCGAAGTGGCAGGGGCAGTGCCCCGGTTGCGGACAGTGGAACACGCTGGTCGAGGCAGTGGTCGAGGCCGCCCAACCGGCGGGCCGCAACTTCGCCGCGCTGGGCGGCGCCAGCGGCGTGCAGATGCTGGCCGAGATCCGTCCACGCGAAGAGCCGCGCCAGCCGACCGGAGTCGAGGAATTCGACCGCGTGCTCGGCGGCGGTCTGGTGGCGGGTGGCGTGGTGCTGATCGGCGGCGATCCCGGCATAGGCAAATCGACGCTGCTGCTGCAGGCATTGGCACGCCTGGCCCAGGCCAGTGAAAACGTGCTGTATGTCTCCGGCGAAGAGTCCGGCGAGCAGGTCGCCCTGCGTGCCCGGCGCCTGCAACTGGATGTCGGCCGCATGCAGTTGCAGGCCGAGATCAATCTGGAAAAGATACTCGCCACGCTGATCAGCCTGCGTCCGGCGGTGGCGGTGATCGACTCGATTCAGACGGTATGGTCCGACGCCCTGCAGTCGGCGCCCGGCTCGGTGGCCCAGGTGCGCGAATGCGCCGCCCAGTTGACGCGCTTCGCCAAACAGAGCGGCACCTGCGTCATCCTGGTCGGCCATGTCACCAAGGAAGGCAGCCTGGCCGGTCCGCGCGTGCTGGAGCACATGGTCGACACCGTGCTCTATTTCGAGGGCGACACGCATTCCAGCTTCCGCCTGGTGCGCGCGGTGAAGAACCGCTTCGGCGCCGTCAATGAGCTCGGCGTGTTTGCCATGACCGAGAAGGGGCTGCGCGGCGTCTCCAATCCATCGGCCCTGTTTCTGTCGCAGCACTCGCTGGACGTCGCCGGCTCCTGCGTGCTGTGCACCCAGGAAGGCACGCGGCCGCTGCTGGTGGAGATTCAGGCACTCGTCGATAGCTCCCAGGCACCCAATCCGCGGCGGCTTACGGTCGGGCTGGAACAGAACCGCCTGGCGATGCTGCTGGCGGTACTCCATCGTCATGGCGGGGTGGTCTGCGGCGACCAGGATGTGTTCGTCAACGCCGTCGGCGGCGTCAAGATCGCCGAGCCGGCGGCCGACCTCGCGGTGCTGCTGGCGATCGTGTCCTCGCTGCGCAACAAGCCGCTGCCGGGAAAACTGGTGGTTTTCGGCGAAGTCGGCCTCGCCGGCGAAATCCGCCCGGCGCCGCGCGGCCAGGAGCGGCTGAAGGAAGCCGCCAAGCTGGGCTTCAGCCACGCCATCGTGCCCAAGGCGAACGCGCCGCGGCAAACCATCAAGGGCATCGAGGTGATCGCCCTCGACCGCATCGAGCAGGCCATAGAACAAATGCGGGCGTGGTGAGCCTGTCTTCATCGGGACGTCTGGCTCTGCGCATGCTGGTCCGCGACTGGCGGGCGGGCGAACTCACGGTGCTTGGCATCGCCCTGATTCTGGCAGTCGCCGCCCTCACCAGCGTCAGCTTCCTCGGCGATCGCGTCGAGCAGTCGCTGAAGCTCGAATCCCACCAATTGCTCGGCGGTGATCTGCTGCTGACGGCTGACCACCCGTGGCCCGAGCGGTTTCGCCGCGAAGCGACGGCGCGCGGCCTGCGGCAGGCGGAGAGCGTCACCTTTCCGAGCATGGTCAGTCTGGGCGGCGTCACCCTGCTGGCGGAAATCAAGGCGGTGTCGGCCGGTTATCCCTTGCGCGGAAGCTTGCGCACCGCGCCGCTACTCAACGCCGATGATGCCGAAACGCTGCGCCTGCCTCAGGCCGGCGAAGCCTGGCCCGACGAGCGTCTGGCCACGACACTGGGCCTCGCCGCCGGCACCTCGCTGGCGCTGGGGAAGCTTGCCGTCATCAGCGGGCCGGTGCTGACAATGGAACCGGACCGCGGCATGAACGTGTTTGCCCTGGCGCCGCGCCTGATGATCAACCTGGCCGATCTGCCGGCGACGGGTCTGATTCAGAACGGCAGTCGCGTCAGCTATCGCCTGCACCTGGCGGGCGAAGCGCCGGCGGTGGCGGCTTTCGAAGCATGGGCGAAGACGCGGCTCGGTCGCGGCGAAAGGATAGAGAGCCTGGACAACGCCCGACCCGAGATTCGCAACGTGACTGAACGGGCGCAACGCTTTCTGCGTCTGGCGGCGCTGCTGGCAGTGATTCTGGCTGCGGTGGCCGTGGCGCTGGCTGCCGAACGCTACATGCGGCGGCATCTTGACGGTTGTGCCGTGATGCGCTGCATGGGCGCGTCAGCGCCGCAATTGCTGCTGATTCACGGCGGCGAATTCCTCCTGTTCGGTCTTGCCGCAACACTGGCGGGATGTTTCACCGGCTTTGCCGTGCAGGCAGCGCTGCAGCAACTGCTCACCGGTCTGCTGCTGGCAAAGCTGCCGGCACCTTCGCTGCTGCCCTGGTTGCACGGACTGCTGGTCGGTCTCACGCTGATCACCGGTTTTGCCCTGCCGCCCCTGTTGCGCTTGAGGCGCGTGCCGACGATACGCGTGCTGCGCCGTGAGTGGAGCGGCTCCGAGCCTGCTGCGACAGGCGCCTATGTGCTGGGTGCGCTGGTGCTGGCGGCACTGATGTTGTGGATGGCGGAGGATTTGCGTCTGGGACTGATCGTGCTGGCCGGTTTCCTGATCGCACTCGGTTTCTTTGCCCTGATGGCGCGCGTTCTGCTGGCCGCGCTGGGCCGTCTGCGGCCCGCCGGAGGCGGCTACGGCTGGCGGCACGGGCTGGCCAATCTGCGCCGCCGGCTGGCGGCAACCCTGGTACAGGCGGTGGCTCTGGCGCTGGGTCTGACGGCCTTGCTGCTGCTCACGGTGGCGCGCGGCGATCTGCTGGATAGCTGGCTGGCCCGGGTGCCGGCGGACGCGCCCAATCGTTTCGCCATCAACATCCAGCCTGATCAGCGCGCCTCTGTCGCCGGCTTCTTCATCGCGCACGGGCTGCCGGCACCGGTACTGGAGCCGATGGTGCGGGGCCGCCTGGTGCGGGTCAATGGCCAGAGTGTCGGCCCTCAGAGTTATGCCGATGATCGCGCCCAGCGTCTGGTCGATCGCGAGTTCAATCTGTCATGGTCGGCCGTGCTTCCTGCCGGGAATGCGGTGACTGGCGGGCGCTGGCATGGCCTGACGCCAACAGCGGAATTTTCGGTGGAGCAGGGCCTGGCGGAGACGCTGAATCTGAAACTTGGCGATCGTCTGGCCTACGATATCGCCGGCAATACGGTCGAAGCGCAGATCACCAGCCTGAGGAAGCTCGACTGGGATTCGATGCGCGTCAATTTCTTCGTCATGGCGCCGCCCGGCGTGCTGGACAATTTTCCTGCCAGCTACATCACCAGTTTTCATCTGCCGGCGGACAGGGCCAACGCGATACCCGACCTGGTGCGGGCGTTTCCCAATCTGACCGTGATCGATGTTGCGGCCTTGCTCAGGCAGTTGCACGCGACCATAGATCAGGTGGCTCGCGCCGTGCAACTGGTGTTCGGTTTCGCCGTGCTGGCGGGGCTGGCGGTACTCTACGCGGCGCTGCAGGCCAGCAGCGACGAGCGCCGCCATGAACTGGCCGTGCTGCGTGCGCTTGGCGCCCGCCGCCGGCAGTTGTCCCGTGCGCTGCTGGCCGAGTTTGCCGCACTCGGCGCCCTCGCCGGTTTGCTGGCGGGGATTGCCACCAGTCTCATCGGCTGGGGTCTGGCGCGGTTCGCTTTTCACCTTGATTACCTGCCGCAGCCGGCCTTGTGGGGCATCGGCCCGGTGGTCGGCAGCGCGCTGGCCGTCGCCGCCGGCTGGCTCGGTGCCTGGTCCATGCTGCATCAGCCGTCGCTGCCGGCCTTGAGGGCGGCGCAGTAGGGATTGCCGGCAAGAATGCCGGCCCGCGGGCGTCAGTTCAGGGCTCGCGCCAGGAGGATGCGGAACTCGCGGACCATGTCGTCATAGCGGGGTTCGCTGCCCAACAGGGTGAATAGATCGAGCATGGCTTTGCGCGCGGCTTCATCCTGCCATTTGCGGTCGCGGCGAACCAGTTCCAGCAGCAGATGCAGCGCCGGGCGGTAGTCACGCGTCAGTGCCAGCGCGTTGGCCATCCGCAGACGGGCATCGAAGTCGTCGAGGTTGGCGTCGATGCGGGCCTGGAGCGATGCCGGGTCGGCGCTTTGCCCGGCAGCGATCAGTCTGCCCCGGGCTTGCAGGGCGCGGACGCGGGCGACGTCCCCGGCCTTCCCTTCAAGGGCGTCGAGGATCGCCTGAGCAGCATCGACGTGCTCCAGATCGAGGTGAATCTCGGCCAGATCGAACTGTACGTTGGCATCGGCCGGGTCGAGTTGCGCGGCATCGAGCAGCAGCGAGCAGGCGACCTCCGCTTCGCCGTCGGCGCGCGCTGCCAGCGCGGCTATCCGCAGCGGTTCGGCGGCCGAAGGCGGCAGACTCACCCTGCCGTCGCAGCAGGCGGCCGGGCTTCGCTGCCGGTGTCGGGCAACACGATTTCGTTTCGCGCCAGAAGGGTTTCATAGAAGCAGACCCGATTGCGGCCATGGGTCTTGGCGTGGTACAGCGCCTGGTCGGCACGACCGAGCAGTTCGACCGGAATCGATGTCTCCTTTATCTCGGTTATGCCGATGCTGACGGTGACCTTGCCGACCTGCGGAAAGACATGGCCTTCGATGGAGCGGCGCAGGCGCTCAAAGGTCATTTCGGCGTCATTGCGGTCATCAACATAGACGATCACGACGAACTCTTCGCCGCCGAAGCGGTAGATCAGGTCGGTCTTGCGAAAGGTGTTTTGCAGGATGCGCGCCAGAATCACCAGCACATCGTCGCCATGCAGGTGGCCGAACCGGTCGTTGATGTTCTTGAAGTGATCGATGTCGATTTCACCCATGAAGAAGCAACCCGTGCCTTCGCCCACCTTGCGCTTGTTTCCGATCGCGGCGTTTTCCTGATAGGCCTTCCGGATCAGGCCGAGCGCCCGGTCGAGCTGGTCATCAAAGGTATGCCTGTTGAGTAGTCCGGTGAGACGGTCATTCTGCGAGTCTTTGAGAACTGAAAGGTAGTTGTCGTATACCCGGAACAAGTTCGACAAGAGCGTTTGCTGGCTGACCGACAGGCTTGGCGAGGGGCGCACCAGCAGATAGCCGAGCACCTTGTGGGCCTGGCTCATGATGGGGAAGGAACTTACGCCCTCGCTGCCGAACAGTTCGGCAAACGGCTCGGGGCCGGCGGTCACGGAAACGACTCCGTCGCGCATGGAGGTCGAAAACTCCGGAATGTCGTCCTCGCCAACATGAAATATCATGGACCACTCGGGTGCGACGAGATCGTCGACCGTCTTGAGCAGGCTCGCCTCCAGCAGATTGATGTCGCGGTGACCGGTCAGCGCCGCAATCATGTTTACGATTTTCGGAGACGAGAGCGTATTCATAAGGTGTTCGCGGCCGCAGGTTATTTGCAGCGAGTTTCTCAAACCTGACGCTGAAATGCAATTCCGCGTCCCGCATGCAGGCCGAGGCCAGGTCGGGCTGAGAGTATAATTTGGCAATTGGGTCTCCTTCCCGCCCGCCACTCACCCCGATCCGTCCATCATGGCTGAATTCCTTGCCCTGCGCGGCTCTGCTGCGTTTTCGGCGTCCCGCATCGAGCGTCTGCAGCAGTCTGCCGGCGAACTTTTCCCCGGTATCGGGCTGGCCGCCGAGCACTGGTATTTTGTCGAGTTGGACGGGCCGCTGAATGCTGCAGAGACTGCGCGACTAAAGGACTTGCTGGGGATCCCGGGCGTGCTGCCGGCTGTGCCCGGCGGAGAACTGCTGTTGGTTACACCGCGCCTCGGCACTATTTCGGCGTGGAGTTCCAAGGCGAGCGACATCGCCCGGAATTGCGGCTTTGTCGCAGTCAGGCGCATCGAGCGCGGCACGGCGTTCCATGTCCGGGGGGCGCCTGACAGCGATCTGCCGCAGCGGTCGGCTCTGCTCTCGCGCCTGCATGACCGCATGACGGAATCCGTACTGACTTCAGTCGATGCGGCACAGGCGCTGTTTCACCATGTGGCGCCGCAACCCCTGACCAGCGTGGACCTGCTCGGTGGCGGGCGCGAGGCGTTGGTACGGGCCAATGCCGGACTGGGCCTGGCGCTTTCCGACGACGAGATCGATTACCTGGCGGACAACTTCGGCAGGCTGGGGCGCAATCCGACCGATGTCGAACTCATGATGTTCGCCCAGGCCAATTCTGAACATTGCCGGCACAAGATTTTCAATGCAAGCTGGACGGTGGATGGTGAGGCGCAAGCGCTGTCCCTCTTCGGCATGATCCGCGAAACCCACAAAGCGCATCCGCAAGGCACGGTGGTGGCCTATTCGGACAACGCCGCGGTGATCGAGGGGACCGCGATCCGGCGCTTCTATCCCCGTGCCGATAGCGGTTACGCCTATAGCGATCAGCTCACGCACATTCTGGCCAAGGTGGAGACACACAACCACCCCACCGCAATTTCGCCTTATGCCGGGGCGGCGACCGGATCGGGCGGCGAGATCCGCGATGAGGGAGCGACCGGGCGCGGCTCCAAGCCGAAGGCGGGTCTGTGCGGTTTTTCGGTGTCCGACCTGCGCATTCCCGGCTATCTTCAGCCGTGGGAATCGAGCTATGGCAAGCCCGAGCGCATCGCCTCGGCACTCGACATCATGATCGAGGGCCCGATCGGTGCGGCTGCCTTCAACAACGAATTCGGCCGGCCCAATCTGGCGGGCTACTTCCGCAGTTTCGAGCAGGAATTCTGCGGCGAGATGCGCGGCTATCACAAGCCGATCATGATCGCCGGAGGCCTGGGCAATATCGCTGCCGAAGACTCTTTCAAGATCAAGTTCCCGGCCGGCACTCTGCTGATCCAGTTGGGCGGTCCCGGCATGCTGATCGGCCTGGGCGGCGGCGCGGCCTCGTCGATGGCGACCGGATCCAATACCGCCGATCTTGATTTCGCCTCAGTGCAGCGCGGCAATCCGGAGATCCAGCGGCGGGCGCAGGAAGTCATCGACCGCTGCTGGCAGCAGGGCGAGGGGAATCCGATTCTGGCCATACACGATGTCGGTGCCGGCGGCATTTCCAACGCCATGCCCGAACTCGCCCATGATGCCGGTTGCGGCGCGGCCTTCGAGCTGCGCGCATTGCCCAGCGAAGAGCCCGGCATGAGCCCCCGCGAAATCTGGAGCAACGAGGCGCAGGAGCGCTATGTGCTGGCGATTGCGCCCGAACGCCTGGTCGGCTTCCGCGATTTGTGCGAACGTGAGCGCTGCCCCTTCGCGGTGCTTGGCGTTGCCACTGCCGACGGCCAACTGACGGTGAAGGACGAGCACTTCGGCAACAAGCCGGTCGATATGCCGATGGAAGTCCTGCTCGGCAAGGCACCGAAGCTGCATCGCGATGCGCGCCGTCATCGAGTCTCCATGCCGCCGTTGAAGGTCGCGGACATCGACCTGAAGGAAGCTGCGCTGCGCGTCCTGCGCCTGCCAGCGGTGGCGTCGAAGAATTTTCTGATCACCATCGGTGATCGCAGCGTCGGCGGTTTTACCGCGCGCGACCAGATGGTCGGCCCCTGGCAGGTGCCGGTGGCGGATGTGGCGGTGACCGCCATGGGTTACGACACGCTGCGCGGCGAGTGCTTCGCCATGGGCGAGCGTACGCCGCTGGCTCTGCTCGACGCACCGGCCTCGGGCCGCATGGCGGTGGCAGAGGCTATCACCAACCTGGCCGCGGCTGATGTCGGCGACATCGGCCGGATCAAGCTTTCCGCCAACTGGATGGCGGCCGCCGGTCACGGCCATGAGGACGCGGCCTTGTTCGATACGGTGCGGGCGGTCGGTGTCGAGTTTTGTCCGGCGCTCGGCGTTTCAATTCCGGTCGGCAAGGACTCGTTGTCGATGCGCACGAAATGGCAGGGAAGCGGCGATGAGCAGGGCGTGCAGAAACAGGTCACGGCGCCGCTGTCGCTGATTGTCACCGCCTTTGCCGTAGTGGATGACGTGCGCCGCACGCTGACGCCGGAGTTGCGCCGGGATGCCGAGGCGGGCGAGACCGAACTGGTGCTGATCGACCTCGGCTGCGGCCGCAATCGCCTCGGCGGCTCGGCGCTGGCCCAGGTGTATGGGGTCAGCGGCGATCTGGCGCCGGATGCCGATGCCGCATCGCTCAAGGCGTTCTTCGCCGCGATCCAGGCGCTGAACCGCGCAGGCAGGATCCTCGCTTACCACGACCGTTCCGACGGCGGCCTGTGGGCGACCATATGCGAAATGAGTTTCGCCGCGCACATCGGGGTCTCGCTCAACCTGGACGGGCTGTGCTACGACCCCCTGATGAACGATGTCGATGGCATCGAGCGCCAGCCGCAGATGGTGGATGGACGGATGCAGGACAGGCTGATC
>CAINHS010000142.1 GCA_903848955.1 uncultured beta proteobacterium
ACAAACCACCGCTTGACAATGTAAAGTTTTGACACTATACTATATGTACAGTGAGTGTAGTAAATTTAACTTTTACATAGAGGAAATAAAATGGCAGAATCATCCAGCGTCAGACCACGTCATCGGTCGAGGATGTCTTCGGCGCTGCGGGCACCAGTGGCAGTGGCCTGTATCTGGACGCCGGCGGCGTGCTCAAGGTCGATGGAAGCACCATCGGCAGCTATACCAATGCGGCCGGTGTGCTGACGCTGAGCTTCAACGGCAACGCCACGCAGACGCTGGCGGACAAGGCGGTACAGGGCGTCACCTACCGCAATTCAAATTCGACGCCGAATTACGCCAGCATCACGCTGAGCTATACCCTGGACGACCAGAACACCAACATCACCAACGGCGGCAGCGCCGGAACGGCAACGGGTGCGCAGGACCAGGGCGCGGGCGGCAAGCTGGCGGCAAGCGCCGACATCCAGATTGTCATGAACCATCCGCCGGTGGCCGCCAACGATACGACGACGGTTCTGGAAGGACTCGCCACGTCGAGCGTCAGCACGGTGAGCGGCAACGTGGTGAGCGGCAGCGGTTCGGGCCAGGACAGCGACCAGGATCATGACGTTCTGACCGTTCAGGGCGTGGTTGCCGGCGACCAGCATGGATCGACGCTGAGCAACGCAGCCGTCGGTACCGGTGTCAGCGGCAGCTACGGCAGTCTGAACATCGGCAGCGACGGCGCCTTCACCTACACGCTCGACAACACCCTGGCGGCCATACAGGCCCTGGGGGCGAACGCGCATCCGGCGGGCAGCGAGGTCTTCACCTACACCATCAACGACGGCAAGGGCGGGAGATCCACGGCCACCGTGACGGTCACCATCACCGGCAGCAACGACGCGCCGGTGGTGACCAACGCGGCGGCGGCGATTGCCGGCAGCGTGACGGAAGCGGGGAATCAGGATGACGGCACTGTCGTGGCAGGCACGCCGACGGCGACGGGGACACTCAGCGCGAGCGACGTCGATGCCGGCGCAACGAAGACGTGGAGCCTGCAAGGCACGCCGGGCACGAGCTACGGCACGATGGCGCTCGACGCCGGCACGGGCGTCTGGACCTACACGCTGGACAACACGAAGGCCGCGACACAGGCGTTGCGTGAAGGCGATGTGGTGACGCAGAGCTACATTGCGCGAGTGACCGACGACCAGGGGGCCTATGTCGAGCAGACGCTGACGATCACCCTCAATGGCAGCAACGACGCCCCGCTGGTGAGCGGCACGTACGCCCACACGGTGACGGATACGGCGGCAACGGACACGTATGCGAACCTGACGGGGACGCTGTCGGCGACGGACGTGGATGCGGCCGAGACCCTGAGTTGGAGCGGCAGCCACACGGGGACCTACGGTGACCTGACGGTCAACCCGAACGGCACCTACAGCTATGCGGTCAAGGCCGCGGCGGTCAACGCACTGCAGACGGGTGCGAGCCCGACCGAGAGCTTCACGGCGACGGTGACCGACGCCAGGGGAGCGACGGCGACGCGCACCATCACGATCGACGTGATCGGAGCGAACGACACGCCGGTGCTGACCAGCGAGGCCGGAGCGATTGCCGGCAGTGTCACGGAAGCCGGAAATGATGCCGCGGGTGCGGTGCTGGCGGGCACGCCGACGGCAACGGGGACACTCAGCGCGAGCGACGTCGATATCGGCGCGACGAGGACCTGGAGCCTGCAAGGCACGCCGGGCACGAGCTACGGCACGATGGCGCTCGACGCCGGCACCGGCGTCTGGACCTACACGCTGGACAACGCCAAGGTGGCGACGCAGGCGCTCAAGGCAGGCCAGGCGGTCAGCGAGACCTACACGGCGCGGGTCACCGATGACAAGGGCGCATACGTTGACCAGACCGTCACCGTCACCATCAACGGCAGCAACGACGCACCGCTCGCGGCCGCCGATGCGGCGAGTGCGGTGGAGGCCGGCGGCACCGCCAATGCCACGGCGGGAGCGAACCCGACGGGTAACGTGTTGAGCAACGATACCGATCCCGACACCGGCGACGGCATGGCGGTCAGCGCGGTCAGCGGTTCCGCTGCCGGTGTGGTCGGCGGCGCCACCGCCGGCGCCTACGGAACCCTGACGCTGAATGCGGACGGCAGCTACCGCTACAGCGTCGACAACAACGCCGCGGCGGTGCAGGCGCTGCGCCAGAGCGGCGACACGCTCAGCGACAGCTTCAGCTACACCATCAGCGACAGCGCCGGCGCCGGCAGCACGGCGACGCTGACAGTGAGCATCCACGGCGCCAACGACACCCCGCTGGCCGTCGCCGATGGCGGCACGGTGAGGCAGGGGGAGACCCTGAGCGCGACTGCGGCGACGGGCGTGCTGGCCAACGATAGCGACGTCGATGGCCGCGGCTATGGCGAGACCATGGTGGTGGCCGAATCCTCCCGCGGCAGCTTCAGCAGCAGCTACGGCAGGCTGACGCTGAATGCCGACGGCAGCTACGCCTATGTCGCCGACGGCGAGGCGGGCAAGGCTTTGTGGTTCGGCGATACGGCCACCGATTCATTCAGCTACACGGTGCAGGACGCCGCCGGAGCCAGGAGCAGCGCCACGCTGAGCTTCACCGTCGCCGGCGTCAGCGTGCCGGTTGCGGCTGCGCCGGCGACGACGATGGCCGTTGCGGTCCCCGCCATCGCGCGGGCAGCCGTCAGTCCGGCTTCGCTCCCGGCGGCGACCCGGCTTGCCGCCGCGGTCGATGGCAGTGCCACGCCGGGTGCGGCCGTGCCGGGCAATGCGATCGATGCGCGGGCAGGTACCACGGTCTTGCGCATCGCCACCAGCGCGGGGCAGAGTGGTGCGGTTGTCGAGAGTTCCGGCGGCGAATCGCGCCGGCTGGAATCGACCGACCGCGGCTTCCCGGTGGAGCGGGGACAGGGCGATTCGGTGAAGCTGTCCACGGTGCAGGATCAGCAGAAGGGCGGCGAGCGGCTGTTCGTGTTCAACGGCATCAAGAACACCGCGACCGAGGTCGGCCAGGCGATCGACTACCGGGTGCCGAAGGATGCCTTCGGCCACACCAACACTGCGGCCATCGTCCAGCTCGAGGCGTCGCTGTCCGACGGCTCGCCGCTGCCCGAGTGGCTGGACTTTGATCCGACCTCCGGCACTTTCAGCGGCCGCCCGCCCGCCAGCGCCCGCGGCGTCATCGATGTCAAGGTGACGGCACGCGACGACAAGGGTCGCGAGGTCTCCTCCAACTTCCGCGTACAGATCGACGGCAAGGCCGTGCAGACGGCTCCCGGACCGGGGGTGGAGCGAGGGGAGCAGAATCTGCCCGACGACATGGTCATCCGCGTCGCTGCCGAGAAGCTGCCGCCGGCAAAGCGCGGCACCGTGCCGTTCTCGGACCAGCTCAAGCTGTCGAAGCGCGATCCGCTGGTTGAGCGTATCCTGTCGAGGCAATACGCTGACATGCGCGCCGGCCATACCCGCCGTTTGCCGGGATAACGCGATTTCGATGCAGAAAACAACATGAATATGACGATTTGCTCACCGTGGCGATCAGGATTGGCCGTAGTTTTCGCCATCGGCGCCGCATTCGCGGTTTCGGGCTGTGCCGTCAAGCCGGTTGCCATCAGCGAAGACGCCCACCTGAAGCGTGCGGCCGAAGACCAGCGGCGCCTGTTCGACGACCAGGACGCCATCAAGGCGCCGTTGTCGCTGCATGATGCCATCGCCCGTGCGCTCAAGTACAACATGGACTACCGCACGCGCCTGATGGAGGAGGCCGCGGCGCTGGGCCAGACGCAGCTGGCCAACTATGATCTGCTGCCGAGGCTGACGACGGCCGCCGGCTACTCGACGCGCAACAACGACGCCTTCGGTCTCGGCTACACGCCCTCGGGTTCGATTTCGGCCACGCCGTCGGCGGCGTCGGAACGCAACCACAATTACGACAGCCTCACTTTCTCGTGGAACGTGCTTGATTTCGGGCTTTCCTACCTGCGCGCCAAACAACTTGCCGACCAGTCGATGATCGCCGAGGAGCGCCGGCGCAAGGCGGTGCAGAACCTGATTCAGGATGTCCGCAGTTCCTGGTGGCGGGTCGAGGCCGCGCAACGGCTGCTGCCGGAAGCCGACACCCTTTTGGGCGAGGTCGG
Source organism: uncultured beta proteobacterium (assembly GCA_903848955.1). GTDB lineage: Bacteria > Pseudomonadota > Gammaproteobacteria > Burkholderiales > Rhodocyclaceae > Sulfuritalea. Next base: position 4,166 of record CAINHS010000142.1, read on the forward strand.
CCAGGCGGCGGCGCGCGCCAAGTTGATCGAAACGCGCAAACTCCTGCCGCCGCTGCAGATCGTGGCGTACAAGCGCTCGCTGCTCGATCTCGAACAGCAGATATCGATGCGCCGGCAGGAGCTGGCGCAGGCAAAGCTGGATCTGGCGCAGCTGCTCAATCTGCGGCCCGGTCTCGACTATTCCGTGGCGATGCCGCAGATCGACGATCCGCATCCGCCGGATCTGACGGCGAATATCGAAACGCTGGAACAGCTTGCAGTGGAAAACCGTCCGGAGTTGCGCGAGGAGGGCTACCGCGCACGCATTACCGACGTCGAGGGGACCCGGCAGTTGCTGTCGGTGCTGCCTTCGCTGGCTTTCGATAGCGGCACCAACTACGACTCGAACAAGTATCTGGTGAATAACCGCTGGTCCTCGGCCGGCCTGAACCTGTCGTGGAATCTCATCAAGCTGGTGTCGCTGCCGGGCCTGACGGAGGCCAACCGGACGGCGGCCCGGGTGGACGAGACGCGGCGCCTGGCGCTGACGGCGGGGGTGCTGGGCCAGACCCGCATAGCCGCCGTGCGCTACCGCCTGCTGACGCAGGAATTCGAGATCTGGGACGATGCCGTAAATGATGACATGCGCATCGTCGGCTACCTCAATGCCTCGAAGCAGGTCGGCCTCGAGACCGAACTCGAACTGATCCGCGCCAAGGCGCGCGGCATGATCTCGAGGATCAACCGTGACCTCGTGTACGCCAACCTGCAGGGCGCCGTCGGCCGGCTCTATAATTCCATTGGCATGGACAGTCTGCCGCTGAACGTCGAGACCCATGCCCCCGAAGCCCTTGCCGCGGCGCTGGCGACCAGGATCCGCGGCTGGGAAGACGCCAGCTTCACGCCGAAGCCGGCAGCGGTCCAGATTCCCGTGGCGGTGATGCGGGTCGAGGGCTTGGCGCAGGAGGATGCCACCGCATTCACCAGTTCCTTGCAGCGCATTCTCCGGCTGTCGAAGCTGGCCACCTTCGACGGCGATCAGACGGCGCTCTATCGCATCGAATCCCGCGTCACGCTCCTGCCGCCTGGAGTTTCCGGCCAGCCGGCGACCATGAAGCTCAAGCTTGTGGACCGCACCGGCGCAGTGCTTTTCGAGGGGCAGCAGCAAAGCATGCTGATGACTCCGGTGACCGCCGAACAGTGGCATGCACTTGGTGAGGGCGCCGGCTACCGCGTCATCGATCCGGTCCGTCAGCATCTCGCCAAGTCCGGCCTGGCCGGCGAAAGCCGCTTGCAGGCGAAGCCGAAACCGGCCGTTGATGCGGAAAAGGTGCCGTCGGCCAATATCCTCGGCGTTTATGCCATAAGCCTCAAGATCGATGTCTTCGCCGCCATGGCAGAAGCCGCCGAGCGCGGCGAAAACAACCAACCCCGGTGAATAATTCCACGATGATTCCCACCATGTCCCGTGCGCCGGCGTTTGCAAGCGTGTTTCTTGCCGCCGTCATCTCGCTCTCCGTTGGTTTTGCGCAGGCGCAGCAGGCCGTCACGGCCGGCAGCGAAACCCCCGCTGATCCCGTGCCGAGAACCGTGGCGTGGCCACGCGTCCCCGGTTCGGTCGTCGCCGATGCCAACGTTGCGGCCGCCGCGGCGGTTCGGGCTGCGGTTCGGGCTGCGGCTCCGGCACCCGCGGCCGAAGCAGCACCTGCAGTCGCAGCCGCAGCGGCGGCGGCACCTGTCCCCGCACCGGCACCGGAGGCGGCACCGGTCGCCGCACCTGCACCGGTTCGTCCCAAGGTCCGTCCGGCGGCCCGTCCGCCGGTGCGTGCAACAGCACCCGCCGCAGTCGCTGCTGCTACACCCGTAGCGGCCCCGGCTGCCGTTCCCGCCGCCGTTCCGCCCGCGGCACCGGCAGCTGTGCGCGGCGCTGCGCCGAAGCCGGAAGCCGGCATGGAAATGTCGGCCCTGGTGATGGCGGACAATGAAGCGACACTTTCCGCGCAGATGGCGGGAAAAATCAACCGGATCCGCTTCGCTATCGGCGACGGTTTTCCCGAGCGGGCCGTCCTGGTCGAGTTTGACTGCGCCGAGCCGAGGGCCAGGCTCGATGCCCTGAATGCCGAATATCTCGGCGCCCGCGAAACGCATCTCGCCAAACTGAGGCTGCAGGGTCTGGGCGCAGCCGGTGATCTTGAAGTGACGCTGGCCGCGGCGGCCGGCGAACGGGCCAGGAGCCAGGTCAAGCAGCAGGAAGCGCAGATGTCCTTCTGTACCATCCGCGCGCCTTATGCCGGTCGCGTTGTGCGTTTGAAGGCCAGGCAGGCGGAGAACGTCGCGCCGAACCAGCCGGTGATGGAGATCGTTGCCACCGCCCGGCTGAAGGCCGCCGTGCACGTGCCTTCGGCGCTGGCCGTGCGCCTCAAGCAGGGTTCGCCCTTGTCGATCGACATCAAGGAAAGCGGGCGCAGATACGCGGCCAAGGTGGCCAAGCTGAATGCGCGGGTGGATGGGGTTTCGCAGTCGCTGGAACTCGAGGCGATCTTCGTCGGCGACACGACGGGACTGTTGCCGGGAATGATCGGACAGGCAGTGTTCGTGGAAGACGCGGGCAAGCCCAATTGAGTTCGCCCACCGCGGCGGATCTTCTCAGCTATGAGGGCCGTCTGCGGACGGCCCGTTCGCTGGAGGAAATCGAATTCCTCCTGGTCAACGAGCCGTTTTCCCTGTTGGCCTACGATCAGGCTTTTCTGTGGAAGCCGGACGTCCTCGGGCGGCCGGTTCTGGCGGCGGCATCGGGCCTCGCCGAAACAGATTCCAATGCGCCGTTTGCGCTGTGGTTTTCGCGCGCCGCGGATCATGCCCGGGGGGTAGGCGGCGAGGCGCCGGTGCGCATCCTGGCCGAGGCGGATTTTCCGCCGGCGCTGAACGACGGTGCCGAGTGGATTCCGCGTCACGCACTGGTCGTGCTGCTCAAGTCACCGGGCGGCGAAGCGCTGGGCGGCCTCTGGTTCGGCCGGCATGCGCCATTTTCCGATGATGAAGCGGCGCTGGCGGCCTGGCTTGGCCAGCAGAGCGAGTTCGCCCTGTGGGCGTGGCGGCGCGAACAACTGGGTTTGCAGCGCCGGATTGCGGCGCTGGCGCCGATGCGCTGGCGGGCGTTTTCCTGGCGTACCCGGGCGCTGGTGCTGACCTGTCTCGGCCTCGTCCTGTTGTTCCCGGTGCGCCTGTCGGTGCTCGCCGCGGCAGAGGTTTCGCCGCTCAAGCCGCACCCGGTGACGGCGCCGGTGGATGGCGTCGTGGCGCGGGTTCTTGTGGCGCCGAACCAGCCGGTGCGGGCGGGTGCCGCACTGGTCGAGATCGACGACACGGCAACGCGGAATCGCCTGTTGGTGGCGCAAAAGACGCTCGACGTGGCGCGCGCCGACCTGACGCGCAGCGCGGGCAAGGCCTTCGCCGACGATGCCTCCAAGTCGGACCTGCAACTGCTCGATTCGAGGGTGCGCGAGCGCAGCGCCGAGGTGGTCTATCTGACCGAACTGCTCGCCCGCCTCAAACTGACAGCGCCGGCCGACGGCATCGCGCTGTTCGCCGATGCCGAGGAATGGCGGGGCAAACCGGTGCAGGTCGGCGAACGCATCATGACGGTGGCCGATCCGTCGCACGTGGTCCTGACGATTTACGTCTCTCCGGATGATGCCATTGCGCTCGATTCCGGCGCGGACGTGACCATGTATCTGAACATTTCACCGCTGGCGTCCTATTCCGCCTCGGTGGTGCAGGCCTCCTATGAAACGGGCATGTCCGGCGAAGGGCATCCCGCCTATATCGTCAAGGCGGCCTTTGCCGCGGGCGAAGTGCCGCCGCGCCTCGGACTCAAGGGCATGGCAAAAATCTACGCAGACCGGGTGCCGCTGATCTACTACCTGATGCGCAGGCCGCTGCGGGCCATGCGCTACGCACTGGGGCTCTAAAACCCGCTTTCGCGCACCAGCACCGAGGCGACGTGGGCGAATCCCGCCCTGCCGATCGACAGCCAGTCGGTCTGGATGCGCACCGTGCCGCGCACCACCTGCGCAAACCCGGGTTCGCCGGCGGCCATGCGCATCCTGACGCGGTAGATGGTTTCGTGGGCAACCAGCACGTCCCTGGCGGGCTGGGTGGCGGCGATGCCGCCACCGTGCAGCGAGGCCAGCAGCGGGTGGGGAATGGCATGCCCGGCGGCGGCATCGACTTCCGCCACGGTGGCTTGCATCACCGGCCAGTGGGGCGCGTCGGGGTAAAAGTACACGGTCTGTCCGACGGTCACGGCACCGATCTGGCTCTCTCCGAGATAGGCATCGATGTCGCCTGCGCGGTGATCCACGACGCGCAGCAGCGGATGCCTGACGTTGATCCAGCGTCCGCCGACCAGGTCGGCAGGCAGGTCGCGTACGCGGCCGTCATGCGGTGCGACCAGCGTCAGCGCCGCCATCTCGGCGCGCGCGCCGATTTCGTCGGCCAGCGCCTCGCCCAGTTGCTCCTCGATGACCAGGCGCCGCTCCAACTGGGCGCCGCTGGCCGAGGTCCGCGCCAGTTCGATCGAAAAACCTTCGGCGCGCATATGCGCCCGCTCCAGGCGGCTGGACAATTCCGGCGACGCGAGGCGCAGCAGAACATCGCCGCGCCGCACCTCCTGACCCGCCACCACCGGCACCTCGACGACCCGCGCCGACCCCGGCGCAAATATGGCCGAGTCATGCGCGGCACGCGCCAGCGCCGGTGCCGAGACCTCGCGGCCGACGGGCAGCAGCCACAGCAGCAGGGCCGCCAGCGCAAGCAGGCCTGCCAGCGGCAGCGGCCGCAGCCGCCAATACGCCTTCTCGCGCCAGATTGACATCATTTCCCGGCTCACCGGAAGAACCACGAACCAGCCGATTTCGACAGCCATGAGGAAAATCCCGAGAAGCTTGAAAAACAGGTTGAAGACCAGCAGGGCGATGCCGAGAAACAGCACCAGACGGTAAATCGCGGTGGCCAGCGCGAACAGGATCATCAGGCCTTGCGTGTTCGGCGACAGCCCCGGTTCGGGGTCGGCACCGAGGTAGCCGAGGAAGGTGCTGCGCAACTGCCGCCGCGCCAGGGCGAAGCTGCGTTCATGCAGGTTGGGCAGGCCGACCAGATCGGACATCAGGAAGTAGCCGTCAAAGCGCATGAAGGGACTGGTATTGATGGCAAGAGTCCAGGTCCAGGTGGTGGTGGCGAGCAGGAAGAAGGCGCTGCGCAACGCACCGTCCGGCGTCAGCGCCCAGGCCAGCGTGGTCCATGCCGCCAGCATCAGCTCGAAGGCAATGCCGGCGCCGGCGACGGCAAAGCGATCGGCGCGACGGGTGAGCTTCCATGATTCGCTGGTATCGGTGTAGAGCACGGGCATCATGACCAGGAAGGCCACGCCGACCGTGGGGATGCGCAGCCCGCGCCGCTTGGCGGCGAGCGCGTGACCGAGTTCGTGCGCCACTTTGGCGGCCGCCGTGGCGATGGCATAGAAGGCCAATCCTTCGAGATTGAAGAAATAGCCGAGAGCCGTTCCCAGCGCCTCGCTTTGCCGGCCCGCGAGAAACAGGCCGAGGAAGCCGGCGCCGACTGTCGCATAAAGGAAGGGTCGGCCGAAAATCCAGGCCAGGAATGGCGCAGCGCGTTCCAGCCAGGCGTCCGGGCGCAACAGCGGGACGCGGAAAAACAGGTAGTGGTGCAGCAGTGGTTTCCACAGCGGCAGCTTTTTCGCGGCGCGGCGGCGCAGCAGGACATCGCGCCTGGCAACCGACGAGGGCGCCAGCAACTGATGCTGATCGAGGAACAGAACGGTTGCGTCGAGTTCCTCCCTGGTCGGCATCAGCGGCGTCGTGGCGCCGACTTCGGCGATCAAATCCTCCGCCCTCATGCCCTCGCGCCAGCGTTGCAGCAGTTCGAACTCGATCCAGCCGATGTCGAAAAAGCGATTGCGCACCGGATCGTGTATGCGCCAGGACGGCACGCCATCGGCTTGAGTTTCGCCGGGCAGCAACTGCAGATCCTGCCGCAGTCCCGGGATGAGGATCTGCTCCGCTGCTGCAGGCGCCATCATTGCGGCTTGCATGTCATGCCTTCAAAGCAGATTCGATGACCGGGGGGGCTGCGTCCCGGTTCTGGCTGTTTGCCATGTCGATGACAAGCGCTCCTTGAAGACGGGTTGTGACGTTCAAGTCGGCCGCTCCGAGATCACCATCAGCGTGCGCTGGCCGGCGACGATGATTTCTATGGTGATCGGCAGCCCGCCATCAGGTACCGCCGTTGCCACAAATGTCTGTTGCTCCGGCAAATAGCGCAGCCAGGAAGGCAAAGGCAGCGAGCGGCCGTTGACCACCGCACGCACCTCGATCGCCCGGTTGGCTTGTGATACTGCGTTGCTGCCGGGCGCCGCGCTTGTCGGCATTGCGTTCGGCACGGCGGGACCGGCATTCACTGCATTGGCGACTTCGGTGGGCAAGGGCACGCTGAACCCGATGCCCTCGGTAGACGTTCCCTTGGGCACCGAGACCGCAACAAAGCCGGTGTTTTCACGTGTCGGCTGACGCACCAGCGACACACTGACCCCGGACGACGCTGCGCCGCCGCCTGCCGGGACGTCGCTCGCACTATCGGATTTGGCCGCCGCCGCAGCTTTCTCCGCCGGTGCGGCCGCAGTGGCCGGTTCAGGCGCCGGTAAAGGCGTAGGGGCCGCAGCGGGCGCCGGAGCCGGTTGCGGCGCAGGCGCAGGCATGGGCTGGGGCGAAGGTGGCGGTGCGGGTATCGGAGCTGGTGCTGGGACCGGTGTCGGTGCCGGAACAGGCGCAGGTGTTGGGGTTGGCGTCGGCGCTGGGGCAGGTACGGGGTCGGGCACGGGCACGGGCACGGGCACGGGTACAGGTGCCGGGACCGGTTGCGGTGCAGGCGTGGGAGCAGGCTCAGGTGTTGGTGTCGGAGTCGGAGTCGGAGTCGGTGTCGGAGTCGGAGTCGGAGTCGGTGTCGGAGTCGGAGTCGGAGTCGGTGTCGGAGTCGGAGTCGGAGTCGGAGTCGGCGGTGCGGGTGGCGCGGGCAGTACGACCAGGGTTCCATCGATGAAACTGAGGCTGTAGTTTTCACTGGTCAGCCCATTGGGCGTAATGACGTAGTTCCCGGCATTGCTGGCGCCCTGGCTGCTGCCACCGTAGCCTAATGTGCCGCCTAACACCGCGTTCGTTTCGCTGGTGACGAACCCTGCGTACGTGACCCCGTTGCCACCCCGATAGGCGACAGCATCGAACGTCTTGCTGGCATTGTTGGCGCTGACCGACAGAGGCGCCCTGGTGATCGTTCCAATGCTGCCGCTGACCGAAGCGGGCAGTGTGTAGTTCGCCAGGATCGTGCCGCTGTTGGCCGCGTAGTCGCTGCCGCTAAGGTTCACCGTGACAG
>CAINHS010000143.1 GCA_903848955.1 uncultured beta proteobacterium
CATCATCGCCGACATCATCGGCTACACGGCGCAGAACATGCCGAAGTTCAACTCGATCTCGATCTCCGGCTACCACATCCAGGAAGCCGGGGCGACGCAGGCGCTGGAACTGGCCTTCACTCTGGCCGACGGCCGCGAGTATGTGAAGACGGCGCTGGCCTCGGGCATGGACGTCGATGCCTTCGCCGGACGCCTGTCTTTCTTCTGGGCGATAGGCATGAACTTCTATCTCGAAATCGCCAAGATGCGCGCCGCACGCCTCTTGTGGTGGCGCATCATGAGCGAGTTCAAGCCGAACAACCCGAAGTCCATGATGCTGCGCACCCACTGCCAGACCTCGGGCTGGACGCTGACCGAGCAGGACCCCTACAACAACGTGGTACGCACCACCATCGAAGCCATGGCCGCGGTATTCGGCGGCACGCAATCGCTGCACACCAATTCGCTGGACGAAGCCATTGCGCTGCCGACCGAGTTCTCATCGCGCATTGCACGCAACACCCAACTCATCATCCAGGAAGAGACGCACATCACCAGCGTCATCGATCCCTGGGCCGGCAGCTACATGATGGAAAAGCTGACCCAGGACATCGCCGACGAAGCCTGGCGCATCATCGAGGACGTAGGCCAGATGGGCGGCATGACGCAGGCGGTGCAAAGCGGCTGGGCCAAGCTGCAGATCGAGAAGTGCGCCGCAGAGAAACAGGCGCGCATCGATTCCGGCAAGGACGTCATCGTCGGCGTGAACAAGTACAAGCTGAAGGAACAGGCGCCGATCGACACCCTCGACGTCGACAACCATGCGGTGCGCGACGGCCAGATCGTGCGCCTGAAGAAAATCCGCGAGACCCGCGACGCCCGTGCCGTGCAAGCGGCCCTGACGGCGCTGACCGATGCGGCGCGGGACGGCAGCGGCAACCTGCTCGACCTGGCGATCAAGGCCAGCCGCCTGCGCGCCACGGTCGGCGAAATCTCGGATGCGCTGGAAGCGGTGTGGGGTCGCCATCGCGCCACCACGCAGACCGTGTCGGGCGTCTATAGTGCGGCTTTCGGCGAGGACGGCACCATGCAGGAAATCCGCGACCTGATCGACAACTTTGCCGCCGCCGAGGGCCGCCGGCCGCGCATCATGATTGCCAAGCTGGGCCAGGACGGCCATGACCGCGGCGCCAAGGTAGTGGCCACGGCCTTCGCCGATCTCGGCTTCGATGTCGACGTCGGGCCGCTGTTCCAGACGCCGGAAGAAGCTGCGCGCCAGGCCATCGAAAACGACGTTCATGCCATCGGCGTATCGACGCTGGCCGCCGGCCACAAGACCCTGGTGCCGGCCCTGGTCAAGGAACTGCGGGCCCAGGGCGGCGACGACATCGTCATTTTCGTCGGCGGCGTGATTCCGGCACAGGACTACGACGAGCTCTACAAGGCCGGCGCCGCGGGCATCTTCGGCCCGGGTACGCCGATTCCGCAGTGCGCCCGCGAAGTGCTGCGCGCTATCAGAGCCGCGCACCTGCCGGGCAGCGCCTGATCCGCCGGATGCAACCCATGCCCGAACTGGGCCAGGTCAAAATGGATGCCGGCGACACTGCGCTGATCGATGGCCTGTTGTCGGGCAACCGCCGTGCGCTGGCCAAGGCCATCACCCTGGTGGAGTCGACCCGCCCCGAGCACCGGCAGCGGGCGCAGGAACTGCTCGACGCGCTGCTGCCGCATACCGGACGTTCCATGCGCATCGGTATCTCCGGCGTGCCGGGTGTCGGCAAGTCGACCTTCATCGAAGCCCTGGGCATGTACCTGATCGAGGGCGGTCATCGCCTCGCGGTGCTTGCCGTCGATCCTTCATCGAGCGTCCATGGCGGCTCCATCCTCGGCGACAAGACGCGCATGGAACTGCTGGCGCAACGCACCGAGGCTTTCATCCGGCCGTCGCCTTCATCCGGCAGTCTCGGCGGCGTCGCCGAGCATACGCGTGAAGCCGTGCTGCTGTGCGAAGCGGCCGGTTACGACATCATCATTGTCGAGACGGTCGGCGTCGGCCAGTCCGAAACCGCGGTGGCGGGCATGACCGATGCGTTCGTTCTGCTTCAGTTGCCGAATGCCGGCGACGACCTGCAGGCGATCAAGAAGGGCATCATGGAGCTCGCCGACCTGGTGGTGTTCAACAAGGCCGACATCGATCCGGCGGCGGCGCAGCTTGCCGCAGCCCAGATGCGCTCGGCGCTGTCGATGCTGCATCCGGCTTCCGCCAACTGGCACCCGCCGGTGCTGACGCTGTCGGCCATCAGGAAGGACGGTCTGGTTGGTTTCTGGCAGGTGATCGAGAAATTCAGGAGTACGCTGACGGCCAGCGGCGAATTTGCGGCGCGGCGGCGGCACCAGGCGCTGGCATGGATGTGGCAGCAAATCGATTCGGGCCTGCGCTGCCGTTTTCGCGAAGATCCGGGAGTCAAGGCCGCATTGGCCGGGTTATCAGTTTCCGTTGAAGCCGGCACCACCACGCCGGCGGCGGCGGCACAGCGCCTGCTCGGGCTGGTCAGCCGCAATTTCTAGTTTTTGACCGGAGGGGATCTGCATGCACGACATCATCAACCAGTTGGACGAAAAGCGCAGCAGGGCCGCGCTGGGCGGCGGCCAGAAGCGCATCGAGGCCCAGCACAGCAAGGGCAAGCTGACCGCACGCGAGCGGATAGAGATGTTGCTCGACGATGGCACCTTCGAAGAGTGGGACATGTTCAAGGAGCATCGCTGCGTCGATTTCGGCATGGGCGAAAGCCACATTCCCGGTGACGGCGTGGTGACCGGTTACGGCACCATCAACGGCCGCATGGTGTTCGTCTTCTCGCAGGACTTCACGGTGTTCGGCGGCGCGCTGTCGGAAGCGCACGCCGAGAAGATCTGCAAGATCATGGACCACGCGCTGAAGGTGGGTTGCCCGGTGATCGGCTTGAACGATTCCGGCGGCGCCCGCATCCAGGAAGGCGTCGCCGCACTCGGCGGCTATGCCGACGTGTTCCAGCGCAACGTCATGGCGTCCGGGGTGATTCCGCAAATCTCCATGATCATGGGACCCTGCGCCGGCGGCGCGGTGTACAGCCCGGCGATGACCGACTTCATCTTCATGGTGAAGGATTCTTCCTACATGTTCGTCACCGGCCCCGAGGTGGTGAAGACGGTGACGCATGAGGAAGTCACCGCCGAAGAACTCGGCGGTGCCGTGACGCACTCGAGCAAATCCGGTGTTGCCGACCTGGCCTTCGAGAACGACGTCGATGCCCTGCAGATGCTGCGCCGCTTCTTCAATTACCTGCCGCTCAACAACAAGGAGAAGCCGCCGGTGCGGGAGACCAGCGACCCGGCGGACCGCCTCGATTTCTCGCTCGATACCCTTGTGCCGGACAACGCCAACAAGGCCTATGACATGAAGGAACTGATCCTGAAGATGGTCGATGACACCGACTTCTTCGAGGTGCAGCCGGATCATGCCAGGAACATCCTGATCGGCTTCGCCCGCATGGAAGGCCAGACCGTGGGCATCGTCGCCAACCAGCCGATGGTGCTGGCCGGCTGCCTCGACATCAAGTCGGCGATCAAGGCCGGGCGCTTCGTGCGCTTTTGCGACGCCTTCAATATCCCCATCATCACCCTGGTCGACGTGCCCGGCTTCATGCCCGGCACGGCACAGGAGTATGGCGGCATCATCAAGCACGGCGCCAAGCTGCTGTATGCCTACGCCGAATGCACCGTGCCCAAGGTGACGCTGATCACGCGCAAGGCCTACGGCGGGGCCTACGACGTGATGGCCTCGAAACACCTGCGCGGCGACGTGAACTTCGCCTGGCCTTCGGCGGAGATTGCGGTGATGGGGCCGAAAGGCGCGGTGGAAATCATCTTCCGCGAGGACAAGGGCGATCCGGCGAAACTGTCGGCGAAGGAAGCCGAGTACAAGGCCAAGTTCGCCAATCCCTTCGTCGCCGGGGCGCGCGGCTTCATCGATGACGTGATCATGCCCAACGAAACCCGCAAGCGCATCTGCCGCAGTTTGGCCATGCTGCGCGGCAAGAAGATCGAGAATCCGTGGCGCAAGCACGGGAATATTCCGCTTTAAGGCAAGACAATTAGCCACAGAGATCACAGAGGGCACAGAGAACAGTCCGGTGCTCTTGCTCTGTGATCTCTGTGTCCTCTGTGGCTGAAGGAGATTTTATGTTCAAGAAAATTCTTATTGCGAACCGCGGCGAAATCGCCTGCCGCGTCATCAAGACCGCACGCAAGATGGGCATTGCCACCGTCGCGGTGTATTCCGAGGCCGACCGCGACGCGCGTCATGTCGGCATGGCCGACGAGGGCGTCTGCATCGGACCGCCGCCGTCGAAGGAATCCTACCTGTCTATCGACAAGATCATTGCCGCCTGCAAGGAGACCGGCGCCGAGGCCGTGCATCCGGGCTACGGCTTCCTCTCGGAGAATCCGGAGTTCTCGCGCCGGCTGGAAGAGAACGGCATCATCTTCATCGGTCCCAAGCACTACTCGATGGCCGCCATGGGCGACAAGATCGCCTCGAAGAAGTTGGCGCTGGACGCCAAAGTCAACACCATCCCCGGCCACAACGCCGCGATCGACACGCCCGAGGAGGCGGTCGAGATCGCCCGCGGCATCGGCTACCCGGTGATGATCAAGGCTTCCGCCGGCGGCGGCGGCAAGGGCCTGCGCGTCGCCTATGACGACAAGCAGGCGCATGAAGGCTTCATCGCCTGCAAGACCGAGGCCAAGAATGCCTTCGGCGACGACCGCATCTTCGTCGAGAAGTTCGTCGAGGAGCCGCGCCACATCGAGATCCAGCTGATCGGCGATGCCCACGGCAATACCATTTACCTGTGGGAGCGCGAGTGCTCTCTGCAGCGCCGCCACCAGAAGGTCATCGAGGAGGCGCCGTCCTCCTTCATCGACCCGGTGACGCGCAAGGCCATGGGCGAGCAGGCCGTGGCCCTGGCCAAGGCGGTGAACTACGAGAGCGCGGGTACCGTCGAGTTCGTCGTCGGCAAGGACAAGAGCTTCTACTTCCTGGAAATGAACACGCGCCTGCAGGTCGAGCATCCGGTGACCGAATTGATCACCGGGCTGGACCTGGTGGAGTTGATGATCCGGGTGGCGGCGGGGGAGAAGCTGCCCTTCACCCAGAACCAGGTCAAGCTCGACGGCTGGGCCATGGAATGCCGCATCAACGCTGAAGATCCCTTCCGCGGTTTCCTGCCCTCCACCGGCCGCCTGGTGAAGTACATGCCGCCGCCCGAGGTGCATGGCGTGCGGGTCGATACCGGCGTGTATGAAGGCGGCGAAATCTCGATGTTCTACGACTCGATGATCGCCAAGCTGGTCGTCCATGCGGCGACCCGCGACCAGGCCATCGCCCGCATGCGCGACGCCCTCAACCAGTTCGTGATCCGCGGCGTGGCCTCCAACATCGCTTTCCAGGCGGCGCTGATGCAGAACCCGCGCTTTCTGTCAGGCGACTTCAATACCGGCCTGATCGCCGAGCAGTATCCCAAGGGTTTCAACGCCGCCGACGTGCCGCATGATGATCCGGCGATGCTGGTGGCCGTCGCTGCCGCGATTCATCGCCAGTATCTGGCGCGCAACGCGACCATTTCCGGCCAGATGCCGGGGCATGAGTTCACCCCCGGCGAAGATTTTGTCGTCTTGCTGGGGAGCAGCCCGTACCAGGTCAAGGTACTCGCAGCGGCAGGCGGATGGGACGTCAGCTTCGCCGGCGAGCGCTATGAACTGCGATCGACCTGGCAGTTCGGCGACCCGCTGTATGTGGCTAGCCTCAACGGCCAGTCGATATGCATGCAGGTCGAACGCCGCGGCCTGGTGTATCGGCTGTTCCACTGGGGCGTGCAGGCCGACATGCAGGTGATGTCGGCGCGCACCGCCGAGTTGAAGGCGCTGATGCCGGTCAAGGCGGCGCCCGACATGTCGAAGTTCCTGCTGTCGCCCATGCCCGGCCTTTTGACGCAGATCGCCGTGACGGCGGGGCAGGAGGTCAAGGCCGGCGAAATCCTGGCCAAGATCGAAGCCATGAAAATGGAGAATGTGCTCAAGGCCGAGCGCGATTGCGTGGTCGACACGTTGCTGGCGACGCCGGGCGAAAGCCTGGCGGTGGATCAGGCCATCATCGCCTTCAGGTAGGCGCTGCCCACCGCAGCGTCAGCGCCGACTTCATTAGCCCGAGAACCTCACCACAGAGACACAGAGGCGCAGAGAAGAACAACAAATCCAAGGCTTGCGCAGCGCCTTGCTTTTCCTCTGTGTTCTCTGTGTCTCTGTGGTTTAGCCGAGTCTTTCAGGTTCAGAGCGTCGGGTAGTCCGTGTAGCCTTTTTCACCGCCGGCGTAGAAGCTGGCGCTGTCCCATTTGTTCAGCGGCGCATCGCGGCGCAGGCGCTCGACCAGGTCCGGGTTGGAGATGAAGGGCTTGCCGATGGCGATCAGATCGGCCTGGCCGCGCGCCAGAATCGCTTCGCAGGCGGCCGCCGTCTTGAAGCCGCCGCAGGCGATGATGGCGCCATGGAAGGCGTCGCGCAATGCCGGCATCATCGAGTGCGCGGCGTCGTGAATCCAGTCGTTGGTCTGGCAGTAGATGTGCAGAAAGCCGATGTCGCGCCGGTTCAGTTCGCGCGCCAGCCACGGGTAGGTCGCCATCGGTTCGGGATCGGCGACCATGTCGTTGTTCAGGCCCCAGGGCGACTGGCGCACGACAATGCGCTGCGGCCCGATTTCCGCCGCCGCGGCATCGACTACTTCCAGCAGCAGGCGGTAGCGGTTGGCCAGCGGGCCGCCGTAGGCATCGCTGCGGTTATTCAATGCCGGACAACGGAATTGATCCAGCAGATAGCCGTTGGCACCGTGGATTTCGACACCATCGAAACCGGCCTGCATGGCAAGTTTCGCGGCGTGCGCGAATTCGGCGATTACACCGCGGATTTCCTGAATGCTCAGCGCTTGCGGCTGGCCGCAGGCGGTTGATATGACTTTGCCATCATCGGCAGGAATCATGACCGGTGTCGCCGCCGCCTTGATCGATGGCGCCGCCGGGGCGCTGCCGTCGGCATGCAGCGCGGCATGGGCGATGCGGCCGCAATGCCAGAGCTGGGCGAACATCTTGCCGCCGGCGGCATGCACCGCGTCGGTTACCGGTTTCCAGCCCGCTGCCTGCGCCTCGTTCCACAGCGCCGGCGTGTTGAGGTAGCCGCGGCCGCGATCGGAGACCGGTACGCCCTCCGATATGATCAGGCCGGCGCTTGCACGCTGACGGTAATACTCCAGGATGAGGTCGTTGGGCACGGCATCCCGATGATCGGCGCGGCAGCGCGTCATGGGCGCCATGGCGATGCGGTTGGCAAAGCGGAGGGCTGAAGTGGCGAAGGAATCGAAGAGCATGGGAGTCTCTTGAAAATGAGCGAAACGTCGATTCTACTCAAGCGCTCCGAGGCGGGCCGGGATGCATTCGGATAGAATTTGCCGGACCATGCAAACGCCGGCTGTCGGGCCACGCATTCCTGCTCCCGGTTGCGGCATGACGCCCCCGCTGCAGGCATTGCCCTTCGCTGAAACTCCGCCATGTTTCGTTTCCTGATCCTGCTGTGCTGCTGGTTTTGCCTCGCCGGTGCGACTGCCGCCGCCGTGCGCCTGACGCCGGGCGCCAGTTTGCTTTTTCTTGCCACTGAAGTGGTCGTGCTGGAAGACGTCAGCGGCCGCATGGAACTCGCCGACGTTCAGCGCCGCGGCGCTGATTTCCGCCCGGCGCCGCGGCAAGACGGGACAGAGATCAACTTCGGCTATTCCTCCTCGGCCTGGTGGCTGCGTCTGGACCTTGAAGCAGAGCCCGCGGCGCCCCGTGACTGGCTGCTGGAGGTGGCTTTCCCGACGCTGGACAGCGTGGACTATTTCGGTCCCGGCGGCGAGCACCTGAGCACAGGTGACCGCCAGCCTTTCGCCGCAAGGCCGCTGGCGCATCGCAACTTCGTGTTTCCGGTGCATCTGAACGCGACCGGCACAGGCCAGGTCTGGCTGCGCGTCGCGTCCGAAGGCACGCTCACCGTGCCGCTGCACCTGTGGCAAAGCGAAGCCTTTTGGCAGCAGTCGCAAAGCGGTTATGCGGTGCTTTCGGTCTATTTCGGCATGTTGCTGGCGCTTGCGCTCTACAACCTGATGCTTTGGATTTCGCTGCGCGAGGGCGTCTATCTGACCTATGTCCTGTTCGCTGCCAGCATGGCCGTGGGCCAGCTTTCCCTCAACGGATTGGGTAACCAGTTTTTCTGGTCCGCCTCGCCGGCATGGGGCAATATCGCCTTTCCGTTCGGGTTTGCGGCGACCGGCCTGTTCGGCGCATTGTTTACCCGCGCCTTTCTTTCAACCCGGCGCAACCTGCCGCGTCTCGATGGCGCCCTGACCGGCCTCGCTGCACTGTTCGCGCTGTGCATGCTGATGTCACTGTTTGCGCCCTATCGCCTGGCGGCCATTCTCACTTCGCTGACGGGCGTCACCTTCTCCCTGCTGGCCGTGTTTGCCGGCATCCGCTGCTGGCGCAATGGCGAGCACGGGGCGCGGATCTTTCTCCTGGCGTGGACGGTGCTGCTGCTCGGCGTCGCCATCGTCGGCCTGCGCAACCTGGGCTTGCTGCCGACCACCTTTTTCAGCTTTTATGCCATGCAGATGGGGTCGGCGCTGGAAATGCTGCTGCTTTCCTTTGCTCTGGCCGACCGCATCAACGGCCTGCGGCGCGAGAAGGAGGCGGCCCGGAGCGAGGCGATGGCCACCAGGCAGCAACTGGTGGCGGCCTTGCAGCGATCCGAGTCGAGTCTCGAGCGCCGCGTCGCCGAGCGCACTCAGGAACTGGAAGGGGCCAATGCCCGTCTGCGCGAAAACGAACGCCAGTTGCAGGCGCTGGCCCACGCCGATACGCTGACGGGCCTGGCCAACCGGCTGCTGTTCGACGCCCGTTTGCAGCAGTCGATGCAGCTGGCGCGGCGCAGCCACGGACAGATGGCGTTGCTGCTGGTCGATCTCGATCACTTCAAGGCGATCAACGACGGCTATGGCCGCGCCATCGGCGACGAGGTGCTGCGCGGCGCCGGCGAGCGCTTCCGCGCGACGGTGCGCGAGGTTGATACGGTGGCGCGGATCGACGGCGATGAATTCGCGATCGTGCTGAGCGGTCTCGGCAGCGCTGCGGATGCCGAGCACATGGCGGAGAAACTGGTTGCCAACCTCGGCGAACCGATGCGCGTACTCGGCTTGCCTCTGGAAATCGGGGTCAGTGTCGGCGTCGCACTGTTTACCGGCGGAGACCTGTCATCCGCCGAACTGCAGCGTCGGGCAGAGCAGGTGATGTACGCGGCGAAGGATGCCGGAGGCAACTGCTACCGGGTGTTCTCGGCTTAGCTTTGCGGTCAGGCAAGCCGGGCGAACGCTTCGATTATCTCCGCCGGGGCCTGCACCAGTTCGATCAGTACGCCCTCGCCGGCAATCGGGAACTGCTCGTTGGCCTTCGGGTGGAGGAAGGTGATGTCGAAGCCGGCGGCGCCCTTGCGGATGCCTCCCGGAGCGAACCGCACACCTTGCCCGGTGAGCCATGCCACGGCGGCCGGCAGGTCATCGATCCAGAGCCCGACGTGGTTGAGCGGCGGTTCATTCACCGCCGGTTTTTTCGCCGGATCGAGCGGCTGCATCAGATCGACTTCGACCTTGAACGGGCCGCTGCCCATGGCGGTGATGTCCTCGTCCACGTTTTCGCGCTCGCTGACGTAGTTGCCCGTCACGGTAAGGCCGAACATCTCGACCCAGAGTTTTTTCAGGCGATCCTTGGAGGGGCCGCCGATGGCGATCTGCTGAATGCCGAGTACCTTGAAGGGGCGCGGGTTCGGGTGCGGGTTCATGGCTCAATCCGGTTGTCGGGAATGGTGCTGCCCTGGCCGCGCGCGTTGCCGAGGCATTCGCTGATGCGCGCCAGCAGTTCTTCCTCATCGTAGGGCTTGCCGAGATAATGGTCGATGCCGATTTCCGCGGCGTGCTGGCGGTGCTTCTCGGCCGTGCGTGACGTGATCATGATGATCGGGATATGCCTGAGGCGCTCGTCGGCGCGAATGTTGCGGGCCAGACCGAAGCCGTCCATGCGCGGCATTTCGATGTCCAGCAGCATGACGTCCGGGATCTCCTCGCTCAACTGCTCCAGCGCATCAACGCCATCCTTGGCCGTCAGTACATGATAACCATGGCGCGCCAGCAGGCGACCGCTGATCTTGCGCACCGTCAGCGAATCATCCACCACCATGACGGTAGCGGCGGCGGGTGCAGCCGCACCTGCATCGGCGGCATGAATCGCGGCCGGGTCGATTTCCATCGCGAGCGGATTGCCGCTGCGTTCAATGGCGCGGGCCGCCAGAGCAACAGGGTTGATGATCAAGGCGACATCGCCGTTGCCCAGCACCGTGGCCCCCGCCAGCCCGGCGACGCGAGCCAGTTGCGGCCCCACCGCCTTGACCACGACTTCCTGGTTGCCGGTCAGACTGTCGACTTCCAGCGCGAGGCGTTCGGTGCCGCCCTTGATCAGCAGGATCCAGTGTCGCCGCGCGGGTGGCGGAGTGGCGTCCTTGTCGCCGAGCAATTGGGGAAGGTAATGGTAAGGATAGCGGTTGCCCATCCACTCGGTGCCGCCCGAACTGCGCACCTGCGCCGCAGAGTCGGCCTTGTGTTCCGTGGCCTGCTCGATCATCGAGGACGGAATGGCGTAAGTGCGGCTGCCGGAGGTCACCAGCACAGCCTGCGCCACAGCCAGGGTAAGCGGCAGGTAGATGCGGAAGGTGGTGCCGCGTCCGGCGGCTGTTGTGACTTCAATGCGGCCGCCGAGGCGGCTTGTTTCGCTCTTCACGACATCCATGCCGACGCCCCGGCCGGAAAGCGCGGTGAGCTCCTCGGCGGTGGAGAACCCCGGCTGAAAGATCATTTGCGTCAGCATTGCTTCGTCGGCTGCCGCATCCGCGGCGATCAGGCCGCGTCCGACGGCGTGGTGGCGAATGCGCTCGAAATCGAGGCCGGCGCCGTCGTCGGCGATGGCCACCACGATTTCATTGCCCTCCTGCGCCAGCGAGACGGTAATCTGGCCGATCGCCTGCTTGCCGGCTGCGGTGCGCGTGCTGCTGTCTTCGAGGCCGTGCCCGACGCAGTTGCGCAGCAGGTGCTCGAGCGGGCCGGCCATCTTGTCCAGTACCGAGCGGTCAAGCTCGGTCTGGCCGTGACGGATGTCCAGGTTGGCGCGCTTTCCGGAATCCTTGGCCGCCTGCCGCACTACCCGGTGCAGTCGCTCGGCCAGACTTTCGAAGGGCACCATGCGCACCCCCATCAGGCGTTGCGACAGTTCGCGGCTCAGTCGCGCCTGGGCCGCCAGAGCGGCATTGGCATGATCGAGGTTGCTCAGCAGGATCTGCTGCACCGTGGCGACGTCATTCACGCTCTCGGCCATCATCCGCGTCACTTCCTGGAAGCGCGTGAAACGGTCGAATTCGAGGGGATCGAATTCCTGCGAGCGTTCGGTGGCCAGGGCCTGCTGCGACTGCATTTGCGACTCGGCCTGGATTTCCACTTCGCGCAACTGGTTGCGCAGG
The DNA here is from genome assembly GCA_903848955.1 of uncultured beta proteobacterium. GTDB lineage: Bacteria > Pseudomonadota > Gammaproteobacteria > Burkholderiales > Rhodocyclaceae > Sulfuritalea. Next base: position 11,659 of record CAINHS010000143.1, read on the forward strand.
CGGATCACGTTCTCGGTGAGATCGAGCAGCGATCCCTTGAGTGCCAGCATTTCGCCCTCTATCCGGCCGCGGGCGATGGCGACTTCGCCCGCTTCGTTGACCAGCTGATCCACCAGATCGGCGCGCACGCGCAGATGGACGTGCGCCGCCGGAACGAAAATCACGGCGGGCGGTGTTTGTGCCGTTGCCGCAGTGCGCGGTGCCGCGGCGGTACTCCCGCGTTCGGGCAGATCGTGTTCGACCGGTGACGCTTCATCCGTCTCTGTTTCGACGGAGACATCAATGCCTGCAGGATGGGCCCCGGCCGCTTCCCGTTCCGGCAGCGCCGCGTCGGGGTCGCGCAGATGCTCGATCAGCATCGCCGTGCGGTCGTATGAGGTTTCCAGCCCGTCGATGGTGGCCGGCTGCCCCGATTTCATGGCAACAGCCTGATCGACGCGGTCTTCCATCGAGTGCAGCAGTTCGCCGCAACCCATGGCGCCGGCCATTCTTGCACTGCCCTTGAGCGTATGCAGGGCGCGCTGGAGGGTGCGCGCGATTTCGCCGTCGGCCGGCGCAGCACGCCATTGGCGCAGCAACTCGCCGATCTCGCGCATGAGGTCGACGCTTTCTTCGAGGAACAGCGGCAACACTTGCGGATCGATTTCGTCTTCGATGCGCGCAGCCCGGCGCTCGGCTGCGGTCATGGTTATTTCGGGTATGGCCGGCGCAACGGGCGGTGGTTCCGTAGCCTGCCCGATGTACGGCGCGGACGGCAGCAGTTCGATGTCCTGTTCGGGCGACAACGGTTCAGCAGCCGGTTCGGACGGCAACGGTTCGATATCCTGTTCGGGCGGCGCTACCACCTCCGGCATCATCGCATTGAGCTCGGCGGCGAGAGCGGCTTCCTCGCCCGGCATGCGGCGCTCTGCGACCGCACCCAGCATTCCTTCGAGGGCGCCGGCGCAGCGCGCGAAAGTAAAGCGCTGGGTTTCGGACGGGGTTGCTTCGACGAGGGAAAGGCGCACCAGAGCGTTTTCCAGGGCGCGGGCGAGCCCTGAAATCGGCATGAAGCGGGTAGCGGCAGAAATGCTGGCGGTGGTATGTGCGGCGCGGATGACCTCGTTCCCCGGCACATCTTCGAGACCGAGCCTGGCTTGCAGTGTCGCGATGTGCTCGCGGGTTTCGTCGAGGTAAAGGTTGTAGAGCGTGGGGGCCACTTCCACGTCGCCGACACGGACCGGCGGCGGCGTCGGGAAGGAGACGACATCGGCCGAAGCCTGCGGCACTGCCGCCGCTTCCTCCGCTTCGACTGCTTCCGCTGCGGCTTGTTCCGGTTCGACTTGCTCCAGGTCGACTTCTTCCGCGGCGGCTTGCTCTGCTTCGATTTCCACCGCTTCGACCGGCTCCAGGTCAACTTCTTCTGCTGCAGCTTGCTCCGCTTCGATTTGCTCGGGTTCGACTTCTTCGGCTTCCTCGATAGCCGGCGCCGGCGTCGCGTCGATGGCAGGCGAACTGATGGCGGCCTCGGCCTCCTCCGCTTGCCCGCCCAGGACCTGGCAGCGGCGGACAAGTTCGGCCGCATCGAAATGGCTGCTTCCGCCCGCTTCGAGTTGAGCGATCCAGGGCTTGAAGATGCCTGCGGCGAGATCAAGCATGTCGAGCAGGGCCGGCGTCACGTCACATGCCTCGTGCAGAACCTGCTCTACCGCCCAGGCGGCTTCGCCCAGATCCGTCAGGCCGACCATGCGGCCGCTGCCCTTCAGGGTATGGAAGCCGCGACGTATGTTGGCGAGCGAGTCCTGTTCTGCGGGCGTGGCATGCACCAGAGGCAGGTGCTTGTCGATGTTGGCCAGGACCTCTCTTGCTTCCTCGAGAAAAATGGCGAGCAGTTCCGCGTCGACACTTTCCCCGGCGGCATCCGCCAGGGGCGAGTCTTCTGCCGGCGGGACCTCGTCCGGCATCAGCTCCGGTGCGGGCAGGGACGCAGGAGGGGTGGCAGGCGCTTCCAGTTCCAGGTCCGGCATCAGATCGACCGCCGCGGGTTCTTCCTGCGGCGCCGGTTCCGGCTCAGGGGTCGCGGCGACGGCTTCTTCTTCCCCGGCTGCCGGTGCTGCCGCGACCAACGCCGGCTCAGCCGGCTCAGCCGCCTCGTCTGCTGCAGGCTGCGGGTCCAGGAAGTCGTCTATGTCGGCTGTACCGCTTTGCAACTGGGCGACGAAAAATCCCAGTGCCGAGAGTTTTTGCGCCACATCTTCGAAGTCGCCGCTTTGCGGCGTGAAGCCGGGGTCGGCAAAATTCTCGATAGCCTGTGCGCATTCGCCAAGTACGGCATTGGCACGGTCATGACCGAGCACCAGCAGCGCGCCCTGAATCTGGCGAATCGGTTGTTGGAGCGCAGCCAGAGTTGCCTGGCGCGACGTGTCGCGGAAGAAGTCGTCCAGCGTCTGTTCTATGACGCCGAGATTGGTGCGGATTTCACGCGCCACCGATTCCAGCAGATGCCGTTCCTGGGTACGGCGCGACATCGAATCAAGATGCGGCATCTCCAGCATGTCGAGTTCCTCGCCGCCCCTCAGTGCGGCGAGGCGCCTGACCACGGCATCGGCAGAGCGCGCAAAGTCGGCATCCAGCGACTGGAAGTTCTCCAGTGCGGACTCCGCCAGCAGCAGTGCCGTGGCCATCTCCAGCCCCATCACTTCATTGTGTCGTGCCGGATCCCGGCGCAACCAGTCGGTTTGTTCGAGAATGACCGCGGTCAGCCGGGCAAAGTCGGGTTGTCCGGTAGCGGTTCCCTCTTCGGCGATTTCCGCCGTGCGTTCGTGGAAAGGCGGCAGTGCGGCAGCGGTGCCGGCGCAAAGGCGGTTCCAGTCATCCTTGGCGGCCGCCAGCAATTCACGCAAACGGCTCAGATGGGGCCGCAACCTGTCGGTTTCGGACGCCGCCGCCGGCATCACGCCGGTCAGTCGATAGGCGGCGCGCACAATGGTCAGTGCTTCGCCGCCGGCGGTGGCGCAGGCGGCCTGGTAGAGCGCCTCGCGCAATGACTGTTCGTTTGCTTCGGCCTGGCTTTCGACGAGTTTCTTGATCTGTGCGCCGAGGCGCATGGCAAACCGCTTTGCTTCCGTGGCGTCGGGCAGGCCGCCGGCGGCAAGTGCGTCGAGTACGCCCAGCGCGACCCACCAGTAGGCGCGGGCAGCCGGCGTGGCGCGTGTCGTCTCGATCATTGCCACCGAGATCTTCATCTCGGCAATGCCGCGCGGATCGTTCTTGATCCACTTCAGGAGGCCGCGTTCAAATCCCAGGCGTGCCGCCTTGAGGCGCGCCTGGAGCGACTCGGGCGCGAGGACCGGCGGCTCTTTCTCGCGTTTCGGCGGGCGCTGGCCAAGGTCCGGGAAAAAAAGTTCGGCCGGCGCCGGAGCGGCCTGGCCGCGCGCCATGGCCATCGCCCGGTAGGGGGCAAACAGTTTCAGCGGCTGGTCGGGCTGTCCTGCCACCAGGTCGGCGAGATAGCCGCGCAGTGCGGCGAATCCGCTTTGCGCCGCGTCGATGGCGGCGGTCACTTCCGGCGTTGCGGCATCGGCCAGCGCCGCCAGCAACTGCTCTATCGCGGCGGCGAAGTGGGTGATGCCGGGGAGGCCGACGATGGCCAGCGCACCGTGGGCCTGGTGCATGGCGGCGCGCGCCTTGGTCAGGCCGTCGCCGGCGGCATCCGCCGCATGGGCGGCCAGACCAAGCGAGGCGCGTTCCAGCGCAAGATCGATTTCGCCCCTGACCCAGGACAGCGGACCGATGTCGAGATCGGTGCTCATGAACTGCTATTCACCATGCCGTGGCCCATGTGTTTTGTCAGACCTTGAAGCCCGAGACAGAACCCTTCAGTTCGACAGCGAGTTCGGTAAGCTCGCCGATCGATACCGCGGTCTCCTGCGTGCTGTTGGTGGTCTGGCCGGTAATCCGGAGAATGTCCTGCATCGAGTCGGCCACCTTGGTGGCGATGTCAGCCTGGGCTTGAGTATCGCTGGAGATCGCTTCGATCAGCCGGGCGAGATCCTGTGACACGCTGGAGATTTCGCTCAGCGCCTGACCGGCGGCATCCGACAGCTTGGCACCTTCCACCACGCCTTGCGTCGAATATTCCATGGCGGCTACGGCGTCGTGGGTGTCGGTCTGAATCGTCTTGACGATGGCGGCGATCTGCTTCGTCGCTTCGCCGGAGCGCTCGGCCAGGCGTTGCACTTCTTCCGCCACCACCGAGAAGCCGCGCCCCGCTTCGCCGGCCGATGCGGCCTGGATGGCGGCGTTGAGGGCCAGCACGTTGGTCTGTTCGGTAATGTCGGAAATCAGTTCGACGATTTCACCGATCTCCTGCGAGGATTCGCCGAGCCGCTTGATGCGCTTGGAGGTTTCCTGGATCTGGCTGCGGATTTCGTTCATGCCTGAAATCGAGTTCGACACCGCCAGCGAGCCTTTCTGCGCCGCCTCCAGCGAGGCATGCGCGACACGTGCCGATTCCATGGCCGAGGACGATACCGTTTTCATCGAACCGGCCATTTCAAGAACCGCGGCGTTGGCGTTCTGGATTTCGGCCGACTGCACCTTGGTGGCGGAGAGCAGGTCGTTGGAAGTGTTCTGCGCCGCATTCGAGGCGCGCGTCACGCGGTCGGCGGCATCGTTGATGCGGCGTACCAGCACGGCGAGTTCTTCGACGGTGTAGTTCACCGAATCGGCGATGGCGCCGGTGATGTCTTCGGATACGGTGGCGCGGATCGTCAGGTCGCCGTCGGCCAGGTCGCCCATTTCGTTCATGAGACGGAGAATGGCGCCTTGTGTCGCATCCTTCGCCGCTTCCGCCATGCGCAGCTGGTAATCCGCTTCGTCGCCGCGGCGATGGCCTTCGTCATTGAAGGCCTTGACCATGAGTACCAGCATCAACAGGGCCAGCGAGCCGAACGTAGCCGCTACCATGGCAGAGACATTCTGTTCGGCGACCTCTCTTTCATAGGCCTTGACCAGGGTCTCGGTGTTGACCGCCAGCGCACGGCAACCGGCGATGAGGCTGGTGGCGCTGCCGCGCACGCGCGTCAGCGGCTTGAGATCACCCGACAGGCTGGCCAGGGCCGGCTGCATGGCCTTCAGGCCGGCGGCCAGCGGCGCCTCGGCGGGGACCATTCCCAGCGCGGCGGCGACATCCCTGGTCAGTTGTGCCACCAGCGCTTCGTCGAAGCCCGGTGCCCATGCCAGTTGAGTAGATGCGCGCAGGATGCGTTCGGTCAGGTAGGGCAGCTTGCCGCCGGCCGCATCAGCCGCCGCCGTCATCGCCTGACCCTGCTGCACCGATTGCCGGGCGAGGCGGCCGATCGCCGTCAAGCGATTCTCCTGCGCCACTATCTGCACCAGCATTTCGTTCTGCCTGACCCAGGCTTCGCGCAAGGCGTCGAGTGCCGGCCGCGCTTCGGGGCCGCCGGCGCCGAGCTTTATGCTTTTGACTTCGCCTCCTTCGACCAGGCTTTCGAGGAGCTTGCCAAAGCGATCACGGGCTTCGCGCAGTTCGGTGAAACCCTCCGGCTGTCCTTGCAGGGCGTTTAGCGCGGCCTTGGGGATTTGCTGCGTCAGCGGCGCGATCTGGCTGGCGACCGAGAGGAACAAGGTGCCGCGGGCCGCCGTCTGAACCTGGACGAAGATCGCGGCGATGGCGATCAGCAGGCTGATCAGAAAAACGATGCCGAGGATGCGGAACTGGATCTCGATCCCGAAATGACCGATCAAGGGCAGGCTGCCCCGGCGGCGGCGGTTCTCCCCGGACGTCGCCGCCCCCCCCGCCTGCGTTGCGGCCTTGGACGAGGCCCCGTCGCGGCGGTCGAAAGTCGGCAACTTGAAGGGCAGCTTGAAGGCCATGGGTAGTCCTTTCCGCAACGCTCAGAGAGCGATGTCGAGGTAGTTGGGGTCGGCCAGAAGTGCCGGGATGCGCAGCTGGGTCCAGGTCAGGTCTTGCTCATCCGTAAATCTGCCGCCCAGCCAGGACGCCGCGCCCGGCAGGTTCGCCGGGAGGCTCCCTGCGGTGCGGCCGGCGTCGTCGCCGGCGGCCCGCAGTTGCAGCCGCGTACGCAGTCCCAGCGCGCGATTGACCAGCAAGGCGCTGCTGATGCCGTGCCGCGCGCCGATCAACAGCAGGCGCGACTGCGCGTTGTGCGGCGTCGGCGCACCGCCGCGCCAGGCCGAGAAATCGACGACGCTGTAGAGCACGCCGCGAATGTTGGCGATGCCGGCGAACCACGATTTGGTCAGGGGTGCGGGAGTCAGGCGGGTCAATGGCACGACCTCGCCCGAGTCGGCAAGGTCTACCAGCCAGTGATTGCCGCCGGCAAGGTGTTCAGCGCCGGATTCGACGCCGAGCAGGGTCTGTCCGCCCTGGCCGCGCCGGGCCGACAACAGCCGCTCCGAGAGGCCGCGCTGGAAGTCGCGCAAACTGATGCGCTTGGCCATGGTTCTTACCCCAGTGCGGCGATTTTCGCCAACAGGGTTGGGCCGTCCACCGGCTTGGTAACGTAGTCCTGGGCGCCCTGGCGCAGGCCCCAGACCCTGTCCGTCTCCTGGTTCTTGGTGGTGCAGATGATTACCGGTATGTCCTTGGTCGCCTCGTCTTTCGACAGCGCCCGGGTCGCCTGAAAGCCGTTGGTGCCGGGCATCACCACGTCCATCAGGATCAGGTCGGGCTTGATCTGCCTGGCGCGCTCGATGCCTTCTTCGCCGCTTGCGGCGGTACTTACCTCGTAACCACCGCCGAGCAGCAGCTGGCTCAGAATGTAACGTTCGGTTTGGGAGTCGTCGATGACCAAAACAGTCTTGATGGGCATGGTGGCTAGCTCGCTAAGAGGCAAAATATCGGTCAGGAGCGCGCAGCGTGCGCTGCCACGGTCCTGAGAAGAGCGTCCTTGGTGAATGGCTTGGTCAGATATTCGTCGGATCCAACCATGCGCCCGCGGGCGCGGTCAAACAGGCCGTCCTTGGACGACAGCATGACCACCGGCGTCGCCGCGAATTTCGGGTTCTTCTTGATCAGCGCGCAGGTCTGATAGCCATCCAGACGCGGCATCAGGATGTCGCAGAAAACCACGTCCGGCTGGTGATCGTTGATCTTTGCCAGTGCATCAAAGCCGTCTTCGGCCAGCACTACCTGAGCGCCGGCCTGCAACAGAAAAATTTCCGCGGTCTTGCGGATGGTGTTCGAGTCGTCGATCACCATTACCTTGATGCCGGAAAGCTGAGGTATTTCGCTCACGTTACTCCATGCCGGATCGATACTTCAATCATGGCGACCACGGCTGTAACAGAAAACAGCCATGGCGGCCTCTCATTTCACGAACGCTTTCGACGTCCGCCTCCGCCGCGTTGCTTCCCTGCTGTCGGAGCCAATGTTTTCATACGCAATCATACTTAGATTTTCACCGTTTCGACGTCTTTCTTGAGCGCATCGCATTCCGCCAGGATGCGCGCGGAAGTATCCCTTCCCTGCGCCCGGCGGCCGTTCGTGCCGCCACACGCGGGCGTCGGGCCCGGCATCCCTTCGGATAGAATTGCAGGAAACCGCACCGCGCTCCTCATCGCCCGATATGCCCGGGCCGGACCAAGATATTTTATGACCGCTGCCCCCCCCGCCAACCAGCCGCCGCCCATCGTGCTGACCTTTGCCGCGTCCGACCCCACCGGCGGAGCCGGATTGCAGGCCGACATCCTGACGCTGGCCAGCCTCGGCTGCCATCCGCTGTCGGTGGTCACGGCGATCACCGTGCAGGACACGGCCGGCGTCGAGGGCGTATTGCCGATAGATGCCGAGTGGGTTGCCGACCAGGCCCGCGCCCTGCTTGAGGATATGCCGGTGGCGGCCTTCAAGCTGGGCATGATGGGCAGCGTCGAGGTCATCGCAGCGATCGCCGAAGTGATCTCCGACTACCCCGATATCCCGGTGATCCTCGATCCGGTGCTGGCTTCGGGGCGCGGCGACCAGTTTGCCGACGAGGAAATGATCGAGGCCATGATCGGCCTGCTGTTGCCGCAGACCACGCTGCTGACGCCCAACAGCCTCGAAGTCCGGCGCCTGGCGCAGGAGATCGGCGCGGCCGGCGAAGACGCGCGCCTCGGGCTGGACCTGGCCGAATGCGCCCACCGCCTGATCAATGCCGGCTGCGAATATGTGCTGGTAACGGGAACCCATGAGGGCACGCCGCAGGTGATCAACACCCTGTATGGCAGCCACGGCAAGGTGCGTACCGATCGCTGGGACCGCCTGCCCGGCAGCTATCACGGCTCGGGCTGCACGCTGGCCTCGGCAATTGCGGCCCACTTTGCCAGCGGCGTGAATGTTGCCGAAGCCGTCATGGGCGCCCAGGAATACACCTGGCGCACACTGGCGGCAGGTTTTCGTCCGGGCATGGGACAATTCATTCCAGACCGCCTGTTCTGGTCGCGGGAGGACGAGGATGAAGCGGATGAAGCCTGACTTCCTGCAGTGTTCGCCGGGTGCCCGGGCATGAAGCTCAGGGGTCTGTGCGCCGTTACCCTAGACGACCCCCTGCTGCCGCGGCTTTCGGCGCTGGTAAAGGCGGCCCTCGATGGCGGAACGCCCTTCGTTCAATACCGCAACAAGATGGCTTCGCGCGCCCTGCGCCGTGCCCAGGCGGCCGAGATGCTGCGCATCTGCCGCGCTTCGGGGGCAAAGCTGATCATCAATGACGATGTCTGGCTGGCGGTGGAGATCGGCGCCGACGGCGCCCATCTCGGTCGCGACGATGCGCCGGGCGGCTCGCTGGCTGCCGCACGTGATGCCCTCGGCTCGAAGCGCATCCTCGGCGTCTCCTGCTATGACGAGCTCGCCCGCGGCGAAGAGGCCGCTGCCGCGGGCGCCGACTATCTTGCCTTCGGCAGCGTATTCCCCTCGCGCACCAAACCCGCTGCAGTGCCTGCGCCGCTGGAACTGCTGGGCGAAGCACGCCGGCGTTTCGGCCTGCCGCTGGCCGCGATAGGCGGCATCACGCTCGACAACGCGCCGCAGGTGATTGCTGCCGGTGCGGACATGCTCGCGGTAGTCAGCGATCTGTTTGACGCCATGGACATCAAGGCGCGGGCGCAAGCCTACCAGGCACTTTTCAACCCTCCGAACCCCGGGACCCGGTCATGACCCGTAACGAAGAACTTTTCTCCCGCGCCCAGAACACCATTCCCGGCGGCGTCAATTCGCCCGTGCGCGCTTTCCGTTCCGTTGGCGGCGCGCCGCGCTTTTTCGCACGCGGCCAGGGCGCCCGGGTGTGGGATGCCGATGGCAAGTGCTACATCGACTACGTCGGCTCCTGGGGGCCGCTGATTCTCGGTCATGCCGACGCCGATACTGTGCGCACGGTGCAGGAGGCTGCGGCGAAGGGGCTTTCCTTCGGTGCGCCGACCGAAGGCGAAATCGAACTGGCGGAACTGCTGGTGCAGCGCGTGCCGAGCATGGACATGGTGCGACTGGTGTCGTCGGGCACCGAGGCCACCATGAGCGCCATCCGCCTCGCCCGGGGCTTTACCGGGCGCGATGCCATCGTCAAGTTCGAGGGCTGCTATCACGGACACGGCGACAGCCTGCTGGTCAAGGCCGGCTCGGGGCTGCTGACATTCGGCAATCCCTCATCCGCCGGCGTACCCGCCGATCTGGCCCAGCACACCCTGGTGCTCGACTACAACGATGCGCAGGGTTTGCGCGACGCCTTCGCCAAACATGGCCAGACCATCGCCTGCGTCATCGTCGAGCCGGTGGCCGGCAACATGAACCTGATCGCGCCCAAGCCCGAGTTCCTCGCCGCGATGCGCGAACTGTGCACGCAGCACGGCGCCGTGCTGATCTTCGATGAGGTGATGACCGGTTTCCGCGTCGGCCCGGGCTCGGCGCAAGGCCTCTACGGCATCACGCCCGACCTGTCGACCTTCGGCAAGGTGGTCGGCGGCGGCATGCCGCTGGGTGCATTCGGCGGCCGCCGCGACATCATGCAAAAGATCGCGCCGCTGGGGCCGGTGTATCAGGCCGGCACGCTGTCGGGCAATCCCTTGTCGGTCGCGGCGGGGCTGGTGACGCTGAAGAAGATTGCCGCGCCGGGTTTCTACGAAGCCTTGACGGCAAAGACCCGGGCGCTGGTCGACGGGCTTTCCGCGGCGGCGAAGAAGCGCGGCGTAAAGTTTTCGGCGCAGTCGGTGGGGGGCATGTTCGGCGTCTACTTCGCCGCCACGCCGCCGACGTCCTATGCCGAAATCATGGCTGCCGACAAGGAGGCCTTCAACCGCTTCTTCCATGCCATGCTCGATGCGGGCTTTTATCTGGCGCCCTCGGCCTTCGAGGCGGGTTTCGTGTCTGCCGCGCATACCGACGCCGACATTGCCGCCACGGTGGCGGCGGCCGACGCGATTTTCGCTGCCGGCTGACTAAATCAAGCTCAGGTCTCGCGCCCGGCTCTCCGGGCGGCGAGCAGCTTCTTCGCCTTGCGCGTCTCTATGTAGCGCAGCGAGACGTAGGAGCCCCAGCCGATCAGTCCCATGCCGACCATGAAGGCGCCGTAAGCCAGCGGCCAGGAAATTCCCTGGGTCATCATCGAGAACTCCGACATGCCGCCGATGCCGGCGATGATGTTGATCGGCATGAACACCACGCTGATGGTGGTCAGCTTGGACACGCGCTTGTTCTGGTTGATGTTGATGAAGCCGACCGTGGCGTCCATCAGGAAGTTGATCTTGCCGAACAGGAAGGAGGTGTGGCCGTCCAGCGAATCGATGTCGCGCAGGATCTGGCGGGCATCGTTGTGCTGGTCGGTCGACATCAGCCGGCTGCGGATCAGGAAGGACAGCGCGCGGCGGGTATCGAGCACATTGCGGCGGATGCGGCCGTTGAGGTCCTCTTCCTTGGCAATGTCGGAGAGGATTTCGGCGGCCTCGTCATCGGTGACCTGCGGCGTCAGCACGGTGCGGCTGACCTTTTCCAATTCGGCGTAGACGTCCTCCAGCGCATCGGCGGAATACTCGACGTCGGCGTCGTACAGGTCGAGCAGGACGTCCTTGCCGTCGGTGACGTAGCCCGGCTGGATGCGTGCGCGCAGCCTCTGCAGGCGGAACACCGGCAGTTCCTCGTCGCGCATCGAGAACAGGATGTTGTTGTGCAAGACGAAGGCCACCGGCACGTTGCGCGATTCGTCCTCCTTGTCCAGCAGGAAGTCCGAATGCATATGGACGTCGCCGTTGTCCTCGATGTAGAAGCGCGCCGATTCCTCGATGTCGGTCAGATCGTCGGCGTCCGGCAGTTCAAGGCCGAAGACGTCCTCCACCCACTGCCGTTCTGCCTTGGAGGGAGCCAGCAGGTCCACCCAGATCGGTGCGATGGCGGCCAGGTCTTCCTTGCTGTCGATCTGGATCTGGCGCAGGCGGCCGTTCTGCAGTTCGAAGGCATTCACCGTCACCGGCTTGCGCGCGGCTTCGCTGGCCTGCTGCGTGCCCTGCAGGTCGCCGCTGCCGGCCGCCGGATTTTCGTCGGGTTCCTCGTCGAGCGATTCCTGCAGGGCCTCCGACATCTCGTCGAGCACGTCCTCGCCCTGTTCCTTGTCCAGCAGTTCCCAGACCTGGACGCTCTCGTCAGGCGGCAGTGCATCGAGGATGCGCGCCACTGACTCGGGGGCCAGCGGCTCGAGCCGGGTGCGCAGGGCGGCCCAGTCCTGGCGACGCACCAGATCCTCGACCTCGCGCAGGGTCTCCTGTTCCTCGGCGCGCTGACGCGCCTCGGCATCATCTTCGGCAGGTGGGTTCAGGAACTCGGACATGGCCGCCATATTCTATTCTTCTACGGCAGTTCCGCGCCGGCCATGCGGCCGAGAATGAGTTGCGTGCGGCCGTTCATGTAGGCCGAGTAGGGATTGCGTTCATAACGGCGCGGGGCCGGCAGCATGACGGCAAGGCGCGCCGCCTGTTCGGCACCGAGTTGCGCCGCCGCGATGCCGAAATAGCGGCGTGCCGCCGCCTCGGCGCCGAATACGCCGTCGCCCCATTCGACGACGTTGAGATAGACCTCGAGGATGCGCCGCTTGTCCCACAGCAGTTCCAGCCAGAGCGTGATGATGGCTTCTTCGGCCTTGCGCAGGGTCGTCTTCGAAGGCGACAGCAGCAGGTTCTTCGCCAGTTGCTGGGAGATCGTCGAGCCGCCGGCCACCACCTTGCCCTGCTTCTGATTCTTCTCGATGGCCTTCTGAATGCCTTCCCAGTCGAAGCCCTCGTGATCGACGAACTTGTCATCCTCGGCGGCGACAACGGCGCGCTTGAGATGCACCGAGATTTTTTCGTAGGCTACCCACTGCTGTTTGAGCTCGGCTTTCGGATTCTTCAGGCGCGCCTCGTCGAGGCGCTGGCTCTGGAAGCTGGTGGTCGCCGGATTGACCCATTTCCACCACAGCACCCAGCCCAGATACCAGCCTTGCCAGAGCAGCACCAGGATGGCGGCTGCCGCCAGTCCGTTTTTCAGCCAGTGCGGTGCCGGCCTCATTCCTTGAGCGCCGCCAGCACGGGCGCCGTCTGCGGACGCACGCCGCGCCAGACGAAGAAGGCCTCGGCCGCCTGTTCCACCAGCATGCCGAGGCCGTCGCCAACGCGTGCGCCGGCGGCATGAGCCTGATCCATGAAGGGTGTTTGGCGACCATAAACCATCTCATAGGCGACGCAGCCTGGCGCGAATATCGAGTCCGGCAGGGGCAGCACGGCGCCGCTGAGGCCTGCCGAGGTGGCGTTGATGACGAGATCGAACGCCCGCCCGGCGAGGCCGGGGAAACTGCTGGCATCGGGCTTGACCGCGACCGCGCAGCCGGGCAGGCGGGAGAATTCGAGGGCGAGGCGGGCGGCAGCTTCTTCGCTGCGATTGGTGATCACCAGTTCGGCGGGATTTTCCAGCAGCAGCGGCAGGATCACGCCGCGCGCCGCGCCCCCTGCGCCCAGCAGCAGGATGCGCCGCCCGGCCGGGTCGCAGCCGAGATTGTTCTTGAGGTCCTGCACCAGTCCGGCGCCGTCGGTGTTGTCGCCGCTGATCGCGCCGGCCTCGAAGCTCAGCGTGTTCACGGCGCCCGCCGCTTCAGCGCGCGGCGTGCGCCGCGTGGCGAGACGAAAGGCCTCTTCCTTGAACGGCAGGGTGACATTGGCTCCCCCGGCCGGCCCGCCGGCGGCGGCGATGAAGGCCTGCAGCGCGGCGGGGAAGCCGTCCTTGACGGCAAGGACGGCCTGATAGCTGAGGTCCTGCCCGGTCTGCGCCGCGAACAGGGCGTGGATGCGCGGCGACTTGCTGTGCCCGACGGGATTGCCAAAAACGGCGTAACGGTCAGTCATGGTTTTGTTGCGGGGTCGTTTTCGGTGGAGGCTAACATGCGCGCAGCGGATGTTAAGCGCAGCGGCCGGAACCAAAAACCATGTGACGATCGGTCATGGCTCTCAGTCCGAACGCAGGCGGTCGGCGTTGGTGAAGGTCCAGGTGCGGGTGATCTCCAGCACGTCGGTGTCGCGCCGGATGGCATCGGGGAAGGCGGCGTAGGGCGAGGCCATCTGCACTATGCGGCGCGCGGCGTCATCGAGCAGACTCTGGCCCGAGGAGCGATTGACTTCGACGCGTTCCAGGTCACCGTTGGCCTTGATGATCACGGTCAGCACCAGGCTGCCGTAGAGCCGGCCCTTGGCGGCGGCGGGATAATTCAGGTTGCCGATGCGCTCGATCTTCTGCCGCCAGTCCTCGACGTACTGGGCGAAGCGGTACTCCTCGACCCGGGCACCCAGGTGCTTTACCTTGGGACGCTGGTTGTACTCGCTGGTCTGCCTGTCGATCTGGGCTTCGAGGCGGGCAATCGCCATGGCGCTGGTGGCAAGATCGACTCCGGAGACAGTCGGTGCCTGCTGCGGCGCCGGCTTCTCTTGCGGCTTGTCCGCCGTGACGGCCCGTTCGCTGCGCAGGCGCAACATCATCATCTGCTGCTGGGCCTCGAGTTCGGCGACGCGGCGCCGGGTTTCGACCAGGTCGTCGCCTTCCCGGGTGCGCTCGGAAGGTGGCAGCGGCGTCGTCGCGCGGCGGTCGTCCGCGGTGTTGCCGCCGCCGTCAAGGCTGGTTTGCGCCTTGGCCTGCGCCCGGTCGGGACGGTTCTTGCTCTTGCTGTTGACCAGGATGACGTCCAGCGCCCGTTCGCGCGCCTTGTCGATGAGGTCCGGCGGCGTGAAGCGAATGGCCAGCAGCACGGCGTGGATCAGCAGCGAAGCGCCGATGGCCAGTGTCAAATTGCGTTGCGGCGCATCCATTGCGGCGAGAAACGCCGGCATCCCCCGGGACTTGCTGCGGGGCATCGGCAGTGGCGGCGGCAAAAGTCTGGACAAGCGTGACGGGCCTGGCGGGGTTGGCATGACGCCGTCGATTTTACTCCGCGACTTCCTCGCCCTCGTCAGCCGCGAACGCAGCATCAGAGCCGCTATTGGAGGCCAATTCAGGCGCCAGGTCGAGATATCTGGGCCGCACTTCGGCCTCCAGCAAATCGATGCCTTCGATGCTCAGTTGTACGCGTGCCCCGCGCGGCAATTCGGGCAGCGAGGGGACGCGCAATACCAGGGGAACGGCATCAAGCCGTACCAGGGCTTCGCGCAGCACGTGTGCCGGAGCCTCGTGTGCATCCTGCTGCAGCAGCCAGCGCAGGCACCAGTAGCGCTCCATGCCGCGCTGGAATTCGGCATAGGCGGCATAGGTCAGTTCGAAGTCGCGCATGGCGGCAAGCAGGTCCGCCGATTTGGGCGGGAAGGGCGGCGCCTGTTCCTGCAGCAGGGCGATGAGTTGCCACTGGTTGAGCAGGTCGCAATAACGCCGCAGCGGCGAGGATGACCAGGCATAGCAGTCGACGCCGAGGCCTTCGTGCGGCGCCGCCACCGTGCTCATGCGCACCTTGCCCGCCGTTTGCACGCGATACAGGGCGGGGATGCCGGCGTCGCGCAGCATCGCGCCCCAGGTGGCGTTGGCGACGATCATCAGTTCGGCGACCAGCGTATCCAGCGGGCTGCCGCGCGCCCGCTCGCCGATGCTGACGACCCCCCTGCCCGGTTCTGCCGCGATGCCGCTGTCGGCATCCCAGTCCACGGTGAAGTTGTAGTCCTTGCGGCTGCCGTTGTCGGAGGGCTTGCCGCGTCCGGCTTCGAGCACCTGGGCGAATTCCCAGAGCAGCTTCAGCTCGTCGCGGTAGGGGAAGTCCGGCAGGCCGGCGGCCAGCGTGGCTTCATTGAACACCGGCTCGATGTCGTGGTGGCGCAGATTGGCAACGATGGGCACGCGTTCCATGCGCGTCTCATGGCCGAGCAGACGGTAGTCGCCGGCGACATCGAGATACAGTGAAATGGCGGCGACGTCATGTCCGGCGGCGAGCGTGAAGTGCTCCACCACGTCTTCCGGCAGCATGGTGATCTTGCGTCCGGGCATATACACCGTGGATAGCCGTTCGCGGGCGATGCGACCGAGGTCGGAGTCGGGCGCGAAGCCGAGGCCGGGGGCCGCGATGTGGATGCCGATGTGCCAGCCGCCGTCGGGCTTTGCCGTAACCGAGAAGGCGTCGTCGATTTCCGTGGTGTGAGCGTCATCGACACTGAAGGCCCGGACTTGCGCCAACGGCAATCCGGCGGCTTCGAGCGGCGCAGCGAATTCGCCGAACCCGGTTCCGCCCTTGCTGTCGGGAAAGAACTCGAACAGGAAGCGGCCCAGGTGGTAGTCGTGTGTCGACGCCAGCGCGCCGCAGTCGAACAGCAGGCGCGCCGCCGACTTTCCGGTGTCGCCGCAGGCGGCTTCGAGCGCCTTGGTTTCGCTGCGGTTGCGATCGGGTTTGTAGGTGAGCTGCGCCAGCAGCGGCGCGAACTCGGGTGGCAGGCGGCTGCTCTTGAGCTCCTCCACCATGCGTTCGATAGCGGCGGCCTGCAGGCGCTTCTTTTCGAGGCCGGCCAGTGCCGCCTGCAATATTTCGGGCGGCGCCTTGCGGAAGCGGCCGCGGCCCTTGCGATGGAAATACATCGGCGCCGAATGCAGGCGCAGCAGCACGGCAGCCGTTTGCACCGTGTCCGGCTTGGCGCCGTGATATTCGGCCGCGAGTTCCTCGAAGCCGAATTCATCCTCGCCGCATACTTCCCAGAGGAAATCGACTTCGATCCGCCCGGCTTCCGTTTCCGCGCGCTCCAGCAGTTCGCCGGGCGCCGGCGCGGCGAAGCGCAGCAGGACATTGGCGGCCTTGACCTTGGAGCGCTTGCCGGATGCAAGCTCGATCTGCAAGGAAGCCACGTTGTCGGCCAGCACGGTGCCGGCACGGAAAGCGCCGTCCTCTTCAAACAGGACATTCATGGAAATGGGAAGACCCCGGATGGGGAAGTGAGCGGGAAGCGAAGGGGGCGGATTATACCGGTCCGGCGCTGGCGATCAGGATGCTGCTGGTCAGCCGGTAGCCGGTCTCCACCGCATGGGGCGCCAGGTCTTCGACGACGGCAGCGGCCAGTGCCTGCTGCTGTGCGGCGGGCAGGCGCGACAGGCTTTCCGCGGCGCCGCCGGCGAGATCGAGAAAGCCCTGCCAGTAGGCGCCGGCATCTTTGAAGTCGGTGCTCAGGCGAACCACCTGAATGCCGATATCGCCGAAGCCGGCGGCGGCGAGACAGCGGGCGAGCACATCGGCATCGCCGAAACGGAAGATCGATGGCCGCTCCACCCTGGGCGGCGGCAGCAGGCGGCGCATGCAGGACAGCGCCGTGCCGACCAGCGGCACCTCTTCGGCGCGCCCCCAGACCGAAAGCACCAGCCGGCCATCCGCTCTCAGCACGCGCCGGATTTCCCTCAGGGCGGCCTGTTCGCCTGGAAAGAACATCAGGCCGAGCCCGCACAGCACGCGCTCAAAACTCCCGTCGGCGAAGGGCAGGGACTCGCCGTCGGCGGCAACCCGGACAAGACCGGGGCAGCAGGCGAGCTGGCCTTCGCTGATGTCGCAGGCAATCGCCAGGCCTGCTGCGCCGGCCAGGTCGCCGGCAGCGCGTGCGAGCAGGCCGGGACCGCTGGCCAGGTCGAGGATCCGCTGTCCCGCTGCCAGCCGGGCGGCGGCGATCAGGGTGTCGGCGAGGTCGCGGCGGGAACCCGCCGCCGCCAGGTAGCGCGGCCCGATCCGGTTGTAGCCCGCACGTTCGAGTCGCTTGAACTGGGCAGGATCGAAGCTCATGGAACGGGGTTCAGCTCAGTCCTGCGAAATCGATGACCGGATCAACGTAGTCGTCCCAGCGCGTAAAGCTGTGATCGCCGCCGGGCAGGACGGTCTGCCGGGCGCCCGTGTAGCGGCTGACGGCTTGCCGATAATCGAGGGTCTCGTCACCTTCTTCGACCAGCAGCCAGAAGCGCTCCGGCTTGCTCAGGACCGGCACCTCGATGGCGCGCAACTCCTCGACATGCGCGCGGGTGAAGTCAAAAGATTCGCCGCTGTAGAGCCAGCGCTGCGGGCCGAGGAAGTCCTGCAGCGACAGGTGCGCGACCACCGCGGGGTTGACCAGTACCGCCCTGAGATCGAAAGTCTCGGCCAGCCAGGTCGAGTAGTAGCCGCCGAGCGAGGAGCCGACAAGCGTGGTGACGCCGTGCTGCCCGATCAGTTGCGTCGCCAGAGCGATGGCCTCGCGCGGCGAGGCCGGCAGTTGCGGGCAGAGCAGAAAATCACCGAGTCCGCGTTCGCCCATGCGCCCGGCCAGGGCCTGCGCCTTGTGTGATTGCGGCCCGCTGGTGAAGCCGTGCAGATAAAGGATCACTAACTGGTCCAGTCCACCAGTCCGAACTTCCAGGTCGCCAACACCATGCAGCCGAAGGCGATGCGGTACCAGGCAAAGACCGTGAAGTCGTGCGTGGCGATGAAGCGCAGCAGCCAGCGCACGCAGAGGAAGGCCGAGGCAAAGGCGGCAATGAAGCCGACCACCCACATGCCGAGGTCATTGGCATCGAGCAGGGCGCGCTCCTTGTACAGCTGGTAGGCGGTTGCCGCCAGCAGGGTGGGGATGGCGAGGAAGAAGGAAAACTCCGTCGCCGCCTTGCGTGACAGTCCGAACAGCAGGCCGCCGATGATGGTGGCGCCCGAGCGCGAGGTACCCGGGATCAGGGCGCAGGCTTGCGCCAGGCCGAGCTTGAAGGCGTCGATGACGTCCAGGTCCTCGACATTGTCGACGCGGATGCGATGCTCGCGCCGCTCGGCCCAGAGGATGATGAAGCCGCCCAGTATGAAGGTGGTCGCCACCGTCACCGGGTTGAACAGGTTGGCCTTGATCGCCTTGCCGAAGAGCAGGCCCAGCACGGCCAGCGGCATGAAGGCGACGGCGAGGTTGATGGTGAAGCGTTGCGCGGCAGGGTCGCCGGGCAGGCCGCTGATGATGCGCACGATACGTTCCCGGTATTCCCAGCACAGCGCGAATATCGCGCCCGACTGGATAACGATCTCGAACAGCTTGCCCTTTTCGTCATTGAAGTGCAAAAGATCGCCAGCCAAGATAAGATGGCCGGTGGATGAAACGGGCAGGAATTCGGTAAGGCCTTCGACAACGCCGAGTATCAGCGCTTGAAGCAGCGGGTGAAAATCCATGGCAGGGGAACAATGAGCCCGTCTTTGAAGGGGCTGACGAGTCTAGCATGCTGAAAAAGATCGACGTTGAACATCTGCGCCTGGGGATGCACATCCATGAGCTTTGCGGTTCCTGGATGGAGCATCCCTTTTGGCGCACCAAATTTGTCGTAACCGACCCCAATGACATCCGCTTGATTGCCGACAGCGGCATCAAGGAGGTCTGGATCGATGACGAAAAGGGCCTGGACGTGTCCGTCTCTTCCGCCAGCAAGGAACAGGTCGAAGCCGGGGTGGACGAAGCGCTGATGAACGCGGCGGTGACCGGAACGCCGCAGCAGTCGGCGCCGCCTAAGCTGGTGGCGATGGCCGAGGAAGTCCAGCGCGCCGCCAAGATTTGCGCCAATGCGAAAGGCGCGGTCGTCTCCATGTTCAACGAAGTGCGCATGGGCAAGGCGATTTCCGGCGAGGCGGCGGGCGAACTGGTCGACGAGATTTCGTCCTCGGTGATGCGCAACCCCGGTGCCCTGATCAGCCTGGCGCGGCTGAAGACGGCCGACGACTATACCTACATGCATTCGGTGGCCGTCTGTGCCCTGATGGTGGCGCTGGCGCGCAAGCTTGATCTCGACGAAAAGCAGACGCGCGATGCCGGCATGTCCGGCCTGCTGCACGACCTGGGCAAGGCGATGATGCCGATGGAAGTGCTCAACAAGCCGGGCAAGCTGACCGACGAGGAATTCCGCATCATCAAGAGCCACCCCGAAGAGGGTCATCGCATGCTGGTCGAAGGCGGGTCGGTGGGCGCCGTCCCTCTCGACGTCTGTCTGCACCACCACGAAAAGGTCGACGGCAGCGGTTATCCGCACCGCCTGAAGGAAGCACAGATCAGCATGTTCGCCAAAATGGGCGCGGTATGCGACGTCTATGACGCGATCACCTCGAACCGGCCCTACAAGGCCGGCTGGGATCCGTCCGAATCGATACGCAAGATGACCGAGTGGTGCAACGGACATTTCGACGCAAGAATCTTCCAGGCCTTCGTCAAGAGCATCGGCATCTATCCCGTCGGATCGATGGTGCGACTGGCTTCCGGACGGCTTGCCGTGGTCACCGAACAGTCCGAGAAATCCTTGCTGACACCGCATATCAAGGTGTTTTATTCGACCAAGTCGCTGACTTACATTCCGCCTGAAGTGCTTGATCTGTCGCGCCCCGGCACCACCGAGAAGATCGTCGCCCGCGAAGACGCGCAGAAGTGGGGCATCAAGAACCTGGATCAGTTCTGGGTGGTTGAGTAGCGTTCTCGAGATCCGTCAGCCAGAGCAGGGCGGCGGCGCGGTTCTCGCCACACATTTCGCCGGACGCTTGCAGGCCGCTGCAGCAGGCCGGTCTTTGCGGGCTACCGAAGACCGCGCAGCGCAAGTCCGGGGTCAGGTAGGCGCAGGGCTCCCCGGCGGGCTTTCCCAACGAAGTGATGGAAGGCGCGATACAGCACGCGCCGCAACCGGGACGGCAGTCCATGGGTGCGCCCGGCGACGCCGGTTGCCTCAGCCGGCCTTGTAGATCTCGCTGCCGGCCTTGACGAATTCCACCGACTTCGTCTCCATTCCCTTGTCCAGCGCCTCCTGCTCCGAGACGCCGAGTTTCGCGGCGTACTCGCGCACGTCCTGGGTGATCTTCATGGAGCAGAAATGCGGTCCGCACATGGAACAGAAGTGGGCCAGCTTGGCGCCGTGCTGCGGCAGAGTCTCGTCGTGGAATTCACGCGCCTTGTCGGGGTCGAGGCCGAGGTTGAACTGGTCTTCCCAGCGGAACTCGAAGCGCGCCTTGGACAGCGCGTTGTCGCGCGCCTGAGCTCCGGGATGGCCCTTGGCCAGATCGGCGGCGTGGGCGGCGATCTTGTAGGCCATGATGCCGTCCTTGACGTCGTTCTTGTCGGGCAGGCCGAGGTGCTCCTTGGGCGTGACGTAGCACAGCATGGCGGTGCCGTACCAGCCGATCATCGCCGCGCCGATGGCGCTGGTGATGTGGTCGTAGCCGGGCGCGATGTCGGTGGTCAATGGGCCGAGGGTGTAGAAGGGCGCTTCGCCGCAGAGGCGCAACTGCTCGTCCATGTTGTGCTTGATCATGTGCATCGGCACGTGGCCCGGGCCTTCGATCATCACCTGCACGTCGTGCTTCCAGGCCACCTGGGTCAGCTCACCCAACGTCGCCAGTTCGCCCATCTGCGCTTCGTCGTTGGCGTCGTAGATGGAACCGGGGCGCAGGCCGTCGCCGAGGCTGAAGGCGACGTCGTAGGCCTTCATGATTTCGCAGATGTCCTCAAAATGCGTATAGAGGAAGTTCTCCTTGTGGTGCGACAGGCACCACTTGGCGAGAATCGCGCCGCCGCGGCTGACGATGCCGGTCATGCGCTTTGCCGTCATCGGCACGTAACGCAACAGCACGCCGGCGTGGATGGTGAAGTAATCCACGCCCTGCTCGGCCTGTTCGATCAGGGTGTCGCGGAAAACCTCCCAGGTCAGGTCTTCAGCCTTGCCGTCGACTTTCTCCAGCGCCTGGTAGATGGGCACGGTGCCGATCGCCACGGGCGAGTTGCGCACGATCCATTCGCGGGTTTCGTGGATGTTCTTGCCGGTAGACAAGTCCATCACCGTGTCGCCACCCCAGCGGATGGCCCAGGTCATCTTGTCGACCTCGTCCTGGATGGTCGAGGCGAGCGGCGAGTTACCGATGTTGCAGTTGATCTTGGTGAGGAAGTTGCGGCCGATGATCATCGGCTCGGATTCCGGATGGTTGATGTTGTTGGGAATGATGGCGCGGCCGCGGGCGACCTCGTCGCGGACGAACTCCGGGGTGATCACTCGCGGCGTGGCAGCGCCGAAGCTGTGGCCCGGATGCTGGCTGCGCAGCAGTTCGGGCAGCGCCTCGAGGCGCTGGTTTTCGCGGATGGCGACGAACTCCATTTCCGGCGTGATGATGCCTTTGCGGGCGTAATGCATCTGCGTGACGTTGGCCCCGGCCTTGGCGCGGCGCGGCCGGCGCGCCAGGTCGAAGCGCAGTTCCGCCAGTCCGGCTTCCACCGAGCGCTGCCGGCCGTAGCTTGAGGACAGGCCGGGCAGTTCTTCGGTATCGTTGCGCTCGGCGATCCATTGCGCCCGCAGGCCGGGCAGCCCGCGGCGGATGTCGATGCCGGCGGCGGGATCGGTGTAGGGGCCGGAGCAGTCATACACGGTGACCGGCGGGTTGGCCATGTCACCGGTAGGGCTTTGGGCGATTTCGCGCATCGGTACGCGGATGTCGGGGCGACTGCCGGTGACGTAGATCTTGCGCGAATTGGGCAGGGGGGCAATGGCCGCGGCGTCTACGTGGGCGTCGGCGGCGATGAATTTTTCATTGGCATTCATGGGGCATTCGGGAGGGCTGGAGCAGAGGTTTGAAGCTACTGGAAAGGGCGCGCGAATGCAACCCGCTCCGCTGCAAGGCCACTCCGCGTCAATTCGCTATAGGCTTGGCGGCCGATTGGGGCTAAAGTATTGAGATTCAGGGCCGTAACCCAAGAAAGCTCGAAATGACGTTCAGTGGGACCGGCGTCGGGTTTAAGGGCGTCAAGCGCAGTGGTCGTAACTAAAAAGGTAAAGGGAAAACCATGTCTGTGTTCCGCATGCCGCAGGCCGTCGTCACGGTTCTGGCCGCTACGGCCTTGATGTCGGGGGCGGGCGGGCCCGCCAATGCCGCCGACTGGCAACGGCTCGTCACCGGAAAAACCGAGACCATCGAGTTCGACAAGGGGAGCATTTCCCGCGATTCGAGCGGCACCAGCGGCTGGAGCCGGGTTCTGCTCGGCCGCCAGGTCAATGATCCCCGCGGCGCCTACGACGCGATTCATGCCCAGAATCTTTACGATTGCGACGGCCGTCGTTTCACGACGCTGCGTCGCGCCTACTTCAATGGCGATACCCTGGTTCGCGAGGAGGCGGCATCCCGCCAGCGCGCCAACCGGGTGCAGACCGGCAGCATCGACGAACGCATCCTGAATGGAGCCTGCGGTGC
Organism: uncultured beta proteobacterium; assembly: GCA_903848955.1. Classification (GTDB taxonomy): domain Bacteria; phylum Pseudomonadota; class Gammaproteobacteria; order Burkholderiales; family Rhodocyclaceae; genus Sulfuritalea. The sequence goes on from CAINHS010000143.1 coordinate 34,326, forward strand.
CCGCAGCCCCAGCCGGACGGCCGGAGTCGGCGGCGACGCCAGCCCGGCTGCGGCGGACATCCAGAACCCGGAGCGGCCGAACGCCATGCACGCGGACATGCGCACGCTGGCCGAAAACGCCGGGGTCCGCATCGTGCCTGTGTCGGATGCCGCGCCAAAAGCAGTCACGCCGGCACCCGTTGCACCCGTTGCACCGGTTGTTCCGGCGGCACTGCCGGCGCCGGCGACCCCCGGTGAAAAGCCGCGCCTCATCGTGCTGCCCGCTATCGACAAGGCGGCAGCGGATCAGGCGGCGGCGAGTGTCGGGCAGAAGCCTGCGGCCAAGCCGGGAACCAAAGCCGAGCCGGGGACCACTGCGAAAGCCGCGTCCCAGGCGGCGGCGTCGCCGGGCGAGAGCATCGGCGATCGACGCATACGCGAACTGCAATACGCCACCAGCGGTCCGCGCAAGCCGGCCAGGAAAAAGCCGGCCGATGAGCACGCGCAGAACCCGGCGGCTGACATGCATCTGCATTGGGCCTATGACGGCGAGGGCGGGCCGGCCAACTGGGGCAAGTTGCGCAACGACTATGCGACCTGCGCCAGCGGTCAGCGCCAGTCGCCCATCGACATCCGCGACGGCATCAAGCTCGGCCTCGAAGCGATCCGCTTCGACTACAAGCTGACCCAGTTCCGCATTGTGGACAACGGCCATACCCTGCAGGTCACCGTCGGCGAGGGGCTCGGCATGCATGTCATGGGCAAGCGCTACGAACTGGTCCAGTTTCATTTTCACCGCCCGTCCGAAGAGCGCGTCGGCGGCAAGGTCTATGACATGGTAATTCATCTGGTGCACAAGAACGACGAAGGCCAACTGGCGGTCGTCGCGGTGCTGCTGGAAAAGGGCAGCGAGCATGCCCTGATCCAGACCCTGTGGAACAACATGCCGCTGGAGCGCGACATCGACGTGACGCCTGCAGAGCCCATCGATCTGGTCCAGTTGTTGCCCGAATACCGCAGCTACTGGACCTACATGGGTTCGCTGACGACGCCGCCCTGCAGCGAAGGCGTGCTGTGGATAGTGCTGAAGCAGCCGGTGCAGGTGTCGGCCGAGCAGGTATCCATCTTCTCCCGCCTCTACCGCAACAATGCGCGGCCGGTACAGCCCTTGAACGGGCGGCTGATCAAGGAGTCGCGCTGAGCCTGGCGCAGCGCTGCGCGCGGCTAGCGGGCATAGCCGGTTTGCTTCAGGTCCTCGAAGATCTTCGAGGACAACAGCGCGTGGCCGGCAGCGTTCGGATGCAACTGGTCGCTCTTTAGCCGGGGATCGGACAGGACCTCGGCCAGCGCATCTTCTATCAGCGGCACCTGATGGTCTTTGGCCACCTGGCGGTAGAACTCTGCCGGCGACAGGCTGTTGAAGGCGGCTCCGGCGACACTGGGTTTCGGCGTCGCCAGCAATACCGCCCTGGCGCCGCTGGCCTTGACCAGCGCCAGCATCCGGCCCAGATTGGCCGTGGTCTGGCTTGGCGGCAAGCGGCGCAGCATGTCGTTGCCGCCCAGGCTGACCAGGACCAGGGCCGGCGCGTGTTCCTCGAGCAAGGCCGGCAAGCGCTGCAGTGCGCCGGCGCTGGTGTCGCCGCTGACGCCGGCGTTGATAACGATCCATCCGGTTCGCGCGGCGAGGAGGGCCGGCCAGGCTTCGTCGGGAGTCACTCCATGGGCTGCGGTCAGGCTGTCGCCCAGTGCCAGGACCCGGGTTCCCGGCGGCAGGGGCGCCTCCTTGGGCGGGTGGCTGCAGGCGGCGACGAGCAGCAGGACCAGTAGCGCGAGAAGGCGGCACGCATGCGCAGCGGGATTATTCACTGTCCGTCAGGATTGCCCGAATACTTCATTCAACTGGCGCGCGACGCGGATGAAGGTGGTCCGCTTCGACAACTCCCTGAGCTTGTGGGCACCGACATAGGTGCAGGCGGAGCGCACTCCGCCGAGAATCTCCTGCAGGGTATTCTCCACCGGTCCGCGATAGTCGAGCAGGACCTCCTTGCCCTCCGAGGCGCGGTAGTTGGCGACGCCTCCCGAGTGCTTGTCCATCGCCGTGCGCGAACTCATGCCGTAGAAGCGCACCTTGCGCGCGCCGTCCTGCTCGATGATTTCGCCCATGCATTCGTCGTGTCCGGCCAGCATGCCGCCGAGCATGATGAAGTCGGCGCCGCCGCCGAAGGCCTTGGCCAGATCGCCGGGCGAGGTGCAGCCGCCGTCGGCGCAGATCAGGCCGCCGAGGCCGTGAGCGGCATCGGCGCATTCGATGATGGCCGAGAGCTGGGGATAGCCGATGCCGGTCATCTTGCGCGTGGTGCACACCGAGCCGGGGCCGATGCCGACCTTGACGATGTCGGCACCGTCCAGAATCAGTTCTTCCGCCATTTCACCCGTCACCACGTTGCCCGCCATGATGGTGATCTGCGGGAAGGCGGCGCGCAGGCGATGGAGGAAATCGATGAATGATTTGGTATAGCCGTTGGCGACATCGACACAGACGCAGGTGATGGCGTCGCCGACCTGCTGCTTGACGCGGCAGAACTTTTCGTAATCTTCGCGGGTGATGCCCATCGAATAGAACACCGTCGATGTTTCCGGCAGGGCGCGGAAGAATCCGGCCAGTTCGTCCTCCTCGTAATGCTTGTGCAGCGCCGTCGACAGCCGGTATTTGGCCAGCGCTGCCGCCATCTCGAAGGTGCCGACGGTATCCATGTTGGCGGCGATGACCGGTACGCCCTGATAGCGTCGCCCGGAATGGCGGAAGACGAACTCGCGCGAAATATCGACTTCGGAGCGCGAGGTCAGCGTCGAGCGCTTGGGTCGAATGAGAACATCCTGAAAGTCGAGCTTGAGGCCTTCTTCGATTCGCATGGCATTATCCCTCCCCGCTGTCGGGTGACCTGAGCGGATTCGCCGGCGGGGTTTCTTCGGACCGGCGCGTGGTCTATGAATCCAGGTTCAGCGCGCGACGATGGCGCCGTTGACCAGCCTGATCTTTTCGTCGATGCGCCAGGGCGGCACGGTCTCGGAAGCGATGGTGCGGCTGCTGCCGTCTTCCATGCGCAGGATGATTTCGTAAGCGACCGTCTTGCGCTGCGATTTCTCGATGGAGTTGCCGAGCAATCCGCCGCCCACCGCGCCGGCGATGGTGGCCAGGGTGCGGGTGTTGCCGCGTCCGATATTGCTCGCCAGGGCGCCGCCGGCGAGCCCGCCGACGATGGCACCGGCGCCTGTGCCCTGACCTTCACGGGTGACCTGGCGCACGTTGGCGACGACGCCGCAGTTGGCGCAGGCGGGCGCTGCGGGAGGAGCGGGTGCCGCCTCCGGCGGTGGCACATAGTCGGGCGGAACGCCGCTGGCCAGGGGCGGCGGCATCGCTGCCGGGCCCGGGGGGATTTCCTTTTCGATCTTCTTCTTCGCCGGTTTGTGAGTAACCGCCGGCGCTGCAGGGGTCTTGCTGACGGGAACCTCCTGTGCCGGAGGTATGGCCACCGGTGCCGGCGCTGCGGCAGCCACAGTCGGCGGCGGCTCAGCGGCGGGGACCGTGGCGACGATTGCCGGCCGCTCCGGGGCGGGGGCCGGCCTGGCGGGCAACAGCCCGGTCAGCGAAGCGATGCCGGCCAGGGACAGCAGCGTCACAGAGATGCCGGCCATCCAGAAGACGGGATGCAGCGCAGAAGACTTGGTGGCGGGTGCGGAAACTTCCATGTCGGGATGTCCTTGGCGGTAAATCAGCGTATCGGAGGCGCGGGCGGCGGGGCATAGCCCGCCGGTGGCGGCGGTGGAGGCGGGTAGGCGGCGCCCGCCGCAGGCGCGGCAACGGCATGATCGACCGGTGCCTGAACCCGGCTGCGGGTGGCAGCGGAAACCGGCACCTGCTGCCCCTTCGCGTACATGCACTGGATGTAGGCGTTGTCGTAGTTTCGCTGCGTTGCGTAGGCGGAACTCTGGGCGGCCCCGGCTCCGGCCATGCTGCCTACCAGCAGACCGGTTCCGGCGCCGGCCCCGGCGCCGTCGTGCCCGCCGATGGCGGCTCCGGCAACGGCACCGACCACGGTACCGATTACGGCGCTGCGCACGCCGGCATCGACCGCGGCCTGATCTGCGCCGACGCCGCCGATCTGGTGCTGGGCGTACTGGCGACATTCGGCATCGTCGCTGCGAAACTGGTCAAAGTTTTTGCCGCTCCCCGGCAGGGCCATCACGCTCGGGCCGGTCGGCACCGAGGCGCATCCGGCGAGCAGCAGCAGGCCGGACACGGCGGCGAGAGAAAACAAAGGCGATTTCATGATCTGACTCCTGATTGGATTCACGGCTGGCCGGGCGGCTGCGGAGCGACCCTCTGCCAGCCGCCGGGGCATTCCCTGACGTAGGGGTAATAGCCCTTGGCCGCAGCGCAGTAGTACCAGTAGTTGGCCGGCGCCGCTGCAACCGGTGCGGCAGGTGCCGGCGGGACTGCGGCAGGCGCCGCCTGCTGTTCGATATAGACCTGCGGCGCGGGCACCACCACCTGCGGATAGTAGGGCGGGTAGTAGTAGGCGGGAGGCGGATAATGCCACGGCCCTCCCCAGTAGGGGCCGATCATGACGCCAAAGCGCACGTGGCCGCCGTGATCCGCCCAGGCGTTGCCGACACTGCCCGCTGCAAGCAGCAGAAGGGCGATCATCAATTTGATTTGTTTCATGGTTCTGTCCTTTCATTGCGCCGGGGGGCCGTCCGGGTGTCCGGACGCCCGCCTATTTCGTGCGGTGAGCCTATTTGACTCCGTCCGTGTAAGAGAATTGCCCAAAACGTGACGCTCATTGTAAGAAATCGTTACCGTCATTCGGCCGGC
>CAINHS010000144.1 GCA_903848955.1 uncultured beta proteobacterium
AGCGGCGCCGGAGGAAATGCCGACCAGCAGACCTTCGTCGGTCGCCAGTTTGCGAGCAGTCGTCAGCGCCTGCTCGTTGGTGACGCGGAATACCTCGTCGTAGATCTTGGTGTTGAGGATGGCCGGAACGAAGCCGGCGCCTATGCCCTGGATCGGATGCGGACCCTTCGCACCACCGGACAGCACGGGGCTGGCATCCGGCTCGACGGCGATGATCTTCACACCCGGCTTGCGTGCCTTCAGCACTTCGCCGACGCCGGTGATGGTGCCGCCGGTGCCGATGCCGGAAATGAAGATGTCGACCTTGCCGTCGGTGTCGCGCCAGATTTCCTCGGCCGTGGTGTTGCGATGGATTTCAGGGTTGGCCGGATTCTCGAACTGCTGCGGGATGAAGTAGCGCGAGTCGGCCGCCGCCAGTTCCTGCGCCTTCCTGATGGCGCCGCCCATGCCGTCGGGTCCCGGCGTCAGGATCAGTTCGGCACCGTAGGCCTTGAGGATCAGCCGGCGTTCGCGGCTCATGGTCTCGGGCATGACGAAGGCGGCCTTGTAGCCGCGCGCGGCGGCGACCATGGCCAGGCCGATGCCGGTGTTGCCGGACGTCGGCTCGAGGATGATGGTGTCGGGCTTGATCTTGCCGGCCTTCTCGGCGGCGTCGATCATGGCGACGGCAATGCGGTCCTTGACGCTGTGCGCCGGATTGAAGAACTCCAGCTTCAGCGCGATCGTGGCCGAATTTTCAAAACCCGCGCCGGCATTGACGCGGTTGAGCTTGACCAGCGGCGTATTGCCGATCAGTTCGGTGATGTTGTTGGCGATTGTCATGCGGGAACTCCTTGATAGTGGCGGCGTGCTTGCGGTGAAAGTGCTGATTGAGGGGGATGATGCGCCATCTGCGACCGGAACTCGGCGCGATTCAGCAATCGCCTGAGAACCTTGAGCTCACGGCAGGTCGATTCCACGATCACGGCGTTCAAGCTTCCCATCGACAAGGCAAACGCTACTCTAGCGCCGCCGGGGGCGGCAGCCAACCAAGAAATAGCGCAAAGCATATTCCGGCAAACCGAGAACCTGCGACTAGAGTCCCGGGTCGCTGCTGTTGCCGGCAACGGTGGCCTCGATCACGCGCCGGGTGAGCTGCGGTGCGAGGAGTTCGATGAAATCGAAATCGTAGCCTCGCAGCCAGAGGTCGCGCCGGAAGGCGAGACGGGTGGTATTGGTGGCAAACAGGTGATTGGCCGCCAGCGCGGCGAGGCCGCTGTCGCGCAGCGGGTCGAAAGCCATCTCGGCAATGATGCCGACGCCCAGACCCAGTTCGACATAGGTTTTGATCACGTCGGAGTCGATCGCCGTCAGCACCACGTTGGCAATCAGGCCCTGCCGCTCGAAGGCGCGGTCGACGTGGGAACGGCCGGTGAAGCTGACGTCGTAAGTGACCAGGGGGTATTGGGCGAGGGCGGCCAGGGTCAGCGGCTCGAGTTCAAGCAGCGCATGGCCGCGGGGCACCACCACCTTGTGCGACCACTGGTAGCAGGGCAAGGTAACCAGTTGCGGATGACGGTCGAGCGCTTCGGTGGCGATACCGAGTTCGGCGGTGCCATCGAGCAGCCATTCTGCGACCTGCACCGGGCTGCCTTGCTGCACGTGCAAACGGACGCCCGGATAGCGATCGACGAAGCGCCTGATCACCGGCGGCAAGGTGTAGCGGGCCTGAGTGTGAGTGGTAGCCAGCGTCAGCTGACCCTTCGATTCGGCAGCGAAGTCAGCCCCTACTCTCGCCAGATTAGCCGTATCCGTGAGAATTTTTCTGGCCATGTCGAGAACAACGCGGCCCGCGGCAGTGATCCCGGTGAGGCGCTTGCCGCTGCGCTCGAACACAGTAATACCCAATTCCGCTTCGAGCAGACGGACCTGTTTCGAGATGCCGGGCTGGGAGGTGTAGAGCGCGGCAGCCGCCTCCGAGACGTTGAGGCCGCAGCGTTCGACTTCGACCAGATAACGAAGTTGCTGGAGTTTCATGCAGCACAGTATATAACTAATTGGTCTGTACAAATAGCTAACAGGTATTTTTCAGAACTATACGCAGGATTTACGATGCATCGCAACATGACCAACACTGCTGCTGCCCCGATGGCTGCAGCGACCCAGGGAGCTGCCGATGTACCGCTATGACCACTACGACCACGCCCTCGTCCAGGCCCGCGTCGACCAGTTTCGTGACCAGACACGCCGCCATCTTGCCGGCGAGCTGAGCGTCGACGAATTCCGCCCGCTGCGGCTGCAGAACGGCCTCTACATCCAGCGCCATGGCCCGATGCTGCGCATCGCCGTGCCCTACGGCCTGCTCTCCGTGGCGCAACTGCGCAAGCTGGCCGACGTCACGCGCCGCTATGACCGCGGCAGCGGCCACTTCACCACGCGCCAGAACCTGCAACTGAACTGGGTGGAGTTGCCCCGGGTGCCGGACATCCTGGCGGAACTGGCGCAAGCCGAACTGCACGCGATCCAGACATCCGGCAACTGCATCCGCAACGTGACCACCGACCACTTCGCCGGCGTCGCCGCCGACGAGATCGCCGATCCGCGGCCCTGGGCCGAAATCCTGCGGCAGTGGTCGAGCTTCCATCCGGAGTTCGCCCATCTGCCGCGCAAGTTCAAGATCGCCATCAGTGGTGCGACACAAGACCGCGCCGCAATCCAGGTGCATGACCTTGGCCTGCAACTGCTGCTGGACGAGGCCGGCGAACCCGGTTTCAGGGTCTATGCCGGCGGCGGTCTCGGTCGCACCCCGCTGCTGGGCCAGGTGGTGCGCGAATTCCTCCCCTGGCAACACCTGCTGACCTACACGGAGGCGCTGCTGCGCGTATTCAACCGCTTCGGCCGTCGCGACAACGCCTACAAGGCCCGCCTCAAGATCCTGGTCAAGGCGCTCGGCGCCGCCGAATTCGGCCGCCAGGTCGAAGACGAGTGGCTGCACATGAAAGACGGTCCGGCGACCCTGACCGACGCCGAAGTCGCTCGCGTTGCGGCGCAGTTCGCCGCCCCGGATTACGAAAATCTGGCCGACGAAGACCTCTGCCACCTCGCCCATCTGCGCGAGGACAAGCCCTTCGCCCGCTGGGTCGAGCGCAACGTGCAGGCGCACAAGGTGGCCGGCTATGCCGCGGTCACCCTGTCGCTGAAGAAGCCGGGGGCCGCGCCGGGCGACGCGAGCAGCGAGCAGATGGAAGTCGCCGCCGATCTGGCCGCGCGCTACAGTTTCGGCGAGCTGCGCGTCTCCCATGAACAGAATCTGATCCTCGCCGACGTACCCAAGCGCGAGTTGTACACCGTCTGGCACCGCGCCAAATCGGCCGGTCTCGCTTCGCCCACGGTCGGCCTGCTGCAGGACTTGATCGCCTGCCCCGGCGCCGACTTCTGCGGACTGGCAAGCGCGCGCTCGCTCAACGTCGCCGCGGCGATCCAGGAGCGTTTCGAGGATCTCGACTACCAGCATGACATCGGCGAGCTGGAACTCAACATCTCCGGCTGCATCAATTCCTGCGGCCACCATCACCTGGGTGGCATCGGCATCCTCGGCGTCGACAAGAACGGCGAGGAGTGGTACCAGCTGACGCTGGGCGGCCGGCAGGGCAATACGGCGCGCATCGGCGAGGTGATTGGCCGCGCCTTTGCCGCCGCCGAAGTGACGGACGCCGTCGAGCGCCTGATCGGCGTCTATCTCGCCACCCGCCACGGCGACGAAGCTTTCATCGACTGCGTCGACCGCATCGGCCTCGACGCCTTCCGCAGCGCCGCCTACGACTACCCCACGCAGACCGAAAGGAAAACAGTAAATGCATAAGCTGCAAACGCGTCAGATCATCAAGCAACGTCGTCTGCAGGACGACGCATGGAAAGTCGTGACCCTGGTCGACGGCGAGGCGCCGTTCGACGTCTGCCTGCCGGTCGGCCCGCTGCTGGTGCCGCTCGCGGTGTGGAAGGCGAAGAAGGCCTGCCTGATCCATCGCGAGTACGAGCATGGCACGCCGCTCGGCATCTGGCTGGCGCCGGAGGACAATCCGGCCGAGATCGCCGCAGACATCGACGACTTCACCGTGATCGCCGTGCATTTTCCAAAAGCTGCCGATGGCCGCGGCTACTCGACGGCGCGCCTGCTGCGCCAGCGTTACGGCTATGACGGCGAACTGCGTGCCTTCGGCGACATCGGCCGCGACCAGATCTTCTATCTCAACCGCGTCGGCTTCGACAGCTTCCTGCTCGGCGAAGGGCGCAGCGCCGAGGATGCGCTGAATGCCTTCGACGACTTCCCCGACAGTTACCAGGCCGCGGCCGATCAGGTAATACCCCTGTTCCGCCGGCGCGCGGCGTAATCCGGCCGCACCGGCGCCAAGGAAACATCATGCACAGAGACCCTCTCCCTGACCTGGCCGACCCTCATCTGGTCGGCACCGTGGCCGAAAAATCGGCGTTGGCGTTGCGCTGCCTGCGCGACGTCGCACGCGACTTCGCGCCGGTCGTCTTCGCCAACAGCCTGGGTGCCGAGGACATGGTGCTGACCGACATGATCTGGCGCGAGAACATCGACATCGGCATCTTCTCGCTCGACACCGGGCGCCTGCCGGCCGAGACCTGCGAACTGATGGCGAGGGCCGAGCGCCACTACGGACGCCGCCTGGAGATCTTCGCGCCGCGCCACGACGCGGTGCAGGGTTTTGTCGCCGAATTCGGCATCAACGGCTTCTACGATTCGGTGGCAGCGCGCAAGGCCTGCTGCCACGCGCGCAAGGTCGAGCCGCTACAGCGGGCGCTGGCCGGCCGCCAGGCGTGGATCACCGGCCTGCGTGCGGCGCAGTCGCAGACGCGCGAGAAGCTCAAGGTGGTGGGCTTCGACCACGCCAACAATCTGGTCAAGATCAGTCCGCTCGCCGACTGGAGCGAGCGCGAGGTGTGGGTTTATCTGCGCGCCAACAGCGTGCCCTACAACCAACTGCATGACCGCCGCTATCCGAGCATCGGCTGCGCCCCCTGCACTCGCGCCGTGGCCGCCGGCGAAGACGTCCGCGCCGGCCGCTGGTGGTGGGAAGCACCGCACAGCAAAGAATGCGGTTTGCATCTGATCGACGGCAAGCTGCAGAGAGTGGCGAAAAACGGCGGCGACGTCACGGCGGCGGCATGAGCGCGCCCGCCATCCTCGCCCCCGTTCGCCCTGGCGCCGGACTGCGACAGGCTCAACCCGAACGCACGGGATCGCTCGACCACCTCGACTGGCTCGAGGCGGAAGCCATCCACATCCTGCGCGAAGTCGCCGGCCAGTGCAGCAATCCGGCGCTGCTGTTTTCCGGCGGCAAGGACTCCGTGGTGGTGGTGCGGCTGGCCGAGAAAGCCTTCCGCCCCGGCCGCTTCCCCTTCCCGCTGCTGCACATCGACACCGGCCACAACTATCGCGAAGTCATCGAGTTCCGCGATGCCCGCAGCGCCGAACTGGGCGAACGTCTGATCGTGCGTACGGTCGAGGATTCGATGCGGCGCGGTTCCGTCAGGCTCAAGTCGGCGGATGAATCGCGCAACAAGCACCAGTCGGTGACCCTGCTCGAAGCCATCGAGGAATTCGGTTTCGACGCCTGTATCGGCGGCGCCCGCCGCGACGAGGAAAAGGCCCGCGCCAAGGAGCGCATCTTTTCCTTCCGCGATGAATTCGGCCAGTGGGACCCGAAGAACCAGCGCCCGGAGTTGTGGGACCTCTACAACGCCCGGGTGCATAAAGGCGAGAACATCCGCGTGTTTCCGATCTCGAACTGGACCGAACTCGACGTCTGGCAGTACATCGAACGCGAGTCGCTGGCCCTGCCGCCGATCTACTTCGCCCACACGCGGCCCATCGTTCGCCGCAAGGGGCTGCTGCAACCGGTTACCGGTCTGACGCCGGCCCGCGCCGGCGACACGGTGGAGGAATTGTGCGTCCGCTTCCGCACCGTCGGCGACATCAGCTGCACGGCGCCGGTCGAATCCGATGCCGACACGGTGCGCCGGATCATCGAGGAAACCGCCACCACCACCATCACCGAACGCGGCGCGACGCGACTGGACGACCAGACTTCGGAAGCTTCGATGGAACAGCGCAAGAAGGAAGGGTATTTCTGATGAGCGCGATCGAACGCATCCCCGGATTTGTACAGCCGGTCGACAACGGCCTGCTGCGCTTTCTCACCTGCGGCAGCGTCGATGACGGCAAAAGTACGCTGATCGGGCGCCTGCTCTACGACACCCGGGCGATCCTCGCCGACACGCTCTCCGCCATCGAGCGCACCTCGCAGCGGCGCGGCATGGCCTCGGTCGATCTGTCGCTGCTGACCGACGGCCTGCAGGCGGAGCGCGAGCAGGGAATCACCATCGACGTTGCCTACCGCTACTTCAGCACCGGCCGCCGCAAGTACATCATCGCCGACGCCCCGGGCCACGAGCAATACACGCGCAACATGGTGACGGCGGCATCCACTGCCGACCTCGCCATCATCCTGATCGACGCCCGCAAGGGAGTGCTGACCCAGACCCGCCGCCACTCCTTCCTTGCCCATCTGCTGGACATTCCGCACCTGGTGGTGGCGGTGAACAAGATGGATCTGGTCGACTACGATCAGGCCACCTTCGAGCGCATCCGCGCCGACTACCTCGACTTCGCCGCCCGGCTCGGCATCGGCGATGCGGCTTTCATTCCGCTCTCCGCGCTCAACGGCGACATGCTGGTCGAGCGCGGCGAGCGGCTCAACTGGTATGCCGGGCCAACCCTGCTCGACATCCTCGAAAACGCGCCGGAGGCTCACGCCGGGCGCGACGAGGGATTCCGCTTTCCGGTGCAATACGTCTGCCGCCCGCAGGTGCCGGGCGACCGCCTGCTGCATGACTTTCGCGGCTTCATGGGGCGCGTCGAATCGGGCGAAATTGCCGTCGGCGAAGAAATCGTCGTGCTGCCCTCGGCGCAGCGCAGCCGCATCCGCGAGATCCGCCTCGGCGACCGTTCGCTGCCCGCAGCCCGCGCCGGTCAGTCGGTCACCCTGCTGCTGGAAGATGAAATTGACATTTCGCGCGGCGACATGATCACGCGTGCCGCCGAAGTCGATGCGCAACAACCGGTACCGGCGGTACGGCGCCTCGACGCCATGCTTTGCTGGATGGCGGAAACCCCGCTCGATCCGCAACGCAAGTACCTGATCCGCCAGACCACGCGCGAAACCCGGGCGGTGCTGGCCGCCATCGACTACCGCGTGGACATCAATTCCCTCGAGCGCGTGGCCGCCGACAGGCTGGTGATGAACGACATCGCCCGCGTCGCCTTCAAGCTGGCGCAGCCGCTATGCGTCGATGCCTATGCGGACAACCGCGCCACGGGGGCCTTCATCGTCATCGACGAGGCCACCAACAACACCGTCGGTGCCGGGATGATTCTCTGAACTCGCCGGCGATTGCCGGACAGCTCGCCGCCTGAGCGGAGCGCGGTCGGTTGCTCATGCATTCAGCGCACTGCGGATACCGTCGATCAAGGGCGCGAGTTCCGTGATCAGCAGGGTGCAGCAGGCACGGATCCGGTCCGCGCCGGTATCGGTACCTATCGCAGAATCAAGACTGATCGCCGCATCCGACACCCGGACTGCGCCGACGTTGCCGGCCGACCCCTTCAGCACGTGCGCCATTTGCTTGAGGGCGGCGAGATCGTTTGCGGCCAGGGCGGCGGCGAGGCGAGGCGCGTCGTCGGCATGGCTGGCGGCAAACATGGCGAGCATCCGCGCGTATTTGGTCGTGTTGCCGCGCACCGGTATCAGCCCGCGCTCGATGTCCAGCCCGGGAATGCTGCCCAGACGCAGCATCGATTCGGCCGGATCACGGGCCGCAGGGGAAACGCTCACCGCCGCCGCGGATGTTGCGCCAGGGACAATTCCTTCAGCCGGCGGCAACCACTTGAGCAACATCCGGTAGAGGTTATCGGGATCGACCGGCTTGGCAACGAAATCGTTCATGCCGGATGCCTGGCATTCCCGGCGATCGTCGTCGAAGGCGTTGGCAGTCATGGCCAGAATCGGCGTGGTCTGCCAGCCCGGCAGTGCGCGGATGGCACGCGTCGCCTCCAGACCGTCCATCTGCGGCATCTGTACATCCATCAGAATCAGGTCGTAGGCGGCTGAGCGCGCCTTGTCCAGGGCCTCTCGGCCATTTTCCGCGATATCGACGACCAGGCCCGCACCGTGCAACAGTTCCAGGGCAACTTCGCGGTTGACGTCGTTGTCTTCGGCCAGCAGGAGTCGTGCGCCGCCATGATATTGGCGCAGTTCGGCCTCCGGATCGCCCGATCTAACCGTCATTGCGGCCGGCATGACGCCGTGGCCGCGTTGCAGGCGGGCGGTGAGCCAGAAGGTACTGCCTTTGCCCGGCTCGCTCTCGGCCCCGGCTTCGCCTCCCATCAGTTGCGCAAGATTCCGGGTGATGGCCAGGCCGAGGCCTGTGCCGCCGTACTTGCGTGTGGTCGAAGCGTCGGCCTGCTCGAAAGCCTGAAACACACCGGACAGCTTTTGCGGAGCAATGCCGATGCCCGTGTCCGCCACCTCGAAGCGCACCAGCATTCCGTGCTCACCATCCTCGAGGAGAATCGCACGCACGGCGATGGATCCCCGCTCGGTAAATTTGAGCGCATTGCCGAGGTAGTTAAGCAATGCCTGGCGCAGCCGGGTCGGATCGCCGCGCAGCCAGAGAGGAACCGTGCCGTGGTCGATCTCGATATGCAGCCCTTTGTTCTTCGCCGTTTCGCTGATGATGGAAACGACATTGTCGAAGATGGCGGAAAGATGGAAATCGGTGCTTTCCAGTTGCAGCCGGCCGGCCTCTATCTTGGACAAATCAAGGATGTCGTTGATGATCGTCAGCAGGTGCTGGCCGGCACGGTCGATCTTGTCCAGGCGTTCCGCCTGCTCGGGCGTGGCACCGGCGCGGCGCATCAAGTGGCTCAGGCCGACGATCGCATTCATCGGCGTGCGGATCTCGTGGCTCATGTTGGCGAGGAAGGAACTCTTCGCCTGGTTGGCGATTTCCGCTGCTTCCTTGGCTTCCCTCAACTCCTGCTCGGCCCGCTTGCGGGCGGTTATGTCGTCGAACAGGACAAGGATCTTGTCGCTGAGAATTACGCCGAAAATGGCGACCGTCTTGACGCTGCCATCCTTGCAGGTGACGCGATACTCCCGCCTGTCGATGGCTTTGTGCGTCTCGATGGCATCCCGCAGCAACTGCTTCCACTGCATCCTGACCTCTGCGCGGTAGTCCTCGGCAGGGTGCGCCAGAACCATCCATCGCTCCACGTGCGGTATGTCGGCAAGCTCATAGCCGAAGATCTCGATCGCCTTGCGGTTGATGTACTCGATAGTCCCGTCCATGCCGATGACGGCCATCGACAGCGGATTCAATTCGACGATCCGGGCAAGCCGGTCCTGACTTTCGGCGAGTTGCAGCAGATATTGCTGCTGCCCTTGCCTGGCCCGCCGCACGGCGCGCAGGAAGGCAAAGGAACCGAGCATGAAGGCGATCATGAAACCGGCGACGAGAATCGCATGCGATTTGAATTCCGCGATGGCGACCTGTTTCGGAATACCGACCAGGAGTGTGAACCCGTAGCCGGCATTGCGCTGGTACGCATACGTCCGCGGCACCCCGTCGGGACTGGCGCTGCCGCTGTCAAAACTGCCCTGCAGAGGATTCAGCCCGAGCGCCTTGGTCAAGGGCGCGAAAATCTTGCGGTCGCCGGGCGTCAGCCCCGGAGTCTTGTCGAAGGTGGTGCGGGCCACCAGCCTCATCTCGCGGTCGCGCAGGGCAACCACGCTGCCCGGCGCCATCTGGAGTTCTTCGAAGGTTTTGACCAGATCGTCGAGGAATACCGCGGCATAGACAAGACCGCCAAAAGAGCCATCGGGCTTGTTGATGCGTCGCGCCATCAACCAGATCCAGCGTTGCGAAATCTTTCCTATGACCGGCTCCGCTATCACCATGCCTGCGCCCGGATCGTCGCGCAAGCGCCGGAAATAATCGCGCTGGGCAAGACTGGCCCGCTCGGCGGCAACGACACCTTTGCCGTAGATCGCTTCACCGTGTTCGTTTGTCGCCCGAAGCAGGTCGATATTGGGAAACCGCTCCTGCTGCAGCGCCAGAAAACGGGTGATCGACTCTCCTTCGGGATGCCTGCCCGCAATCTGCTGACTGATGTGGTCGCTGGAAACCTGGAGCACATAGTCGACATTCGCGACCATGCTGCCGACGCTCTGATCCACCGACTTGACCAGGCTCCGGGTCTGTTCGACCAGCCGGCCCTCGGCATCTTGCCAGGAGTGCCAGAGCGACAGCAAGGCTATGAGCGACAACACCAGAAAAACCATCGCCGTTCCCAGATAGGGAATATGGCGGTTGTTCTGCAGTCCATCTGGAGAAGAAACGATTACCGGAGTTTGCAACGCGGCCTCGGATAGATTGTCTTTGTCTGCCCGACTCCCTGACAACGCGACCGGGCGTCGCCGATTATAGATACCACGCGGCCGTCAGGGAAATATCTGTCGGAAATAGCGGCCCGGGATCAGCCATGGCGGGAGTGCTTGTGCGCCTGCGGGCAATTGCGCCCCCACTTGCGTGCTGTTGTAGCATGAGGTGACTCCGGACCAGCAGGGATCCGGACCGATCGGCAGCCAACATACTGGAGAGCGTATGACCCCGGAAAAAGCGCGCAAGTACCTCGACATCGCGATGGCGGCTGCGCAACTCAGCAAAGATACCAGCACGAAAGTCGGTGCGATTATCGTCGGCCCGAGCAACGAAGTCAGATCGCTTGGCTACAACGGCGCGCCGCGCGGCTGCAATGCAGATGAAGATGAGCGCGGTCAGACGCGGCCGGAGAAATACTTCTGGTTTTCCCATGCGGAAATGAACGCCATCACAAACGCGGCGCGTGTCGGCACGCCTCTGGACGGAAGCAGCCTGGTCGTCAGCCATCCGCCGTGTATGGATTGCGCTCGAGCAATCGTGCAGGCCGGGATCAAGCATGTGTTCTGCCCCAGGCCGGACGCCGATTTTGTCGCCAGGTGGCAGGAGCACATTCAGCGCTCGGAGCGTCTATTCAAGGAAACAGGCGTCGATTACGTCTGGATCTGACCGCCAGGAGAGCCCGCACTATGCCCTGCGCCTAATAAGATGCCGCTGCGATCCATACTCGAGGAAGGTCGTATGCGCTCTGGTTCGCGCTTCACTGGATCCGGTTGATAGCCTTCGGCGCGACTAATCGAGATTGAGTTCGTCCTTGCCCGGCACCAAGGCCGCACGTACCGCGCTTTCGCTCAGATCGGCGGCGCACAGTTCGATGAAGCGATAGGCGAAACCGCGCAGGTAATGGCCGCGTCGCACCGCGATGCGCGTGACATTGACGGGGAAGACGTCGCTGCCATCGAGCAGGGCCAGGCCTTCGTCCTTCTTCGGGTGCCAGGCCATCGAGGCGACGATGCCGACGCCGAGTCCCAGCTCGACGTAGGTCTTGATGACGTCGGCATCGAGCGCCGACATGACGATGTCGGGCGTGAATCCGGCGGCAGCAAAGGCGCGGTCGATGCGACCGCGGCCGGTGAAGCCTTCGTGGTAGGTGATCAGCGGATATTCGGCGAGGTCGGCGAGCGTGAAGCGGCCGGCGGCGGCGAGCGGATGGCTGCGCGGCACGATGGCGGCGTGGCGCCACTCGTACCAGGGGAAGGCGACCAGGTCCGGTTGCTCATCCAGCGCCTCGGTAGCGATGCCGATATCGGCCTCGCCGGCGCGCAGCATGGCGACGATTTCCTTCGGGCTGCCCTGGTGCAGCGCCAGATGCACCTTGGGGAAGGCCGCCTTGAATTTCGCCACGACTTCCGGCAGCGCGTAGCGCGCCTGGGTATGCGTGGTGACGACGGTGAGCTGGCCGACGTCGCGGTTGGAGAACTGCTCCGCCAGGCGCTTGATGTTGAGCGCATCGAGCAGCATGCGCTCGACGATGCCGACCATCTCCTTGCCGGGATCGGTGAGCCCCGTCAGGCGCTTGCCGCGGCGGACGAAGAGCTCGATGCCGAGTTCGTCCTCTAGGTCCTTGATGTGCTTGGATACCCCGGACTGCGAGGTGTAGAGGGCGTTGGCAACTTCGGTCAGGTTGAAGTCGCGGCGTACCGCTTCACGGATGATTCGAAGTTGCTGGAAGTTCATGCCGCCTTGTCCAGTTCATTGACCGCATGCAGCACATAGCCGCGATGGCGGATCTTGGCCTCGACCAACCAGGCCGGGCCGTGGTCGTCGAGGTTGAGGAAGTCTGCCACAAACGGCGTGCCCGGTTGTTCGACGACTTCGCGCGGGGTGCCGGTCTGCTCGATGCGGCCCTGGTTCATCAGCACCACGCGGTCGGCGACTTCGAGGGCTTCCTCCTGGTCATGGGTGACGAAGATGCTGGTGATGTGCAGTTCGTCATGCAGGCGGCGCAGCCACTGGCGCAACTCCTTGCGCACCTTGGCATCGAGCGCGCCGAAGGGTTCGTCGAGCAGCAGCACGCGCGGCTCGACGGCCAGCGCGCGGGCCAGTGCGATGCGCTGGCGCTGGCCGCCGGACAATTGTGCCGGGTAACGGTCGGCCAGCCAGTCGAGCTGGACCAGGCTCAGCAGCTCATGCACCTTCTTGCGGATCTGCGCTTCGCCCGGCCGCTGGGAGCGCGGCTTGACGCGCAGGCCGAAGGCGACGTTCTCGAACACGCTCATGTGGCGGAACAGCGCGTAGTGCTGGAAGACGAAGCCGACCTGACGTTCGCGAACGTGGGTGTCGGAGGCGTCCTCGCCTTCCAGCAGCACCTGGCCGGAGTCGGCGCCTTCGAGGCCGGCGATGATGCGCAGCAGCGTCGTCTTGCCGCAGCCCGAGGGACCGAGCAGGGCCACCAGTTCGCCGCCGGGAAATTCCAGCGAGACATCGTTGACGGCAACGAAGCTGCCGAAGGACTTGCGGATATTCTTGACTTCGATGCTCATTGGATTTCCTCGGAAGTCGCCGCCATGGCGCGGGCGTGCTGGTATTCGATGAAGGTCTTGATCGCCAATGTAACCAGGGCCAGCAGGGCGAGAACCGAGGCGACGGCGAAGGCGGCGGCGAAGTTGTATTCGTTGTAGAGGATCTCGACGTGCAGCGGCAAGGTGTTGGTGAGGCCGCGGATGTGGCCGGAGACCACCGAGACGGCGCCGAACTCGCCCATGGCGCGGGCGTTGCAGAGGATCACGCCGTAGAGCAGGCCCCACTTCACGTTGGGCAGGGTGACGCGCCAGAAGGCTTGCCAGCCGGTGGCGCCGAGCACGATGGCGGCCTCCTCCTCTTCGCGTCCCTGGGCCTCCATGAGTGGAATCAGTTCGCGGGCGACGAAGGGGAAGGTGACGAAGACCGTGGCCAGCACGATGCCCGGCACGGCGAAGACGATCTTCAGGTCGTGTTCCGCCGCCCACGGTCCGATCCAGCCCTGGGCGCCGAAGATCAGCACCCAGACCAGGCCGGCGATCACCGGCGAGACCGAGAAGGGCAGGTCGATCAGGGTAATCAGAAACTGCTTGCCGCGAAACTCGAACTTGGCGATGGCCCAGGCGGCGGAAATGCCGAACACCAGGTTGAGCGGCACGCTGATGGCTGCCGCAAGCAGGGTCAGGCGGATCGCTGCCACGGCGTCGGGGTCGGTCAGCGCCGTGAGATACGTGCCCCAGCCCTTGCGCAGGGCTTCGACGAACACCGCCACCAGCGGCAGCAGCAGGAAGAAGGCGAAGAAGCCGAGGGAGACCACCAGCAGCGTCCGGCGTATCCAGTCTGCTTCGCGCGTGGCGGGGCTGGCCTGGTAGTCGAAATGGCCCAGCGGGCTGGCGGGCGCGTGCAGCGCGGCGGCGGCGGCCATCAGGGTTTCGCTCCACGTGTGCGTACCGAGGCTTTCCAGCCCTGCAGCAGGTTGATCGCCAGCAGCAGTGCGAAGGAGAGGATCAGCATGGCCAGCGCCACGGCGGTGGCGCCGACGTAGTCATATTGCTCGAGTTTGGTGATGATCATCAGCGGCGCGATTTCAGACACCATGGGCATGTTGCCGGCGATGAAAATCACCGAGCCGTATTCGCCGACGGCACGGGCGAAGGCCAGCGCAAAGCCGGTCAGCAGCGCCGGCGTCAGGATCGGCAACAGGACCTTGCGGAAGGTCTGCCAGCGGTGTGCGCCGAGGCAGGTCGCGGCTTCCTCCAGTTCCGGTTCGAGATCCTCGAGGATGGGCTGCACGGTGCGCACGACGAAGGGCAGGCCGATGAAGATCAGCGCCACCAGCACGCCCAACGGCGTGAACGCGACCTTGATGCCGTAGGGCTCGAGCAGCGCTCCGATCCAGCCGTTGGGCGCATACAGCGCGGTCAGCGCGATGCCGGCTACCGCCGTGGGCAGGGCGAAGGGCAGGTCGACCAGGGCGTCGATCAGTTTCTTGCCGGGAAAGGGGTAGCGCACCAGGCACCAGGCCAGCATCAGGCCGAACACGGCGTTGATCGCCGCGGCGATCAACGAGGCGCCGAAGGAAAGCTTGAACGAGGCCACCACGCGGGGCGCCGAAACGATGGTCCAGAACTGCTCCAGCGACAGGCTGGAGGTCTTGATCAGGATCGACGACAGCGGAATCAGGACGATCAGCGAGAGATAGGCGATGGTATAGCCCAGCGCCAGATTGAAGCCGGGCAGGACCTGGAAGCGTCGCTGGAAAAAGGCCGCGCTCATTTCCGGGTGATGATCTGGTCGTAGATGCCGCCGTCGGCGAAGTGCGCCTGCTGCACGGCCTTCCAGCCGCCGAGTTGGCCTTCGACGCTGAAGGTCTTGATGGCGGGGAAGCGGCTGGCGTATTTCTTCAGCACGGCCGGGTCGCGCGGACGGAAGTAATGTTTGGCGATGATCTCCTGGCCTTCGGTCGAGAACAGGAATTCGAGATAGGCCTGGGCCTGCTTGCGCGTGCCGCGTTTGTCCGCGACTTTCTCCACCACCGCCACCGGCGCCGGCGCATCGATGCTGACCGAGGGATAGACGATGTCGAACTTGTCCTCACCGACCTCCTTGCCGATCAGCACCGCTTCGTTTTCGAAGGTGACCAGGACATCGCCGATGCCGCGCTGGGTGAAGGTGGTGGTGGCGCCGCGGCCGCCGCCGTCGAGTACCGGCACATTGGCGAACACCCTGGCGACGAAATCCTTTGCCGCGTCGGCGCCGCTCTTCTGCAGCGCGTAGCCCCAGGCGGCGAGGTAGGTGTAGCGGCCGTTGCCCGAGGTCTTGGGGTTGGGCACGATCACCGCCAGTCCGGGACGCACCAGGTCCGCCCAGTCGCGGATCTGCTTCGGGTTGCCCTTGCGCACCAGGAACACGCTGGTCGTGGTGTAGGGCGCGGCGTCGTGCGGCAGGCGCCTTCTCCAGTCGGCCGCGACGAAGCCGCCGCGCTCGACCAGGATGTCGATGTCCGGCGACTGGTTCATGGTGATCACGTCGGCCGCCAGGCCTTCGGCCACCGATGCCGCCTGCTTGCTCGAGCCGCCGTGCGACTGGTTGATGCTCAGGGACTCGCCGGTCCTGGCTTTCCAGTAGGCGACAAAGGCCGGGTTGATGTCCTTGTAGAGTTCGCGGCTGACATCGTAGGAGACATTGAGCAGCGTCGATTCCGCGGCGTGGGCGATGCCGCACAGGCTGACGGCGATGACGAGGCTGCGGACAAGAGACTGCAGGGTGCGGCGTGAGGCCATGGCGAACTCCGGACAATGGAACGATGCGCAGAGTCTAGGCAGCCATGCTGCAAAGCGGAAATAAGGATTTGTGCTTTGCTTATGCACAAATCAGTTGATAGATCGCCTTGCTTATCCGGATTGTGAATAAGCTGACCCGAACAACTTGGTTCTCAAAGAGCCGGCGGATTCGCAAAATGGCTGCCTGACCCTACGCACCGGGGAACTGCCCCGGCATAGACGCCGCCATGGACCCCGCACACTTTGATCTTCTACCGCTGCCCCCGCGCCTCGGCGTTTCATCCCAGGCCGACGGTACCTGCGTCGGCCGTTTCCTGCACACGGATCTGTCAAGCGTGTTCCAGCCGCTGATCGACAGCGGCAGCGGGGCCTGCGCGGGCCACGAAGCCTTCGTCCGCGCCCACGGCCGGGGCGAACTCGACATCACTCCGTGGAACCTGTTTTCGCTGGTGGCCAATGACGAGGCACTGGTTGCGCTGGACCGTCTCTGTCGTACCGTGCATGTAATGAATTTCCTGCGTGTGCCCGATATTCCCGGCCGGCTCTTCCTCAATGTGCACGGGCGCCTGCTGCTTGCCGTGCTCGAGGATCATGGCCACACCTTCGGCCAGGCGCTGGGCAAACTGGGGTTGGATCCGGCGCGCATCGTGATCGAAACGCCGGAGGTCGCCAACCTCGACCGCAAACTGCTGGCGCTGGTGCTTTCCAACTACCGCCTGAACGGCTTTGCCGTGGCGGCCAACACCTCGGGCCTGGCCGATCTGGAATCCCTGCTGCTCATGGTACGCCCCGACTACGTCAAGATCGACGCCCGCCAGGTGGCGAAGCCGGAAGCGATGCAGCGGGCCATCGACATGGCCCGCGACAGCGGCACACGACCAATCTTTACGCGCGTCGAATCCGCGGCGCAGCGCGACTTCCTGCAAACGCTGCCGGACGTTCTGCTGCAGGGCTGGGCCATTGCCCGGCCGTCGGCTTTGCCGGGCCGGCGCGTCTGGCGCGGAATCCCGCACTAGGCTTTCTTCGCCCGCGGATGTGCAGCGTCGTAGATCTTCGCCAGGTGCTGACAACATGCCGCCAGGCAGTTGCGTCGCAGGCTAATCTTCACGCAGCGAAGTTAAGCGAAGCGGCCGAAGACAAAGTCCGCTCACTTTCTTCTTGCTCGTGGGTGAGCTGAATCGTAAGTCTTCGCCAGATGCTGAAAGTCCAGATGTGTATAAATCTGCGTCGCGGCGATGCTGGCGTGGCCGAGCATCTCCTGTACCGCGCGCAGGTCGCCGGAGGATTGCAGCACATGCGAGGCGAATGAGTGGCGCAGCATGTGGGGATGCACGTGCATGCCCAAGCCCTGGCGCTGGGCCCACTGCGCAAGGCGGCCTTGCACCTGGCGCGGCGTCAGCCGCGTGCCGTTGCGACCGAGGAACAGCGCCGGCTGCTCGTCCTTCTCGAATTGCGGGCGCAACGCCAGCCACGCCGCCAGCGCCGTGAGCGCCTTGTCGCCGACGGGCACCTTGCGCGTCTTCTGTCGCTTGCCGGTGACGGTGACTTCCCCCGATTCCTGATCGAGCCCGCCGGGCCAGTCCAGGCTCACCAGTTCGGACAAGCGCAGGCCGGAGGAATAGAACAGTTCGAACATCGCCGCATCGCGCACCTGCAGCGGATCGTTGTCGGGGTTTCCCGCCGGGCGGTCGAGCAGGGCCGCGACCTGGTCGATGCCCAGCGCCTTGGGCAGCGTTTTTGCACGCTTGGGCGGGCGCAGGCCGGCAGCGGGATTCAGTTCGATGGCGCCGCGCCGCGCCAGCGAAGCGTAGTAGCTGCGCCAGGCCGACAGCGTGCGGGCAATGGAGCGCGGCGCCAGTTCCTGCGCGTGAAGTTGCATCAGGCCGCGCCGCAATTGCGGCGTTTTCAACGTTGCCGGGTCGGCACCCGCCGCCAGTTGCGTCAGCCGTGCCAGATCACGGCGATAGGCGTCGACGGTGTGCGGACTGGCGCGCCGCTGTATGGCCAGTTCGCTGAGGAAGTGCTCGACCGAATTTTCAGACATGCCTGGCACGCCGGGGATTCGGCTTTGCCGGCCGGCGTTACGCGACGACGCGCAGCAGCGCCGCCGAAGCCATGTCGCCGATGCGTTCCAGGTACAGCGTGCCGAGTTCCGGGTAGAAGCGATGCGGCTCTTCGCTGGCCATCACCAACAGGCCGAAGCAGACGCCGCCCGATTCGCGCAAGGGCAATTGCGTCATCGAGCGCAAGTGTGCGCCGGCTTCGCCAAACCACGCCGCCGATTCCTGGCCGTGCGACGTCCCGCAGTAAGGCCGCTGCAGGCTGGAGGCAAAGGCCTTGACGGCATCGGCGACGGCGTCGAACTCGTTGCCGCCGCCCTGTCCCGCACCCCACAGGCGCAAAGTGACATGCGGCACGGCGAAGGCGCCGCCGAGATGGGAATACAGGGCACGCACGACCGCTGCCTGATCAGTGGCAGCGATCAAGGCCACGGCAAGCTGATGCACCTTGCCGGAAATGGCGTCGTTCTCCTCGCCGAAACTGATCAGTTCAACCAGCTTGGATTCGAGCGTGCGCACCTTGTCGCGCAGGTTGAACAACTGCTTTTCGGTAATCGAGATGGCGCGGCCGCTGTGCGGATCGGGCAGGGTCACCAGCGCCAGCATGTCGGCATACTGGTCGAAGAATTCCGGGTGATCGTGGAGATAGTGCGCTACGTCTTCCGATTTCATGTCAGCTCTCATGTCAGGTTGTTGGGCAAGGCGATTTCTGCAGTGAATACGGTGACTGCCGGGCCGGTCATCATGACCGGGGCAGGAGCCCCGCCCGCGGCGCCATCCCAGGCAATGACGAGTTCGCCGCCGCGCATGCTGACGCGCACCGGCGAATCCAGCAGGCCGCGGCGGATGCCGGCGACCACGGCGGCACAGGCGCCGGTGCCGCAGGCCAGAGTCTCGCCGGCGCCGCGCTCATAAACCCGCAGGCGGATGGCGTGGCGGTCCGCCACCTGCATGAAGCCGGCATTGACCCGGCGCGGAAAGCGCGGGTGCGATTCGATCAGGGGGCCGAGTCGGGCCACGGGCGCGGCATCGACGTCGGCCACCAGCTGCACCGCGTGCGGATTGCCCATCGAGACGACGCTGATGTCGATCTGCCCGTTGTCGACGGCGAGCGACTGCACCGCGGCATCGGTTTCGCTGTCGAAGGGAATCTCGGCCGGCAGGAAGCGCGGTGCGCCCATGTCGACCGTGATCCGGCCGTCGGCCTCGAGGCGCGGCGCAATCACGCCGGACCTGGTCTCGACGCGGATTTCGCGCTTGTCCGTCAGCCCCTGCTCATGCACGAAGCGGACAAAACAGCGCGCGCCGTTGCCGCACTGCTCCACCTCGCCGCCGTCGGCGTTGAAAATGCGATAGCGGAAGTCGATGCCCGGCGTGGCGGAGCGTTCGACCACCAGGATCTGGTCGCAGCCGATGCCGAAGTGGCGGTCGGCGAGAAAGCGCGCCTGCGCCGGCGTCGGCACGAAGTCCTGGTTGATGGCATCGAGCACGACAAAGTCGTTGCCGAGGCCGTGCATTTTTGTGAAGCGGATCTTCATGCCGCGTCTGCCGGGCCGCCCCAAGGACGCGGCCATTCACCGAACCGGAGCAGGCTGCGCCTGCGAACCGTGGTCGCCCTCTTTTCCTGGAAAAGGGGGGTGGGGGGATAAGCAATGTTCATCGGGCGAGCATACGCCGTAGCGGAAGGCGGAGTTTCCGCAATTGAGGGGTCAATAAACCCCTTTTTCGCCCGGTGGCCGTGTCTTGAAACGCTTGTGCAGCCAGTAGTACTGCTCGGGCGACTGCAGCACTTCGCCCTCGATGAAGGCATTCAGCCGCCTCGCGTCGTCCGTGTCGCCGTCTCCCGGGAAGTCGGCCCAGGGTTCGCCGACGGTGGCGACATAGCGAGTTTGCCAACCCCGGCCCTCCATGCGCGTGACGAAGGGAATCACCGTCGCCCCGGTAATCCGGGCGAGGCGGGCGAGGCCGGTGATGGTGGCGGTCTGCACGCCGAAAAAGGGCACGAAAACCGATTCCTTCGGACCGTAGTCCATGTCCGGCGAATAATGGAAGAAGCGGCCGGCTTTCATCGCCTTGAGCGCCTGGCGCGTGCCTTCCTGGCGCGAGACCATGTCGCAGTTGCCGAAGCGGTTGCGGCCGCCGTTCATCTGCGCCTCGAACACGCGATTCTTCTGGTGGGTGTAGATCGCCACCACGCCGTGCTCCAGCAGCAGGCGCATGGCACCGGCGTCGATGCCGACGAAATGCGGCACCAGCAGTATCACCGGCTTGCCCCGGTACGCCGCCAGCTTCTCTGCGCCATCGAGGCGCACCAGGCGCCGGATGCGTGCCGGCGAGGCCCACCACCAGAGCCCGAGTTCGAGGAAGCTGCGACCGAAGGCCGCCAGGTGCCGCCGCGCCAGCGCCGTCCTTTCGGCCGCCGAAAGATGCGGAAAGCACAGGCCGAGATTGGTCAGCGTGACGTGCCGCCGTTCCGGCACCAGCACATAGAGGACGAGCCCGAGTCCGCGGCCGAGCAGGGCCAGCAAGGGCAGCGGCAGCCAGCGCACCAACCACATCATGCCGAGAAGAATCTTCGTCATGATGTAATTTCCGGTGCGCCTTCCTCCCGCCCCTGCCCCACGGCCGGCTTTGCACAGCCGGCCGGCTGCGGCGGCGCGGCACCCGCCGGCACCTTGTAGCGGTTGTAGCCCCACAGGTACTGCTGCGGGCATTGCCGGACCAACGCTTCAAGCTCGCGGTTGACTTGCGCCGCGCGCTGCATGAGGTCGCCTTCAAGCGGAGCCGACAGGGCGAACAGCTTGAGGTGGTAGCCGGCGCCGTAATGCAGGCGCTCGGCGTAGGCGAGCAGCACCGTCGCTCCGGTCTCGGCGAGACGGGCGGCCAGCGTCATGGTGTAGGCGGGACGACCGAAGAAGGGCAGCCAGGCACCTTCGCCCTTGCCGGGCACCTGATCGGGCAGCATGCCGACGGCCTCGCCGCTCTTCAGTGCCTTCAGCAGGCGCCGCACACCGGAGAGGTCGGCGGGGGCCAGCTTCAGGTTCGCGCCGCGCCCTTCTTCGATCAGCGGCGCCAGCCAGTCCTGCTTGGGCCGGCGGTAGAGCACGGTCATCGGTTTGCGCGCGGCATAGTACTGGGCGGTGATTTCAAAACAGCCGAGGTGCGGGGTGAGGAACAGGATGCCGCGCCCGGCCGCCCAGGCCGCTTCGACCAGTTCCCAGCCCGTGACCCGCACCACGCGCCCGATTACCTCGTCCTGGGGACGCAGCCAGATCTTCGGCAATTCCAGCAGCGCCTTGCCGGCCTCGGCAATCGCCGCGGTCTTCGCCTGGGTCATCCCCGCCTGCTCGATATGCCGGGAAAAGTTGCGCCGGTAGGTCGCCGACAGCAGCCACGCCAACCAGCCGGCGAGCGCGCCGAGGTTGTGCAGCAGCGGCAGCGGCAAACGCGCCAGCGCCTTGAAGACAACGGGGAAGAGGGAGGGCATCGGGGAATGGGAAGGTGCCAAAGCAAGTAGAATTATCCCCCACTGTCTGCTCATCAGATCATTTCACTGGTTTTCCTGTCATGACCAAGAAACTGCGTGCGGCCGTCATCGGTGTCGGCTATCTGGGCCGCTTCCATGCCCAGAAGTATGCTGCGCTCGGCGGCGCGGAGTTCGGCGTGGAACTGGTCGGCGTGGTGGACGCCCATGCCGAGACCGCGCAGCGCGTGGCGAAGGAACTCGGCGTCGCCGCCTTCAGCGACTACCGGGAACTGCTCGGCGCGCAGCCGGCGGTCGATCTGGTCTCCGTTGCCAGCACCACCGAAACCCACCATGCCGTGGCGCGCGACTGCCTCGCCGCCGGCGTCCATGTGCTGGCGGAAAAGCCGATTACCGTCACCGTGGCGCAGGCCGACGAACTCATCGCGCTGGCCGATGCGAACAAGCTGATCCTGCAGGTCGGCCATCTCGAACGCTTCAATCCGGCCTGGCTCGCGGTCAAGGACAAGATCAGGCGACCGGTGTTCATCGAGGCCCACCGCATGGCGCCCTTCAAGGCGCGCGGCATCGATGTTTCGGTGGTGCTCGACCTGATGATCCACGACCTCGACCTGATCCTGCCGCTGGTCGGCAGCCCTGTGGCCGACCTGCGTGCTTCCGGCGTGTCGGTGCTGACCGACGGCATCGACATCGCCAACGCACGCCTCGAATTCGGCAACGGCTGCGTCGCCAACCTGACCGCCAGCCGCACCTCCACCGCCAGCCTGCGCCGCCTGCGCGTGTTCCAGCACCACGAATACATCTCCATCGATTTCGGCGACCGCCGCATCGGCATCAGCAGGAAGCGCGAGGCGCTGATCGAAGGCGAAGCACCGATCGATACCGAAACCTTCCAGCAACCGCCCGGCGATGCGCTGATGACCGAGATTCAGGCTTTCGTCGATGCCGTGCGCCATGGCACGCGGCCGGTGGTCAGCGGCCGCGAGGGCCGCGACGCGCTGGCCGTGGCGCTGGAGATTGACCGCATGATCGCCGCCCGCCCGAGGCAGGTGACGTGAAACTGCAAAACCAATTTGCCACAGAGGACACAGAGATCACAGAGGTGAAGCGGTTCCACCCACTACGATTATTCTCTGTGACCTCTGTGATCTCTGTGGCTTGAATAGGGTTTCCAGAATGAACATTCCGATGCTTGATCTCAAGGCCGAATACGCCTTGCTGCGTGACGAAATCGAACCCGCCGTCTGTGACGCGCTGGCCGCCTGCCAGTACATCGGCGGGCCCAACGTCAAGGCCTTCGAGGCGGAAGCCGCCGCCTATGCCGGCGTCAAGCACGCGGTCTCCTGCGCTTCCGGCACCGACGCGCTGCTGATCGCCCTGCGCGCCATCGGCCTCGGTCCCGGCGACGAGGTCATCACCACGCCCTTCACCTTTGTCGCCACCGCCTCGACGGTGGTCATGTGCGGCGCCAAGCCGGTGTTCGTCGATATCGATCCGCGCACTTTCAACCTCGACTTGAACCAGGTCGAAGCCGCAATCACGCCGCGTACCAAGGCCATCCTGCCGGTGCATCTGTTCGGCCAGCCGGTGCATCTGGCGCCGCTCAAGGCGCTGTGCGAGAAGCACGGTCTGCGCCTCATCGAGGACGCCGCGCAGTCCTTCGGCGCCGACTACGCCGGCCGCAAGTCGGGGGCCTACGGCGACATCGGCTGCACCTCCTTTTATCCGTCGAAGAATCTTTCGGCCTTCGGCGACGGCGGGCTGATGCTGACCGACGACGACCGGCTCGCCGGCGAACTGCGCGTACTGGCCGGCCATGGCTCGCGGCAGCGCTACCACCACCATGTGCTGGGCTACAACTCGCGGCTCGATGAAATCCAGGCCGTGATCCTGCGCATCAAGCTCAGGCGCCTGGACAACTTCAACAATCGCCGTCGCGCCATCGCCGACTCCTACAACACGCAGCTTGCCGGGCTGGTCGAGACGCCCTTCGCCGACGGCCATGGCCGCCATGTCTATCACCAATACACGATTCTTTCCGACCGCCGCGACGCCATACAGAAAGTGCTGTCCGACGCCAACATTGCCTGCGCCGTGTATTACCCGGTGCCGCTGCACCAGCAGGAAATGTTTGCCGCCACCCATGGCCAGGTCACGCTGCCGGTAACCGAGCAGGTCGCCCGG
>CAINHS010000145.1 GCA_903848955.1 uncultured beta proteobacterium
GGCACGCCACAGCGGCTGGCGCAACTGGACGGCGAACCCCGGTCGCTATCCCACCAGGGGATACCGTCCCCGGCGCCTACGCGCGGGGACATATAATCAAGCGATGAAACCACCGCCCTCCCTCACCGGGAATTCTGTCGAGGCGTATCGTCAGCGCCGCCTGGCGTTGATCGAGCGCATCAGCCGCAGTGGCGGCGGCGTCGCCGTGATACCGACGGCACCCGAACAGGCGCGCAATCGCGACACGCACTACCCCTATCGCGCCGACAGCTACTTCCAGTACCTGACCGGCTTCGCCGAGCCCGAGGCGGTGCTGGTGATCGTGGTCGACGCCGCCGCAGTGCCGCAATCGATCCTGTTCTGCCGCGAGAAGAACCTCGAACGGGAGGTCTGGGACGGCTTCCGCCACGGCCCTGACGGCGCCCGCGAAGCCTTCGGCCTGGATGCGGCGCATGCCATCGGCGAATTCGATGCCAAACTGCCCGGGCTGCTCGCCGACCGGCCCGCACTGTGGTTTTCCATCGGCCGCGATGCCGGCTGGGACCAACGTATCACCGCCGCCCTGAACACGGTGCGCGCCGAAAGCCGGAGCGGCAAGCACGCACCGGCGGCGATCCGCGACGTGCGTGCCGAGCTCGATGCCATGCGCCTGGTCAAGGACCCGGTCGAGCTGGCCGTCATGCGCCGCGCCGCGGCGATTTCCAGCGCCGCCCACGTGCGCGCCATGTGCTTCGCCGCTCCCGGCCGCTTCGAATACGAAGTCGAGGCCGAACTGCTGCATGAGTTCCGCCGCCGGGGCTGCGAATATCCGGCCTATACCTCGATCGTTGCCGGCGGTGCCAATGCCTGCATATTGCATTACGTCGGCAATGACCAGATTCTGCGCGACGGCGAACTGCTGCTGATCGATGCCGGCGGCGAGCTCGACGGTTATGCCTCGGACATTACCCGCAGCTTTCCCGTCGGCGGCCGCTTCAGCGGTGCGCAGGCCGATGTCTATGGCATGGTGCTGGAGGCGCAGAGCGCGGCCATCGCCGCTGTGCGCCCCGGCGCCAGCTTCGCCGATCCGCACGAGGCGGCGCTGAAAGTGCTGGCGCAGGGCATGATCGACATGAAGCTTTTGACGGGATCGCTGGATGCAGTGATCGAGTCGGAGAGCTACAAGCGCTTCTACATGCATCGCACCAGCCACTGGCTGGGCAAGGATGTGCACGACGCCGGCGAATACAAGGACGGCGAAAACTGGGCGCCGCTGGTGCCCGGCATGGTGCTGACCATCGAGCCCGGCTGCTACATCCGTCCGGCCGAAGACGTTGCCGAAGCCTTCTGGAACATCGGCGTGCGCATCGAGGACGACGCGGTGGTGACCACCGACGGCTGCGAGATCATCACCGCCGCCGCGCCGAAAACCATCGCCGACATCGAAGCCCTGATGCGAGAGGCCCGTGACAACTGATCCACCAGCGAGCCTGACCAGTCACCCCCTTCCCCGGGAAGGGGGCCGGGGGGAAGGCAGTCCAATTCCCCCAGAGGGGTGGCGCTCGCGCCACCCCCTTCCCCGGGAAGGGGGCCGGGGGGAAGGCCAACCAGTTCGCGGCCCCGCCGCCGGCAATTGCGACCGCACGGTCGCTATTGCCGGCGGCGGCCCTGCCGGCATGGCCCTGGCCCTGGCCCTGAAACTTCACGGAACAACTGCCGAAGTCTTCGAAGCCCGCGACCGCCTCGCGGTTCGCAACGATGCCCGCGTGCTGGCCTTGTCGGAAGGCGCCAGGCAGATTCTCGAATGGCTGGGCGTATGGTCCGCGCTTGCCGCGACGCCGATCGAAACCATACACATCTCGCAGCGCGGCGGCTTCGGCCGCAGCCTGCTGCGGGCCGCCGACCTTGACCTCAAGGCGCTGGGCTGGGTGTTGCCGGCCGGTGATCTGATCTCGGCGCTCGACCATGCCTTGCGCGCGGCGAATGTGGTTTACCACGACAACAGCCGGGTCGACCGAAGCAGTACGGCGGCATTTGCGCTCACCGCCTTTGCCGAGGGCGCCGTCGAACCCGGCACCGGCACCGTGCGCGACTACGGCCAGCACGCTGTGCTGTGCAGCGTGAGCATCGCCGGGCCGCACCGGAATGTCGCCTGGGAGCGCTTCACCAGCGAGGGGCCGGTCGCGCTCCTGCCCCTTGGCGACCATTACGCCGTGGTATTCACCTGCGCCGACGACAGCGTCGACGCCGTCATGTCGCTGGATGACGAGGGCTTTCTTGCCTTGCTGCAGCAACGCTTCGGCACACGCCACCGCTTTACGGCTACCAGTCCGCGCACGACCTATCCGCTGGGCCTGCGCTATCGCCCGAACCCGGTCGGCGAGCGCCAGGTCTGGCTCGGCAACGCCGCGCAGACATTGCATCCGGTGGCCGGACAGGGCTTCAATCTGGCGTTGCGCGACATCTGGGAACTGGCCCGGGCCTCGGGCGTTGCCGCCGATCCGGGCGCGCCGGAGGTTCTCGCCGCGTATGCGCGCGGCCGCCAGGCCGACCGACGCGGCGCGATCGGATTCACCAACCTGCTGCTGGACAGTTTTGCCTCCGGCTTCGCGCCCTTGAAACACGCGCGCGGCGCCGGCCTGCTGGCACTGGACCTGCTGCCGCCGCTGCGGGCCTTTGTGGCGAAGCGCATGATCTACGGTGCCAGGGCCTGGCCGTGAAATTTGCCACACCCCATGAAAAGCTTCGATAGCCGTACCGGCGCTTTGCGCTAAAATCGCGCCCTCCCCGACTGCACTCATTTCCCCGACATGGACTTCCTCGGCTTTCAGTTGCGCAACAACCTGTTTGTCGCGCCCATGGCCGGGGTCACGGATCGTCCGTTTCGCCAGTTGTGCAAGAAGCTCGGCGCCGGACTGGCGGTGTCCGAAATGGTCACCTCCAACTCGCTGCTCTACGGCAGCGCCAAGACGCGCCGACGCGCCGACCATCAAGGTGAGGTCGATCCGGTCTCGGTGCAGATCGCCGGCGCCGATCCGGTGATGATGGCGCAGGCGGCGAAGTACAACGCCGACAACGGCGCGCAGATCATCGACATCAACATGGGCTGCCCGGCGAAGAAGATCTGCAACGTCATGGCCGGCTCGGCGCTGATGCAGAACGAGCCGCTGGTGGCAAGGATTCTGTGCGCCGTAGTGGCCGCCGTGCCGGATACGCCGGTAACGCTCAAGATTCGCACCGGCTGGAATCGCGACCATCGCAATGCCCCCGGCATCGCCCGCATTGCCGAGGAATCCGGCATACGCGCCATCGCCATCCACGGCCGCACCCGTGCCGATCAATACATGGGCCTGGCCGAATACGACACCATCGCCATGGTCAAGTCGCAGGTGAAGATCCCGGTGATCGCCAACGGCGACATCGACTCGCCGCAAAAGGCCCGCTTCGTCCTCGACTATACCGGCGCCGACGGCGTCATGATCGGTCGCGCGGCGCAGGGGCGGCCCTGGCTGTTCCGCGAGATCGAACACTTCCTCAACACCGGCGACATGATGGCGCCGCCGCAGGTGGCGGAGATCCATCGCATCCTGCGCGACCATCTGGCGGACCTCTATGCCTTCTACGGCGAGGAAACCGGCGTGCGTATCGCGCGCAAGCACATCAGCTGGTACACCAAGGGTCTGGCCGGAGCGGCTCACTTCCGTCACGCCATGAACCAGATGCCGGGCATCGACCAACAACTGGCGGCGACCGACGAATTCTTTCTCGGCCACGCCGCTGCCAACGAGTGTTTGCAGCATGAACACCGCAGCGATGAGCACGTTGAAGAAATGAGGGCCGCATGAGCAGCGAAATCCATGATTGCGTGCGGCGCACGCTCAACCGCTATTTCCGCGATCTCGACGGCCAGGCGCCGCATGCGATCTACGACATGGTTCTGAAATGCGTGGAAAAGCCGATGCTGGAAGTGGTAATGAAACAGGCGGAGGGCAACCAGACGGTCGCCGCCGACATGCTGGGCATCAGCCGCGGCACCTTGCGCCGCATGCTGGTCGAATACGAACTGCTTTAAGGATCATGGTACCAGGCGCCACCCGCTGACGATGAAACACGCGAAAAGCCAATTATTCACCCGCCCCCCTTCCCCCCTCGCGGGGGGTTACTGTTCGGCGCGCTACGCGCGTTCATCACTGGGGACTCCGTACAAAGTATTTCACGTTAATTTTCCGAGGTTTTCATGAAGGTTACACAGGCGCTCATCAGCGTTTCCGACAAGCACGGCGCGGTGGATTTTGCCCGCGGCCTGGCACAACTCGGCATCAAGCTGCTCTCCACCGGCGGCACCGCCAAGCTGCTGCGCGACGCCGGGTTGGACGTCACCGACGTCTCCGACTACACCGGCTTTCCCGAGATGCTCGACGGCCGCGTCAAGACCCTGCATCCGAAGGTGCATGGCGGCATTCTCGGCCGGCGCGACCTGCCCGAGCACCTCGCCGTCATGGCAAAACACGGCATCCCGGCCATCGATCTGGTGGTGGTGAACCTCTACCCCTTCCGCGAGACGGTGGCCAAGCCCGGCTGCACGCTGGACGACGCCATCGAGAACATCGACATCGGCGGCCCGACCATGGTCCGCGCCGCGGCCAAGAACCACGGCAACGAACTGGGCGGCGTCGGCGTCGTCACCGAGCCCGCGGACTACGCCGCGATACTCGACGAACTCAAAGCGGGCGGCGCACTGTCCTACAAGACGCGCTTTGCCCTGGCCAAGAAAGCCTTCACCCATACCGCGCGCTATGACTCCGCCATCGCCAACTGGCTGACCTCGCTCGACGAGCAGAACAAGCCCGGCGTCTTTCCCGAAAGGCTGCAACTGGCGTTCGACAAAGTGGAAACCCTGCGCTACGGTGAAAACCCGCATCAGCAAGCGGCCTTCTACCGCGAGACCGTCACGGTCCCCGGCAGCATCTCCAGCTATCAGCAGATACAGGGCAAGGAACTGTCCTACAACAACATCGGCGACGCCGATGCGGCGTGGGAATGCGTCAAGGCTTTCGACGCCTCGATCGCGCCTGCCGCCTGCGTCATCGTCAAGCACGCCAATCCCTGCGGCGTGGCGGTCGGCGCCAATGCCGAGGAAACCTATCGCAAGGCCTTCAAGACCGATCCGACCTCGGCGTTCGGCGGCATCATCGCCTTCAACGTGGTGATCGACAAGGCCGCGGCGGAAGCCATCGCCGGCCAGTTCGCCGAAGTCATCATCGCCCCCGAAATCACTGCCGAAGCGCGCGCGGTATTCGCCGCCAAGCAGAATCTGCGCGTGCTGGTGGTTCCGCTCGGCAAGGTTGCCGGCACCCTCGACTACAAGCGCGTCGGCGGCGGCCTGCTGCTGCAAAGTGCCGATGAAGCCCGCATCACTGTCGCCGACACCAAGGTGGTGACGAAACGCGCGCCCACCCCGCAGGAAATGAGCGACCTGCTGTTCGCCTGGCGCGTCGCCAAGTACGTCAAGTCGAATGCCATCGTCTATTGCAAGGACAGCATGACGATGGGCGTCGGCGCCGGCCAGATGAGCCGCGTCGATTCCGCGCGCATCGCCGCGATCAAGGCCGAGAACAACGGCCTCACCGTGGTCGGCTGCGTCGCCGCCTCGGATGCCTTCTTCCCCTTCCGCGATGGCCTCGACGTGCTGGCCAAGGCCGGCGCCACCGCGGTGATCCAGCCCGGCGGCTCGGTGCGCGATGCCGAAGTCATCGCCGCCGCCGACGAACACAACCTGGCGATGGTGTTCACCGGGTTCAGGCATTTCAGACATTGAAACCCGTTTGCCACAGAGGACACAGAGAGCACAGAGAAATTCTTTTCTGCTTCTCTCTGTGTTCTCTGTGATCTCTGTGGCTAAAAAGGTTTTCCCATGAAACTACTTGTCATCGGCTCGGGCGGGCGTGAGCATGCGCTGGCGTGGCGCCTGGCCCAGGCTTCGGGCATGACGAAGGTCTATGTCGCCCCCGGCAACGCCGGCACGGCGCGCGAGCAGGAACTGGAAAACCTGCCCATAACGGACATTCACGAGTTGGCCGACTACGCCCAGCGCGAAAAAGTGCACGCCACCGTGGTCGGGCCCGAAGCCCCCCTTGCCGCCGGCATCGTCGACGTGTTCCGCGCCCGCAATCTGCGCATCTTCGGCCCGACCAAGGCCGCGGCGCAACTGGAAAGTTCCAAGGACTTCGCCAAGCGCTTCATGGCCCGCCACAACATCGCCACGGCAAAGTTCCAGACCTTCGCCGACCTTGCGGCGGCTCATGCCTACATCGACGCCGAGGGTGCACCGATCGTCGTCAAGGCCGACGGACTGGCTGCCGGCAAGGGCGTGGTGGTGGCCATGAGTGCCGCCGAAGCGCACGCCGCAGTGGACATGATGCTGGCCGACAACAAGCTGGGCGACGCCGGCGCCCGTGTCGTCATCGAAGAGTTCCTCGACGGCGAGGAAGCCAGTTTCATCGTCATGGCCGACGGCCGCCACGCGCTGCCGCTGGCCACCAGCCAGGACCACAAGCGCCTCAAGGATGCCGACCAGGGGCCCAACACCGGCGGCATGGGCGCCTACTCGCCGGCGCCTGTGGTGACCCCCGAAATCCACGCCCGCGTCATGCGCGAAGTCATCATGCCGACCATCAACGGCATGGCCGCGGACGGCATCGTCTACACCGGCTTCCTCTATGCCGGCCTCATGATCAAGCCCGACGGCAGCCTGCGCGTGCTCGAATTCAACTGCCGCATGGGCGATCCCGAAACGCAGCCGATCATGATGCGGCTGAAGAGCAATCTCATCGAACTGGTGGATGCCGCCATCGACGGCCGTCTCAACGAGGTCGAAGCCGAATGGGATCGCCGCGTTGCACTCGGCGTGGTCATGGCCGCGGCCAACTATCCCGAGACGCCGCGCAAGGGCGACGCCATTCACGGCCTTCCGGCGCCGACCGAGGACAGCCATGTGTTTCATGCCGGCACCGCGGAAAAGGACGGTGCGGTGGTGACGGCCGGCGGCCGCGTGCTTTGCGTCACGGCTCTCGGCGACAACGTCAGGGCGGCGCAGAAGCGCGCCTACGAAGTTCTCGATCCGATCATTTTCGACGGCATGCAGTGCCGCCGCGACATCGGGTTCCGCGCCATCAAGAGATGACAGGGCAGCCGGCCGACGTTTCGCGCGCGGCGGAACTGCTGCGTGCCGGCGAACTGGTCGCCTTTCCCACCGAAACCGTCTACGGTCTCGGCGCCGATGCCGGCAATCCCGCCGCCGTGGCGAAGATATTCGCCGCCAAGGGCCGGCCCGCCGATCATCCGCTGATCGTGCACCTGCCGCACAGTTCGCATCTCGAACGCTGGGCCGTGGATATTCCCGCGGCGGCCGGCAAGCTCGCCGCCGCCTTCTGGCCGGGCCCGCTGACGCTGATACTGAAACGCCATCCCGCAGTACCGGATGCCGTCACCGGCGGCCAGGATACCGTCGGCCTGCGCGTGCCGGATCATCCGCTGGCGCTGCAACTGCTGCGTGAATTCGGCGGCGGTGTGGCCGCGCCGTCGGCCAACCGTTTCGGCCGCATCAGCCCGACGACGGCCGCCCACGTGCGCGAAGAACTCGGCGAATCCGTGGCGCTGATACTCGACGGCGGTCCCTGCGCCGTCGGCATCGAATCAACCATTCTCGACCTGTCGGGCAGCGAACCGCGGATCCTGCGCCCGGGCATGCTCGACGAAACCAGCATCGGTGCTGTACTCGGCCATGCACCGGCATCCGGCGGCCGGCAGGACGCGCCGCGGGTCTCGGGCAGCCTGGAGGTCCACTACGCGCCGCGCACGCCGCTGCGACTGCTGGCCGCGGCGGAGCTTGCGGCGACTGCGCGCGAAGCGCTGGCGGCGGGGCGGCGCATTGCCGTACTGAGCGCACAGCCGCCCGCCTTCAGCCACGCCAATCTGGTCTGCTACCCCGCCAGCAGCGAGCCGGCCCGCTTCGCCCGGGAGCTGTATGCCAGTCTGCGCGCACTGGATGCACTGGGCTGCGATCTGATCCTGGTCGCAGCCCCGCCCGCCGGTGAAGCCTGGCGCGGCGTAGCCGATCGTCTGCGCCGCGCCGCGGCCGGCTCGAAATAGGGGCAAAACGTTCTGTTCATCGGCGCCTAAGCGGCTGCCGTTGCGGCCGATAATTTTCGCGACGGCGGGGTTTCCGCCGGGAGGACGCGATTATGGCTGCCAAAGACCGGAACGGCTCGATCCCGGGTAAACGTCGACCAGTCCCGGAGTCCTGTGGCCGCATCATCGGAACAGCGGTAAGCGCAGCCATCAGCCGTGGTTTCGTGGTCGGACGCGAGGTTCTGGTCGGCAGCATCCCCGGCATCGTCGTCGGCTACAACATCGGCAGTTTCGGGCGCTTCCTCGGCAGCGCCTATCCGCTGGTGGTTCGCACCGCGCTGGGCGTCACCAAATGCGGAATCGATGAACTGGTGCTGGCTTAGCGTCGATTCCGCACGAATTGCACCGCGATTGCTATAATCCTGCCCCTTGATGGGGGTGTAGCTCAGTTGGGAGAGCGCGACGTTCGCAACGTCGAGGCCAGCGGTTCGATCCCGCTCACCTCCACCATCTCCGAAGCAATCCGTAGAAGGCCGGCAAGCCCAGTAAATACAAGGGTTCCGGCCTTTTTCACGTCCAAGGCAGTCCGGTAAGCGCTGTTGCAATTCAATCGGGTTCAGAATGTAGCTGAAGCACCGCAAACGGATTAACCACTGATATGGAAACGATAGTGCGCGGTGCCTGACTGCTGGTCAAGGTATAGATAAGCGAACTTCCGGCTTTGATCGCCGTGGCAACCGACAGTGCCGAGCGATACGACAAGTCATGCTGTTCCGACAAATCGATAGCCTCATTGAGCGTATGCGGGCAAGTCACCACGATCCTGAACTTGTCCCGGATCATGTGTATCAACCCTTGAGCCTCTTTCGCCGCTACGCCTATCTCGTCGCGCAGAGTCGTCGCGATCTCAAACAGGCTAAGCGTAGAAACACACCCCCCCCCGGCGATCCATTCGACATGTCGGGAACTCCAACTGGTCGGTGAAAGCAGCTTGAGCAGCCCGGCGACCCGCCTGAACGCGCTATCCCCGGTCAGGAACATATGTTCGCCGCCGAGTTGGAGGCATGACGCCGCCTGTAGCGAGTCGGGAGTCGTCAAGCCCGTCTGAACGCCGATCGCTGCCGCCAGTGCGACGCTGTCGTTGCCCTTCATCGGCCCCAGCCGACATTCCAGCCACGACAGGCGGCTGACAGCAGCACCCGGATCAGGATGATTCCTGGCCGCCGCTGCCGCCATCGCCGAAACCCTTCGGCAAGTCATTCGTCAGGAAATGCGGGGCCGGAAAGTGGCCTGAGCGCTTTTTATCACAAGCTGAAACAGGGTCGCGCTGCCTACATGCGCGCGCCGAAACTCATCGACACCCTCTTCTGCAGCAGGCCGGCCTGGCGCAGGGCTTCGAGGAAGAACTTGCGGTCGAGCTGGTTCAGGGCATAGGGGTCGATGCGATTGTGGGCCGCCTCGCCGCGCGACGTCAGTCCGTGTTGATGGCGCAGGCGCAGTGTCTGCATGAAGTGGAAGGCATCGACCCAGGCATCGACCTCGGCTTTGTTGAGGCCGGCGCGCTGCGCCGCCATGCGCAGGCGGCTCTCCGTATTGCTGTGACTGACGCCGTTGGCCAGGCCGAGAATGCGTGCGGCATCGACGAAGATCGTGATGCCCGAAAGCTTGAGGTCGATCGTATCGGGATGCTCGCCCCCCTTGTCCACCACGAAGTCGCGGAAGAAGCCTATCGGCGGCTGCCGCTGCATGGCGTTTTCGCTCATCAGGTGCAGGAAGCGCGAGTTCGAATCGGCGCCGGCAGCAAGCCAGGCCAGCAGGTCTCCGGCAAGCCGGGTGTCGCCCCAGAGCGGACGCAGGTCGAAAAATATCGAGGCGTTGAGCAGCGCCTCCGGCTCGGGAAGGCGCAGCCAGGTGGCGAACTTTTTCTGCCACTCGTCCGCCGACAGGCACCACTGCGGGTTTCCGGCCATGATGCCGCCGCTGCAGAGAGGGAAGCCGCACTCGTTGAGCGTCGCATTGACGGCCCGGGCAAAGGGCAGGAGCCGCCCGCGCTGGCGTTCGACGTCATCGCCTTCGGCCGCGGCAAAGATGATGCCGTTGTCCTGATCGGTGCACAGGGTCTGTTCCAGGCGCCCTTCGCTGCCCAGGGCGATCCAGCAAAAATCGATGTCGCCGATGTCATGGCGGGCAAGCTCGAGTTCGATCACGCGTTCGGTCAGCCGGTCGTTGAGCGTGGAAACGATGCGAGTCAACTGGTGTGCGGCGACCCCCTGACCGAGCATGTTGTGCGCCAGCAGGTGGATGTCGGCAGCGCATGAGATCAGCCGGGACTCTTCCTTGGCATTGCGGATTTCGACGGCCAGCCGCGAGATTCCGACGCTTTGCAGCGCGAACAGGGCGCGCTCGGCGACAACGGCGGCGAGCCGGCCGCCATCCATGACAAGGACATGACTGAGGCCGCGCTCGGCCATTAGCAGCGCCGCTTCGAAACCCAGTGCTTCGGCCGGCATCGCGATGTGGTCGGCCGACATCACTTCGGCCACGGTGGTGCCGGGACCGGTACGGCCGGCGTTGTGCGCCTTGAGCAGGTCGCCCAGGGAGAAAGTGCCCAAGGGCTTGCCCCCGGCATCGACCACGGCCAGAAGATGGAGACCGTCCTGTTCCATGCGCTGCAGGACAGCCGCCATCGACTCGCCCGGCGCGCAACTGGCGGGCGTGCCGCGGATAAGACCTCGCAGCGGACTGGCGAGGTGGGTCGAGGTGGCATCGGCGGCGAAGTGGGCGTGATAGATGCGCCGCG
The DNA here is from genome assembly GCA_903848955.1 of uncultured beta proteobacterium. GTDB lineage: Bacteria > Pseudomonadota > Gammaproteobacteria > Burkholderiales > Rhodocyclaceae > Sulfuritalea. The sequence goes on from CAINHS010000145.1 coordinate 10,910, forward strand.
ACTGCTCGAGAAAGGCCGCCGCACGTTGCTGGCAGAACTCGTTGAAGGGGGCCGATATCCGGCAAAGCTCACGAAAGTCCTCGATCGGCAGTTCCAGGCAGCGCACGTCGGTGCGGGCGCGAAAGATCGAAAAAACCGGGCGCTCCTCCTGCAGGGCTTCGAGCGGGAAACTTTCGCCCTCGACAAGTTCGGCGAGGACGCGATCATCCTCGCTGTTCTTGCCCATTGCCTCGAGCTGCACCATGCCGCTGACGATGAAGAACAGCGTTTGCGCCTGCGCCCCGGGAAGGAGCAAGGCCTCCCCGCGCAGATACTCGCGCGGCTGGAGGTGCCCGGCCAGCCAGAGCAATTGGTCAGGCGTCAGCCTGTCGAAGGGCGCACGCCGGCACAGCGCGTCGAGCGCCGCTTTGTCCTTGCTGATTGTCATTGCCGCTCCTTTATTGCCACGCAATCCACTCTCCGGCGGGACCTCGGGAAACGCCACCGGTGCGGGAGCAAGGCCCGGTCAAGCGGGCCAATTTCAGGTGGAAGCGGGCGCTTCGCTGGAGTGGACGATGACCGGATGCCCGTCGTAGACCTGACAATTCCGCCATCCCTTGCCGACCTGAACTCCCTCGCCCGGTTGCAGCTGAACGATGCGGCCGCCGTCTTCAAACTGGCAACCCGAAATCCCTGCCTGAACGTGGCCGGGATGGCCTGTCTTCACGCTCTGAACCGGGTCCGTCGTCGATGCATTGGCGAGTGACAGAAGGATGCCGATAGCGGCTGCGGCCGCGACCGTCAGAGTGGAAAAGCGAATCATCGGAAGCTCTCGAATGGCGTTGTTGTGGGCTTGAGAGAAGTATACAAGACGGGTTGTTGCACCGCAATATCACGAAAGGCATAGGCATTTTGCAGGCGCAAAGCTCTACATTTCCGCCGGGGGAAACCTGCAACCGGCGGGGTGATTCAGCCGCCATTGCGCGGCGCGGCAGTTCAGATGCGGTATTTGCTGCGAACCGCTCATCCATGACAGATTCATCCTGGCGTCGAAATCCAACATACCATACAAAACTAGTATACTATTGTCGGAGGCTTTGTCTGATGATGTTGTGGTATGCGAAGCCCTCAAGGCAGGATATCGGGACGCGATCAAATCAGTCACCAAAGGAGTCGTCAATGAGCAAGTTATATTGGGCCTTGTGGCCATCGTTTCTGGTAGCCGGAGTCGTCGAGTTTCTGTTCTTTCTCATCGTCAACCCGCAGGAGCTCTACCTGTTTGGTGAGCCGACGCAGTTCTCTCCGATCGCGACCTATACCATCGGCTTCTTCTGCTTCTGGGGAATTTGCGCTGCCAGCAGCATGGCGACCTGCTTCTTTCAAAGCTCGACACCGGCGTCATTGATCGTGGCACGCATGAACCGGACAAAAGACAACACTGCAAGGCTTGACCGCAGGGCTGATCCGGGCGATTTCTCTGCTGCGGGACGCTGTGGCGTGCCGCCGGGCTGACCCGCATCTGACGCAGGTTTTACGATAGAAAGGCCCGGCCGCACTCCAGGGGTGCGGCCGGGCCGGCCGGGCAATCGGTCTGCGGTGGTTCCCGCCGCCGTTCAAAACTGCCAGTTGCAGTCCTTTTCCCATTGAGATCGGGGCTTGTCCCCGCCGTGCTGCTCAGTATAGTCAGCCAAAACTCTCAGTGCGCAAAGTGCCAAATTTCCTGAAACCAAAACTAGAACCCGGATGGCTGGCAATTGCGCTGCGGGAGAAGCGTGCGGACTTCGTCCACTTGCGCCGCGAGTCCGGCCGCAAGCCGCTGGTATTGCTCGCCGACTCGATCGAGAAAGGCGCCGACGATGCGGCGACTCTGGCCGCCCTCAGAAAGCCGATGCACCTCGACCGCTACCGCTGCACGGCGCTGCTCAGTCACGACAAGTACCAGTTCATCCAGACCGATGCCGCTGCCGATGACCCCGACGAGGCGCGTGAAATGGCGCGCTGGAAGTTGAAGGATCAGGTCGATTTCCCGGTCGAAAATGCCGCCATCGATCTGCTGCCGATCCCGCCCGACGGGCGTGCAGCGCAGGTATTCGCCGCCTTGTCGCCCGACTCGGTCATAGCGCCCCTGGTGCAGGCGTTTCAGGCGGCCAGGGTGCCGCTGGCCGCCATTGACGTACCGGAGATCTCGCAACGCAACCTGGCGGCCTTGTTTGAGGAAAGCCGGCGCGGACTGGCAACCCTGATTTTTGACGAAGATGAAGGCCTGCTCACTTTTACTCTGGATGGCGAACTGCTGGTCGTGCGCCATGTCGAAATTTCGGCGCGGCAGTTGATGACCGCCGATGAGACCCGGCGCAGCGCGCTGTTCGAGCGCATTGCGCTGGACGTGCAGCGCTCGCTGGACAATTTTGATCGCAGCAACAGCGCAATCCCTCTGGCCAATCTACTGGTGGCGCCGATTCCCGGAGTGGACGGCTTCCTTCACAACCTGCGCACCAACCTGACGGTACCCGTCATTCCGCTCGACATTTCCACCGTACTGGATCTCAGCGCGGTGCCCGGCATGCTCGATCCCTTGCGCCAGTTTCAAAGCTTGCGTGCCATAGGCGCGGCACTGCGCGACGAGCCGGTGGCGGCATGAGCGCTCAGATCAATCTCTACCATGCGCGCTTTCTCAAGCAGCGCGACCTGCTCACGCTGCGCCATGTCGTTCTTGCCGGTACGGCGCTCTTCGCCGTGCTGGCGGTGATGGCAGGCTGGGCCTGGCAGGAGGCTGCAACGCAACAGGAATCGGCAATAGCGGCCGAAGCTCAGCTCAAATCGGCAAAAGAGAAAGTTGCGGCAGAGACCGGTGCCGCCGCGATACGCAAACCCAGCCCGCAATTGATCGCCGAACTGGAAAGCGTCGAAAACCTGCTGCGCCGTCGTGGTGAGATCGCGCGCCTGCTGGAAAGCGGAACCATCGGCAGCACCGGCGGCTTTTCCGACTACATGCGCGGCTTTGCCCGCCAGGCGCAGGAAGGACTGTGGCTGACGGGCTTCGCCGTCGGCGCCGGCGGCAATGACATGGAAATTCGCGGCAGCATGCTGAGCCCCGCCGCCCTGCCCGATTACATTCGCCGCCTCGGCGCCGAGAAGGCTTTTCAGGGGCGCAACTTTGCCGCCTTGACCATGAATCGCGCCGAGCGGACGGCGGCGCCCCGTCCTGTAGCGCAAAGCGTCGCCCTGCCCTCTCAGGCGGCTTCGCCGGCGGCGGCAACGACGGCGGCAACGGCCGCCGCGGCAATGCCGGCCGATGCGCCGCGTCCGATCGACTTCGTCCTGATGCCGAAGCTGGTCGTCGCCAGGGAATCCAGTCAATGAAGGCGCCGTCAGGCCAGTGGGCTCAGTGGTCGGAGAAGTTTGCCGCATTGACGCGTCGCGAGCGTGCCATCGTCGCCATGGCCGTCGTCTTTGGCAGCGGCTTTCTGATGTTCAATTTCGCCATCGACCCGTTCCTGCAGAAGGCGCGCAGCGCGAGCCGGATCGAGGCGGCGGCGCGCACCGAACTCGCTGCACAGGAGACGCTGGCCGCCACGCTCAAGGCGCAGAACGCCGATCCCGATGCCGCCAATCGCCGCCGCCTGGAGCAAGCCAGACGGGAAACGGCGGCGGTCAGCAAGCGCCTTTCGCAGTTTGAAGCGGGCATGGTGCCGCCGGCACGGATGCAGGCATTTCTGCAAGGACTGCTGGCGAGAAACCGGGCCGTCGAACTGCTCGGCCTGAAAACGCTGCCGGTAACGCTGGTGGGCGCTCCTGCTGCTGCCGACAAGACCGCAGCAGCGGCCGGCACGACAACAACTCAGGGGGCGAAGGACGCGGACAAGGACAAGCCCGCGCCGGGAGCGGCGGCGGCGGTTTCCGGCGACGGCATCTATCAGCATGGGATCGAAATCAGGCTGGCGGGAAGTTATAATGACCTGATGAACTACCTGGCGGAGCTGGAGCGTATGCCGCAGCGCGTTATGTGGAACAGCGTCAGCTTCACGGTGGAGAAGCATCCGCGCAACGTCATGGTATTGCGCGTCTACACCCTGAGCCTCGACAGCAACTGGTTGGTCGTATGATGCAGCATGATCTCCTTTGCCTGGCGCTGGCAGGGGTCATCGGGGCGGGGCCGGTTCTGGCCCAGATGCCGGATCCGACGCGCCCGGCAGGGGCTCTGCTCTCGCCCGACGCGGAAGCAGCCGTCGCCGCGCCGGTGGCGAGCGGGGTGCAGACCGTGATCCTGCGCTCCGGCGGCAAGTCGGCGGCCGTGATCAACGGGCAGTATGTCGAAGTCGGCGGCAAACTCGGCGACAAGAAGGTGCTGCTGATAAGTGAAAGTGAAGTGGTTTTGAAGGGGGAGAACGGGCGCGAAGTCATCAGGGTGACGCCCGATATCGAGAAGGTGCCGGCAGGAACCAAGGCGGCTATCAAACAGCGCACGACGAGAACCACCGAACAATGAGACATGCAACCTATGTGCGCTGCATAGTCCTGCTGCTGGCAGGTGCGATGACCGGCTGCGCGTCGCCGCCGCCGCGCGCCGGCAACGAGGTGCTGGGTCAAATCAACGACGTTCTGCTGAAGTCCGCCACGGAACGCAAAGTGCATGCGGCGGAAGCCGCCGACAAGTCGCTCATGCCGCCGCTGGTGCCGCAAGCGGCGCCCGAGGCTGCTGCAACCGAGCCGCGTTTCGATCTTTCGGTGGTCAATGCCCCCGCCACGCAGGTCTTCATGGCGCTGGTTTCGGGTACGCGCTACAGCATGCTGCTGCCACCGGACGTAAGCGGCAGTCTCACGGTGAATCTCAAGGACGTCACCGTGATGGAAGCGCTGGACACCATTCGCGAGCTTTACGGTTACGAATATCGCCTTCAGGGCAAGCGCATCTTCATCGAACCCAATACGATGAAGACCCGCGTCTTCCAGATCAATTATCTGACCAGCCGGCGCCAGGGCAGCAGCGACCTGCGGGTCACCGGCAGTTCGATGACCGCCGCCGGCAGCGCCGCGGGCGGCACCTCTGCGGCGACGCCGACCACCAGCCAGACAATGCCGGCAGGGGCCGGTACGGCGTCCAGCACGCGCGGCAGCGACACCAGCCGCGTCAGCATGACGACTGAAAGCGACTTCTGGGGCGATCTCAACCGCGCCCTGGGGAGCATCATCGGCGCCGCCGACGGGCGCAGCGTGGTGCTCAATCCTTCGTCCGGAGTGGTGCTGGTGCGCGCCCTGCCCAACGAGTTGCGCAGCGTCGAGAAATACCTCAAGGCGACCCAGCTGATCGCCGAGCGCCAGGTCATGCTGGAAGCCAAGATCATCGATGTAACGCTGTCCGAGGACTTCCAGGCGGGGATCAACTGGACCGCGTTCAACAGTTTCCAGAATGCCAGCAGCGCATTCGGCGTCGCCGGCCCCGGCGCCGCGCTGACCTCCGGCATCACCCCGGCTTCGCAGACGCTGAACGGCACCAACGTCGCCGTAACCCCGGGCAAGTTCGGCTCGATCGCCGCATCGACACTGGGCAAGGGTTTCATCGGCCTGGCCTTCCAGACCGCCAATTTCGCCGCGCTGCTGAACTTCCTCGAGGGCCAGGGCAGCGTGTCCGTGTTGTCCTCGCCGCGCATTGCAACGCTGAACAACCAGAAGGCGGTGCTCAAGGTGGGGACCGATGCGCTGTTCGTGACCAATGTCACCTCATCGACCACCACCACCACCACCGGTTCGGTGTCGTCGCCGAGCATTACGCTGCAACCGTATTTCTCCGGCATTTCGCTCGACGTGACACCGCAGATCGACGAGGACGGCAACATCATTCTTCATGTGCATCCGGCGGTGAGCAGCGTGTCCGAGGTGCAGAAGGTGATCGACCTGGGCGCGCTGGGCATCTACAAGCTGCCGCTGGCGTCGGCCGACATCAACGAAACAGACAGCATCGTCCGCGTCCAGGACGGCAACATCGTCGCCATCGGCGGCCTGATGCGCCAGCAGCAGTCCGCCGACCGCTCGCAGTTGCCGGGAACCAGCGGCTTTGTCGCCAACGTGCTGGGCCAGCGCTCTTCGTCGCTGAGCAAGCGCGAACTGGTCATCCTGATCAAGCCCACGCTGATCGACAGCGAGCGGGCCTGGACCCAGGACATCAAGGACGTGCAGGAGCGCATGCGGGCTTTCCCGTCGACCCGGCAGCCAGAGTAGTTCCGCACGCCGTGTATCTCAATCACTTCGGCCTTCACGAGTTCCCGTTCGGCATCACGCCGGACACCAGCTTCATCTACTCGGCCGACGCCCATCAGGAGGCCCTCAACACGCTGCTGATCGGCCTCAGCAGCGGTGAAGGCTTCATCAAGATCACCGGCGAGGTGGGCAGCGGCAAGACGCTGCTGTGCCGCCGCTTTCTGGCCACCCTGCCGGAAGATCAGGTGGTCGCCTACCTGCCCAATCCGATGCTCGAGCCGCACCTCCTGCTCATCGCCATTGCCGAAGAACTCGGCCTCAGGCTGCAGGACCTCGACTACCGCTTCCATCTGCTCAAGGTATTCAATCAGCATCTGCTGGAGATGGCGGCACAGGGCAAGCGGGTGATAATCTGCATCGACGAGGCGCAGTCGATGCCGCTCGAAAGCCTGGAAGCCCTGCGCCTGCTGTCCAACCTTGAAACCGAAAAGCACAAGCTGCTGCAGGTGGTGATGTTCGGCCAGCCGGAACTGGACCGCAAGCTGTCCGACCCCGCCGTGCGCCAGTTGCGCCAGCGCATCGTGTTCCATTACCGCATTCCCGGCCTGAAGCCGCAGGAGGCCGCCCATTACCTCGCCCATCGCCTGCGCGTGGCGGGTCACCGTGATGGCGACGTGTTTCCGGCTGCCAGTGCGCGCCTGCTGTTCCGCTGGTCCAACGGCACACCGCGCCTGGTCAATATCCTGGCACACAAATCCATGCTGCTTGCCTACGGCGAGGGCAAGAGCAAGGTGAGTCGCAGCCACGTCGCCCTGGCGGGCCGCGATACCGAGGGCCTGCGGCCGCCGGGCTGGTGGCAGCGGTGGTGACCGCCCCCCGCCGGGCCGCCTCAAGGGAGGCACCGCCGTCTTTTGCAGGCGAGCAGCGGAGAACCACCGTCACCCCCTGCCTTGGACAGGGGAATGGGGGGAGGGCAGTCCGATGAGCCTGGTCAACAAGATGCTGCGCGACCTCGATGCCCGTCGCGCCGGCGAAGGCGAACGCGCCGCCTTGCCCGCCGCGGTGACGCCCCTGGCGGCCCACCGGGAGCCCGGCAGCCGCCTGTGGTGGTGGCTCGCGGCACTTCCGGTCGCGGCCATTCTGGGCGCGGCATGGTTTGCGACACAGGGAGAAGCCCCCGCCCTGCCCCCGCCGGCGCCGGCACCGGCGGCAAAGGCGCCAGCGCCGGCAACAGAGGCCGGCACGTCCGCGGTTTTTGCCGAGCCGTCCTTGCGCATGACCGAGGATTTGTCGGCATTGCCCGCGCTTCGCGCCAAGGCGCCGGCGAAAGCGGAGGCGGCCGCGAGCAGAAAGCCGGATCAGCCGGGCATGCGCGCCGCCGCGCCCGGGCCGACGGTGGTGGCCCCGCCCAAGGTACCGCCGCTGGCGGAGGAAGGTCGCATCGACAAGCAGTTGCGACTGCCGTCACCGGCCGAACGGGCCGAAACCGAATACCGGCGCGGAGTTCTGGCGCAACGCCAGGGCAAGGTCGACGATGCCGCCGGCAGCTACCGGGCCGCGCTGGAGGGCTACCCCGCACATGCGGCGGCACGGCAGACACTGGCGGCGCTGCTGATGGAAGTCAAGCGCCTGGACGAAGCGGAAGAACTCCTGCGCAAGGGAGCGGAGCTGCCTGAGGTGCGTCTGGCTTCGACCCTGGCCCTGGCACGTTTGAAAGTGGAACGCAACCAGGCCCCCGCCGCCCTCGAACTGCTGCAGAAGTATGCCGCCGCCGGCGAGCACAGCGCCGAGTACCAGGGATTCGCCGGCGCCTTGCTCAATCGTGCCGGTCGTGCCGCCGAAGCGGTGAACTACTACCTGGCGGCGACCCGCCTGGCTCCCGCCGAGGCCCGCTGGTGGGCCGGTCTGGGCATTGCGCTGGATGCCGCAGGAAAGAGTGCGGAAGCGCGCGAGGCCTATCAGAAGGCGCACGGCCTGCCCGGCCTGCCGCCCGATCTGGCGCTGCACGTAGACCAGCGCCTGCGCTAGCCGCGCTGTGGCGGGCAGCCTTGCCGCCTAGCCGCTCTGCTGTTCCGCGACGACGAGTTTGCTGTGCGCCCAGGTACGCAAATGGCCGAGCGGACCGGTAAGACTGGCCCATGCATCCAGCATGGCCCGCTTCTGTTTATCACGCTGGTTTTCCTCGGCGCGGGCATAGTTCCTGATCTGCTCCTGAATCAGCTCCCGCGCCCGGTCTTCTGCCCGCATCTGCACCGCGCGCAGGGCGTCCCGCGCCGTGTAATCCTCCGCGATCAGATAGGGCAGCGTGATCAGCCCGGCCAGGCGGACCACCTCGCGCAGCGTATCGGCACGCTCGACCGAGGAAACCTGCGCCTCGCAACGCGAGGCGAAACGCCTGGCCTCCATGCGCAGCAGGTTCTTGTCGACCGGATCACGAAGCACCATGACTATCCCTTGTTCCAAGGGCGAATGAAGCGGCGATTGTACTGCCGCCTTCAGCTCTTTAGCGCCCGCGCCAACACCCTGTTCTCCACCCGCGCCGCGCCGTGCGCCTTGAGCGTCCGCGCCAGTTCGTCAAGGGTCGCACCGCTGGTCATGACGTCATCCACCAGCAGCACGGTCTTGCCCGTCAGGTCGAGTTCGCACTCGAAGGCGTGACGCATGTTCTTCGCCCGCTCCTTCAAAGGCAGGCCGGCTTGAGAAGTCGTGTCGCGGCAGCGGTGAATGTGGCGGATCTCCAGCGGGACGCCGAGGGCGCGTGCCAACGGCCGGGCGATTTCGAGGGCCTGGTTGAAGCCTCTTTCCGCCAGCCGCGCCGCCGCCAGGGGAACCGGCACGATCAGGTCGGGGTGGAGCGGCGCCGGCAGTTGCGCCAGAGCGCGGCCGAGAAACTCGGCGGCGGCGAGGCGGTGCGCGTACTTCAGCGCATGAATCAGACTATCGACCGGAAACTCGTAGCTGAAAACCGCCTGCGTGGCATCGAAATGCGGGGCCTTTCCCAGGCAACCGCCACAGATGTTTGACCCCGGCGCAGGCAAGGCGCAGAGCGGGCAGCGCTCCGCGCTCAAACGCGGCAGAGCGGCCTGACACGCAGCGCACAACAGATTGTCGCCGCCCGGTGCGGCGCACAGCAGGCAGTTCTGCGGCAGCAGCGCGGCGGCGCAGCCGCGGACTGCTGCCGTCACAGCCGTTGCCAGATGCCTGGCTGCATTCGCTGCAATTGACAAGGCCGGCTCCTTCCACCAAGATTCGCGCCTTCCCGCATTCTAGCGAGTCCGCTGCGATGACTGCCACAGCCGCCCCCGAAGCCGCCACGCCCCGTCTGGTTCCCGCCCCGCGCTGCACCACGGAATCCCTCGTCGCGCTGTTCGAACTGCCCTTCAACGATCTGATGTTCAAGGCGCAGCAGATCCATCGCCAACATCATGCGGCCAACGCCGTCCAACTGTCGACCCTGCTCTCGATCAAGACCGGCGGCTGCTCGGAAGATTGCGGCTATTGCTCGCAGTCGGCGCACCACGGCGAGGTCGAGCGCGAGGCCTTGCTCGAAGTCGACGCCGTGGTCGCCGCGGCACAGGCCGCCAAGGACAAGGGCGCGACGCGCTTCTGCATGGGTGCGGCCTGGCGCGGCCCGAAGGACAAGGATCTCGATCGCGTTACCGACATGATCGCCGCGGTCAAGGCACTCGGCCTGGAAACCTGCGTCACGCTGGGCATGCTCAAGCAAGGCCAGGCCGAACGCCTGAAGGCTTCCGGCCTCGACTATTACAACCACAACCTCGACACGGCGCCCGAGTTCTACGGCCAGGTCATTACCACCCACGACCAGGCCGAACGTTTCGACACACTTGGCCAGGTGCGGGAAGCAGGCATCAAGGTCTGCTGCGGCGGCATTGTCGGTCTGGGTGAAACGCGCCGCGCACGCGCCGCCCTGCTGGCCGAACTGGCCAACCTGAATCCGCCGCCGGAATCGGTGCCGATCAACAAGCTGGTGCCGATGCCCGGTACGCCGCTGGAGAACGCGCCGCCGCTGGATCCCTTCGAGTTCGTGCGCACCGTCGCAGTGGCGCGCATCTGCATGCCGGAGTCGCTGGTGCGGCTGTCTGCCGGCCGCCAGGAGATGAGCGACGAACTGCAGGCACTGTGCTTTCTCGCCGGCGCCAATTCGATTTTCTACGGCGACAAGCTGCTGACCGCCGACAACCCGGAGGCGGACCGCGACGAAGCTTTGTTTGCGCGCCTGGGACTTACCGCCGCGTGATATGGAAAAGGCTTTACCGCGGAGGCGCGGAGGCGCAGAGAAAAGCGACGCAGAGAAAAACAGGACCGGGAATGTGTCTTTGCCTTTCTCTGCGTTACCTCTGCGCCTCTGCGCCTCTGCGCTAAGGTTCTAGGTTTCTCCGCTGCGCAGCGACTTCGCATCTGCCGCAGAATCCTACGACAGCGCCGCTGTGCTGGCCCGCGAAGTGGGCGCTCGCATGGCAGCCCGGCTCGACCTGCTGAAGATCAATCCGCGCCGGGTCGCCGATATCGGTTGCGCCACCGGCGACGGTATCCGCGAACTGCACACGCGCTACGGCACCGCGGCGGGCGACAAACTGGCGATTGCCATCGACTACGCCCTGCCCATGCTGGCCGCCGTGCGCAAGCGCACTCCGCGCCTGCAGCGACTAGCCGGGCGCGGACCGCGACTGCTCAATGCCGACGTGCGCAGCCTGCCGCTGGCCGCCAACAGCCTCGGCCTGGCCTGGTCGAATCTGGTACTGCACTGGCTTGACGATCCCCTGCCCGCCCTGAAGGAAATTCACCGGACGCTGGAGGTGGGCGGCCTGCTGACCTTTTCCACCCTCGGCCCCGACACCTTGAAAGAGTTGCGTGCTGCGGCGGCAGCGACCGGCGCCGGCGACAGCGTCAGGCGCTTTCTCGACATGCACGACCTGGGCGACATGCTGGTTGCCGCCGGCTTCGGCGATCCGGTGATGGATATGGACATCATCACCCTCACCTACCGGACGCCACGTTCCTTCCTTGCCGATCAGCGCCATCTCGGGGTGCGCGACGCCTTGCTTGGCCGCCAGGGCTGGCGCGACTGGCGCCGCCTGCTGGGGGCATGGGCGCGCGATGCCGGCGGGCGCCTGCCGGCCACGTTCGAAATCGTCTATGGCCACGCCTGGAAGCCGGAACCGAGGCAGATCGCCGACGGCCGTGCGGTGCTGAAGTTTCATCCGCGATGAAGCGCGCCAGGCAGCGTCCGCTCCGGCCGCGCAACCCGCTGGCGCTTGATCCGCTGCTGAAGAAGGGCAGCGCTCACCAGCGCAAGGACAAGCGCGCCAGCCGGGCCCGGCAGAAAGCCGCGTTGCAGCGGCGCAGCGGGCAAAGCTGATTGCGGATTATTGCGCCGCGTGCGCTCTTGCAAAAAGCGGCCGGTATTGCATATCCGATTCGAGTATGTGATGAATCCACCAATCGGACAGATAACGGCGCAGCCCCTCTTTGTCGATGATGCCGAAACTCGCTGAATAGAGGAAGCCGACCAGCTTCGCCTGGTAATCCTCGTGTTCCGCCTTATGTCCGGTCAGCCCGGCATAGTGATGCTGGCCGAGCAAGACTTCCTCGGTGCGGAAATGTTGCTCGGCGTAGATGCAGAGGTCATTCAGGATCACATGAAACTGTTCCCGGCCCCTGGCGCTGTCGTCCTCCATGCAGTCGGCGGCCTTGTTGCAAAGGGCCAGCAGCTGCTTGTGCTGTTCGTCCAGGCCGGCATTGCCGACGCTGTAGCCTGAATGCCAAGTCATCTTTTGCGGCATGATCGTTTCCCCGTTTCGCGTCACGCAGCACCGGTGTTGCGGCCGGTCAGGGGCTGGCAATGCCGGCTTCGGGCCTGAGGTGCAAGGACGCTATGACGGCAGTGTAACTGCTTCACGCAAACTTCGTCGGGCGCGTCGCCGTCAGCATGCCGCTTCCACGCTGCGGCTGCACTCCTCGAGCAGATAGGCGATCGAGCGGTAGGGCCGGCCGGTTTCGGCGGTGAGGCCGATCTCGCAGGTGCGGTTGGTGGACACCCCCTCGCAACAGTTCGCCGGCAAGCCTTCGTGCACCTTGCGCAGGGCGTGCACATTGAGTTCCGGCACGACGAAGCCGCGGTCGCCGGCGAAACCGCAGCAGGTGACGCCGGCGGGTTCGACCACCTCGTCGACGCAGGCGGCGATCACCCGGCGCAGTTTCTCGTCGGAGGCGGCGCGGCGCACGCTGCAGTTGATGTGCAGCGCCACCGGCCCCGGCTTGCGGCTGAGCCTCAGGCGCGGCAGCAGCGCGTCATGTGCGAACTCGTGGAAATCGAGCAGCGTCAGCCTGCCGGCGAGGTGCTTCTGCATGCGCACCGAGCAGGTGCTGGCGTCCATGATGACGGGATAGTAGCCGCCGCGGCCGTCATCCGCGGCTTGCAGCAATGCGGCGCCGACGGCCTCGGCCATGTGCTCCGCCTCTTCCGCCAGGCCCTTGCTGGCCAGCATCTGGCCGCAGCAGAGCTTGTCGAAGCCGGCGGGCAGGCGCGGCGCGTAGCCGGCGCGAACCAGCAGTTCCATGACGACTTCCGGCAGCGTGGCTTCGGCGGCCGTATTGGCGCCGAAAATGCGCCCGCCGCAGGCCGGGAAATACACCACCGGATCGCCCGCCGGGACTTCCTTCGCGGCGCCGCCACTGCCTTGCACCGGCACTCTGCCGGCCTGCGGCATGCC
>CAINHS010000146.1 GCA_903848955.1 uncultured beta proteobacterium
CGTGAATCCGGTGCCGGCCAGTTTTACCAGATCCGGTCCGGCGACCTCGGCCCGGGACAATGGCGCCATACCGATGAAGTCCTTGCGCTTCAAATCGTCTATTGCCGGATGATCGGCGGCATAGCCGCGCGGCGGCCGCGTCAGGCTGTCGCCGGCAAGCGACCATTGCGCGACGAACTTTCTGTGGTCGCGCGCGGCAATCCACTTGTCGGGTTTCTGCGCGATGTGATCACGGATCCGCCCCAGCGCATCCGATTCCGGATGCCAACAGCCGGCAGCGAGGAAACACTCGTCGGTGGCGATATGCACATAGAAGCCGGGCGCGTGGACGTCCTTGCCCAGTTCGTGGCGGAACTGGATGCCGATGTTGGTCTTGTACGGCGTCTTGTCCCGCGAAAAGCGCGTGTCGCGGAACACCCGCATCAGCGATCCGCCCATCTTGCGCGGATCGGCGCGAAAGTGCGGGGCGAACTTTTCCAGGGTAGGAGCCATCGCCGCAATGAACTCCAGCGCCGGTTCGCGCACCAGCGATTCATAACGCGGCTTGTTCGCTGCGAACCACGCCCGGTTATTGTTGGCGGCCAGTTCGTCGAGGAATTTGAGAGTGGCTTTGCTGAACATGAGTGCGGACTGTTTTCCGGCTGGAACTGGATTTTGCCTTCAGAGGAGTCCGGGCTATTGCGGCGGTACGGGCTTTTTCAGCAACTGCTGCATGAAGGCGGCCTCGCTCCTGGTGATGCGGACCAGCTTTCGTGGACCCATCGAATCTGCAAGGCGCACAAAATCGTCCAGCGTGAGGGCAGCGGAAAGCTCGATATCCGACCCGTCAATCCGTTCGCGCAGGATGAACAGGCCGGATCCGGTAAGGGCCATGAAGTAGTGACGGCCCCCGCTCCGCGAATTCAGGCGTGCGAGGGCGGCTGTGGCACGAGTCGAGCGCATGCCTTGTCCGGTGCCCTGGCTAGGGATTGCCGGTGTAGTCGCGCTTGCCGATTTCCACACCGTTGTGACGCAGGATGTTGTAGGCGGTCACCAGATGAAAATAGAAATTCGGGATGGCAAAGCCGAGCAGGTAGGGCATGCCCTGGAAGCTCATCTCCTGTCCGCCGATCTTGAGCGCAATCTCCCTTTCTTCCGAGCCGTCGATCTGTGCGGCGGAAAAGGATTCGACGAATGCGATTGTCCTGGCCACGCGCGCCTGGAGTTCCTCGAAGCTTTGTTCGCCGTCCTCGAACTTCGGCACCTCGACGCCGGCCAGCCGCGCCACGGCACCCTTGGCGTGGTCGGTGGCAATCTGAACCTGCTTCAATAGCGGGAACATGTCCGGGAACAGTCGCGCCGCCAGCAGCACCGCGGGATCGATCTTCTTTGCAGCCGCGTGCGCCCTTGCTTTGGCCAGAATGGCATCCAGGTTGCGCAACATGCCGGCAAAGCGCGGCGCGCTGGCTTGGTACATCGATATGGTCATGGTCAATCCTCGGTGATTATTTCGGGAATCCGGAATATTGCGGCAGGTCGTCGGCGACATCGTACCAGTGTGCCTTTGATCCGGTGCGCCCGTGGCATGGTGCCGGTGAGAAAGAAAAAATGCTGCCATGGCGCCTGGTGCCGGGAGGTCTCTTCTAAAATGAGACGTTGCATCTTCGCTCTGCAGCCGGAACAGCCCACCCCGATTAATGACAAATACATCGACCGACCCGAAGCCGGAAGCCGCCGCGGTGCGGCCGGCAGGGCCTTACGCCTGGTATGTGCTGACGCTGCTCAGCCTGACCTATGTCCTGAATTTCATCGACCGGCAGATCCTCGCCATCCTGATCGAGCCGATCAAGCAGGAGTTCGGCGTATCCGACACGGCGATGGGTTTTCTCTCCGGCTTTGCCTTCGTCTTCTTCTACACCTTTGCCGGCATTCCCATTGCCCGCTGGGCCGATCGCGGCTCGCGCAAATTCATCATCACCGGTGCCCTGATTACCTGGAGCGCCATGACCGCCGCCTGCGGTCTGGCGCGCAACTTTGCCGAACTGGCGCTGGCGCGCGTGCTGGTCGGCGTCGGCGAGGCCGGCGGCAGCCCGCCGGCGCACGCCCTGATTGCCGACTATTTCCCGCCGCGGCAGCGCGCCACCGCACTGTCGCTCTATGCATGGGGAGTGTATGTCGGCGCCGCCCTGGCATTTCTCGCCGGCGGCTACCTGGTCCAGCACTACAACTGGCGTGTCGCCTTCTTTGTCGTCGGTATTCCCGGCGTGATTCTCGCGGCCCTGGTCGGCCTTACGATAAAGGAGCCGCCGCGCGGTTGGTCGGAGAATCGCCAGGCCGACATCGAGCAGGTCTCGCTGGTCGAGACCCTGCGTTTTCTGGCCACGCGTCGCGCCTTCATCTTCGTTGCCCTGGCATCGTCGGTGCAGTCGCTGTCGGGTTATGGCGTGCTCACCTGGGGTCCTTCCTTTCTCGGCCGCGTGCATGGCATGACCTGGTCCGAAATCGGTCTTCATCTGGGCTGGACCATCGGCGTCGCGGGGTGCCTTGGCGCATTCCTCGGCGGCCGGCTCGCCGATCATTTCGGCGCCAGGGACAAGCGCTGGTACATGCGCCTGCCGGCTTTCCAGTCTTTCCTCGGCATCCCCTTCGTCGTCGGCTTCACCCTGCTGCCCGACCGGAATCTGGCGCTGCTCTGCTTTATTCCCTTCTACGCCCTGGGCGCCATGTACGTCGGTCCGATGTTCTCCGTGGTGCAGGGCATCGCCCCGTTGCGCATGCGGACCACCGCCTCGGCGATTCTGCTGTTCATCGCCAACATGATCGGCCTCGGCCTCGGCCCGCTGACCATAGGCCTGCTCAACGACTACGTCTTTTCCCGGCACGGCCCGGAAGCGATCCGCTATTCGATGCTGGTCGTCGGCATTCTCGGCGGCATGGCCAGCCTGCTTTTCTGGCAGGCTTCGAGAACATTGAACGAGGAGCTCGAACAGCGCAAATGAACAGCAATGTCCGCTGCCGGAACCTTGTACGGAAGCGGCCCCTTAGCGCTTGAGCTTGGCGAATGCTGCTGCCATGGTACCGCCTGCTGACGGGACCTCCCGTTTCGGCAGGCCGGCTTTGCCGCTTCGCCCCGGCTCGTTGCTGTCCTTCTTCGCCGTCACTTCGTCGGTGAGACGCATGGTCAAGGCAATCCGTGTGCGCGCGGTGTCCACCTCCAGCACTTTTACTTTCACCACATCGCCGGCCTTGACGACACTGTGCGGGTCCTTGACAAACTTGTTGGCGAGCGCGGAGACATGGACAAGACCGTCCTGATGCACTCCGATGTCGACGAAGGCCCCGAAATTGGTGACGTTGGTGACCACCCCTTCCAGCAGCATGCCGGGCTCCAGGTCCTTGAGTTCTTCGACACCGTCGCGGAAGGCGGCCGCCTTGAACTCGGGGCGCGGATCACGGCCGGGCTTTTCCAGTTCATTGAGAATGTCCTGCACCGTCGGCAGACCGAATTTCTCATCCGTGTATTTCTCCGGACTGAGCGCGCGCAGCGCCTTGCTGTCACCGATGACTTCGCGGATTCCCTGCTTGATGTCAGCCAGAATCCGTTCGACCAGCGGATAGGACTCGGGATGCACCGCCGATGCATCAAGCGGGTTGTCGCCATTGCTGATCCGCAGGAATCCGGCCGCCTGCTCAAAAGATTTCTCGCCCAGACGCGGCACTGACAGCAGTTGTTTGCGGCTCTTGAAGGCGCCATGCTGGTCCCGGTACGCCACGATGTTGGCGGCCAGCGTCGCATTCAGGCCTGAGATGCGCGTGAGCAAAGGCACTGAGGCCATATTGACGTCGACTCCGACCGAGTTCACGCAATCCTCGACCACCGCGACGAGTGACTTCGCCAGCCTGACCTGATTTACGTCGTGCTGGTACTGACCGACGCCAATGCTCTTCGGGTCGATCTTGACCAGTTCGGCCAGAGGGTCCTGCAAACGACGGGCAATGGAAACTGCACCGCGCAGCGATACGTCGATGTCCGGAAATTCATTTGACGCCAGTTCAGAGGCCGAATAGACCGACGCACCGGCCTCAGACACCACAATCCTGGCCAGTTTCAGTTCCGGATGGCGCTTGATCAGTTCGGCTGCAAGCTTGTCCGTTTCTCTGCTGGCTGTGCCGTTACCGATGGAAATGAGCTCGGCGCCGTGCTTTTGCGCGAGGTGGCGGATTGCGGCGAGCGATCCTTCCCAATCGCGACGCGGCTCATGAGGAAAGATTGTCGCCGTATCGACGAGCTTGCCGGTCCTGTCGACGACCGCCACTTTAACGCCGGTGCGAATCCCCGGATCAAGGCCGATCGTGATTCGCGGTCCGGCCGGCGCCGCCAGCAGCAGGTCGTGAAGATTGCGGGCAAAGACGCGGATGGCCTCCGCCTCGGCACGTTCGCGCAACTGGTTCATCAGTTCGAGATCGAGGTGCAGCGAGAGCTTGACGGTCCAAGCCCAACGGGCTGACTCGAGTAACCACTTGTCAGCCGGGCGAGCCTTGTCCGTGATTCCGAAATGACCGGCGACCATGGCTTCGCAAGGAGAAGAGCGCGGCGGGTCTTCCAGTTCGGACGCGGTCTTGAGCGACAGGCGCAGGATGTTCTCGTTGCGGCCGCGCAGCATCGCCAGAACGCGGTGCGACGGGGCGGTATTGATCGCTTCGCGGAAGTCGAACCAGTCGCGGAACTTTGCGCCCTCGATCTGTTTGCCCTCAGCCACCCGGGAGACGAGCAGCGCGTGGTCGAGCAGGTGGCGACGCAGTTTGTCGAGCAGCAGGGCATCCTCGGCAAAGCGCTCCATCAGAATCTGGCGCGCGCCGTCGAGCGCGGCCTTGACGTCCGCTACATGAAGCTCGGCCGGCTCCTGTTCCAGGCGCACGTATTTGGCGGCCTCGATTTCCGGCAGCAACCCGGGATCGTCGAACAGTGCATCGGCGAGGGGTTCCAGGCCGGCTTCGCGTGCCATCTGCGCCTTGGTGCGGCGCTTCTGCTTGTAGGGCAGGTAGAGATCTTCGAGGCGCTGCTTGGTGGCCGCATCCTCGATCTCGGCCCTGAGTCCGGCAGTGAGCTTGCCCTGTTCCTCGATGGAGGCAAGCACCGCCGCGCGGCGCTCTTCAAGTTCGCGCAGATACGTCAGACGTTCTTCGAGCAGACGCAGTTGGATGTCGTCCAGTTCCCCCGTGGCTTCCTTGCGGTAGCGCGCAATGAATGGAACGGTGGCGCCTTCATCGAGCAATTGCACGGCGGCAATGACCTGGGCGGTTTTGACACCGAGTTCAGCGGCGATTCGTTGTTCGATGGTCGGGAGCATGGGGAATACGCGAAGGCTAGGGTGGCGCACTCTACCGATATGCGCCTCGCGCTTCAAGGCCTGTCGCTCACGCCAACGTCAAAAGACGCGGGAACTCATATTGGCATGAGTTTCGAGGTCAACCAGTAGAAACGCAAAGCCCGGTAAACACGGGTTTTAGCGGGGCTTCGGTAACGGTCAAAGACCGTTGTATGACAAGGTACTGGCGGGGCAGAAGGTATGC
>CAINHS010000147.1 GCA_903848955.1 uncultured beta proteobacterium
GCGACTCCGATGCGCAGCGCTGGCGTCCCTGGGGAGTGCCCTATCGCCTGTTGCAGCAACCGTCCCTGGATGTCAAGGATATCGGCGTCGACCAGGTGGTCAGCGCCTTCAATGCGCTGCAGGCTGATATTCCGGCACCCGCGCCTTGAGCCCCTGCTTCACCTCGGTCTCGGTACGCGAGGACACCGCCAGCCAGAGTTCGAGATCGGCAAGCCATGCCGCATCGGGCACCGTCGCAGACTTTGCCACCCGCAGCTTCGGATGCGGCGTCGGCAGGGTCGATTCGCCATCGGCCAGCAATTCCTCGTAAAGCTTCTCGCCAGGGCGCAGGCCGGTAAATTCGATCCTGATGTCATCCTCGGTAAAGCCCGATAGCTGAATCATGTCACGCGCCAGGTCGGCGATCTTCACCGGCTCACCCATGTCGAGCACGAAGATCTCGCCGCCCTCGCTGTGCATGCTCGCCATCAGGCCGGCCTGCAACACCAGTTGCGCCGCCTCCGGGATCAGCATGAAGTAGCGGATGATGTCGGGATGGGTCACGGTCACCGGCCCGCCTCTGGCGATCTGTTCGCGGAACTTGGGTATCACGCTGCCGGAAGAGCCGAGCACGTTGCCGAAGCGCACCGCGACGAAGCGCGGCGTCGGCGCCTGCCGCTGCAAGACCTGGCAGGCCATCTCCGCCAGACGCTTGCTGGCGCCCATGACATTGGTCGGATTCACCGCCTTGTCGGTCGAGATCAGGACGAACTCGCCGACATTGCTTGCCGCCGCCGCGCGCGCCACGGTCAAGGTGCCCTGCACGTTGTTGCGCACCGCCTGCCACGCATTGGCGCCTTCCATCAGCGGCACATGCTTGTAGGCCGCGGCATGGAACACCACATCCGGCCGATGCTCACGGAATACCGCTTCCATGCACGCCGCATCCTTGACGTCGCCGATCACGCACTGCACCGGCTGCCCGGCGAACTCCTGCTCGATGCTGTACAGCGCCAGCTCCGACTGCTCGAGGAAGATCAGGCAACGCGGTGCGAAACGGGCGATCTGCCGGCACAGCTCCGAACCGATCGAGCCTCCCGCACCGGTCACCAGCACCACCTTGCCATTCAGCAGCCGGTTCAGGCCGGCCTCATCGAGCGTGACGCGGTCACGGCCGAGGAGGTCTTCCAGCTCAACCTTGCGGATACTCGAAATCGACACGCGGCCGGAGAGCAGGTCGCCCAGCGAGGGTATGGTCAGCACCTTCATCCCTGCCGCGACCGCCAGTTCCGCGGCATGGCGACGGGCTGTCGGGCTCGCCTCCGGCATGGCGATCACGGCGTGACCCACCTCCGTGCGCCTGACATGGAGGGCAAGGTCGGCCATCGGCCCCAGCACGGGGACGCCGGCGATCTGCCGCCCCAGCATGGCGGCATCCTCCGCCAGCAGGCCGACCACGCGCCACTCGCGCCGCGCCGCCAGTTCGCGCAGCAGCGAAGCCGCGGCCTCGCCGCTGCCGAGGATCAGCAGGGGTTCTCCCGCCAGCTGACGGAGTGAAAACAGATGCCCGTCGCGCCACGAGCGATAGGCGAAGCGGCTGCCGCCCATGGCCAGTATGAGCAGCACCGGATCGAGCACCAGCACC
>CAINHS010000148.1 GCA_903848955.1 uncultured beta proteobacterium
CGAGTTCTTCGCTCTCGGCGTCCATGTCGTCCATGAACTTGTAGATCAAGGCGATGGTGATCTGCTCAACCTGGCTCTTGGGGTCGGGCACCTTGCCAACAAGGATGTCGCGGGCAGTGTCGATGCGGCGTTTGGTGTCGGTGTCGAGCATTATTTCAAGCGTTTCATGGTGGTGTCAGTCAGGACGTCTGCGTTTTTAATTCCGTCGAATTCGACGGGTTTAACTATGGCGAATTCGCCATAATTAAAACCAGATGTGAATGCATTCATAGCTCAAGCGGCGAACTGATTCAAGGACACATAGTCCTTGACGTATTCCGGGACCAGTGTGCGGTACTGCTGCGGCACGGCCCGGAAGTCGTGGGTGCTGAAGAACGGGTTGGTCGCCAGGTCGGTGAACTGCCGGCTGTCGATGATGTGGCGAATCTGGTCGCTGGTGACGTAGGCCTTGAAGTAGGTCTTGATGGCCGGGATGGCTGAGGGCGGTTCGGGCACGCGGTCGGCGACGAACTTGGAAAACTCTTCTTCCAGCAACTCGTCCTTGGACTTGAAGCGCGGAATCAGGCCGAAGATCTTCTCCAGGATTTCGCGCAGCGTCAGCCGCCGGTCCACGGCAGCGGCTTTGCGCAGTTTGTCCAGCGTGTAGTACTCCTCGGGCTTGTCGAAGACCTCGCGGTTGACGTAGTCGATAACGCGGTCCCACTGCCCGGCTTCGACCGCAGCGGCGACGCCGTCGTTGGCGCGGATCACGTCTTCAAACTTCTCGAAGAACATACGGTCGATCTTCATGCCCTCGGCAGAGATTTCCTCGACCCGTATCGACGCCAGAATGTCGGCGCCCAGGTGCTCATAGCTGCCACCCACCACGACCGGGCCGTCGCCACCCCTATCGCCTCCGCCCATGCCCTTGCTCTTGGGCGGCGGGAGCTTGAGCACTTCGTCGTAGTTGAACTCTTCCTCAAAGTATTCGCAGTTGGCGAAGAAGTCGAACAGCTTGAAGGCGGTTTTGATGGGCTGTTGCACGCCCTCCTTGAGGGCATCGTCAAAAAGCAGCTCGCGGAAGTCGTGCTTGCGCGTGCCGCGTCCCTTGATCTGGATGAAGTCGGTGGGCGAGAAGATCGGACGAAAGAGGCCGATGTTCAGGATGTCGGTGCAGTCGTAGCCGGTGGTCATCATGCCGACCGTGACGCAAATGCGTGCCTTGCTGGTCTTGTAGCTGGGGATGAAGTTGCCGGAGCCGAGCAAGTTGTTGTTGGCGAAGTTGATGGTGAACTGCTGGGCGTCGGTTATCTGGGAAGTGACCTGCACGGCGAAGTCGGACTGGTACCGGGCCGGAAACATGCGGTCGGCCATCTGGTTCAGAATCTGCGCCAGCTTGGCGGCGTGGTTCTGACTGACGGCGAAGATGATGGACTTGCCGATTTCACCGCTGACCGGGTCGCGCAGGGCGTTTTCCAGAAACGTCTTGCACAGCAGCTGGTTGGTGGTGTCGGCAAAGAAACGTTTCTCGAACTCGCGCTGTTTGAAGGCTTGCTGCTGGTCCTCGCCGGCGTCATCCGTGAAGGTGACGACAAAGCCCTCTTCCGATAGCAGCGTGGTGGTGACCTCGGTGCGGGCGAGATCG
>CAINHS010000149.1 GCA_903848955.1 uncultured beta proteobacterium
CCCTTGGCCTGAAAGATCTGGTCGCGCTCGATCGCGCCGAACTGGCTGATGGCGCCATCCACCGGGCAAATGAAACCGGCATCAGCCAGAGGGCGCGCGGCGGCCTTCAGCGGCCGCGTGAAGAACTCGTTGAAGCTGGCATAGGCGGCAATGTCGGGATTGACCGCTTCGCCCATGTCGACGCCGTAGCGGCCGACAAACCAGCGGATCACGGCGGTGGTGAGGCCGCCGGCGCGGGCGCCGGCGAACTTGCCGGCGAGGGCCGTCAGTGCCTGCTTGGGCAGCAGATACTGGGGCAGGACTGCAAGGCGGTCGGACACGGCGGCGGTCAGGCAAGAGGCCGCGGCAGATCAGCGGCCTTGCGCGGCCAGCGCGGCGATGCGTTCTTCCATGCTCGGATGGCTGGCGAACAGCGCGCTCCAGCCCGGCCCGCCGGCGATGCCGGAACTGGCCAGACTCTTCGGCAGCGGCTCGACCGTCATGCCACCCAGCCTTTGCAGGGCCGCCATCATCGGCCGCGGCGAGCCCATCAGGCCGGAGGCGCCGGCGTCGGCGCGGAACTCGCGCTGGCGCGAGAACCAGGCGACGACGATGCTGGCCAGCACGCCGAAGAGGATGTCGCAGACAATCACGGTGATGGTATAGCCGATGCCGGGGCCGGAGGACTCGCGGTCGCCGCGGCGCAGAAAGCTGTCGACCAGGTAGCCGACGACGCGCGACAGGAAGATGACAAAGGTATTGACCACACCCTGGATCAGCGTCAGCGTCACCATGTCGCCGTTGGCGATGTGGCTGACTTCGTGCGCCAGCACTGCCTCGACTTCCTCCTTGCTCATACTTTGCAGCAGGCCGCTCGAGACCGCGACCAGGGAATTGTTCTTGCTCGCACCCGTGGCGAAGGCATTCGGCTCGCCTTCGTAGATCGCGACTTCGGGCATGGCGAGGCCGGCCTTGGCGGAGAGTTTGCGCACGGTTTCCACCAGCCAGAACTCGGTCGAGGTTTCGGGGCTGTCGATGATGCGCGCGCCCGTCGACCATTTGGCCATCATCTTCGACATGGCCAGTGAAATGAAGGCGCCGCCGAAGCCCATGATGCCGGCGAAGCCGAGCAGCAGGCCCATGTTGAGGCCGTTGGCGGTGAGGAAGCGATTCACCCCGAGCAGGCTGGCGGCGATGGACAGCACCAGCATCACGGCAAGGTTGGTGACGATGAACAGAACGATGCGTTTCATGCGGGTTCTCCCGGAAAAGGCTTGATTGGCAGCGGAGTTGCAAATCGCGCGTGCGGCGACATAGATGCTGCGATTCTTCTAAAGTTCAAGTCCCTCGCCTCAGGGCTCGACATCCCGGTGCCCCGGTTCGCCGCCGTCCTGCGCATCAGGCTTATTGCACCACTCCCAGTTTTCTTGACCACCAGGGTGTTACTGCCGGCAGCAGGGTCAGGGTCCAGATTACCACCCAGGCCGTCAGCGGCATGAGCAGGGTCAATTCCGGAAACTGGGCAACGGTGATTACCGCCAGCACCACCGGTATCACGCCGGTCTCGCGCACGATGCTCATGAACAGCTTGTCTTTCATGCTGAGATCGGTCGGCAGCATCGACAGCATGACCGCCACAGGCCTGGCGACGAGAATGAACACCACCGACACCAGCAGGCCGAGGGCTGCGGTATGCCACAGATCGCCCAGGGCGACAAACGGGCCCACCATCATGAATATGGTCGGCTTGGCAATGCTCTCGACCTGTATCTCCATGGTGTGCAGCGTGGTGTGAAAGTATTTCTTGCCGTGGTTGTAGTTGGCCAGCAAACCGGCAACAAAGGCGGCCAGAAAACCGTTGCCGTGTATGGCCTGCGCCAGCAGGAAAGTCAGCAGCGGAACCGCCAGCACGATGGCAAAGTCATAGGTGGTCTCGCCGACGTTGCGTTCGTGATCCCGCGATTTGTAGACCTCGTAGGCGTACATGGCCGCCCAGCCCATGACGCCTGCGACGGTGCCGAACAGGAATTGCCCGCCGAGAGTCAGCATGTTTTCCGCGCTGAACATTCCGGAAACCAGTCCGCCCATCGTGTCCACCGACGCGCCGGCCAGGATCATGGCGGCAACGGCAGCGGTAAAGATGGCGCCGACGGCATCGTTGAGGGCGCTTTCCGCCACTGAAATACTGGACAGGCGCTTGTACTCGTCCTTGAAGACTATTCTTTTCAGCGTGGGGATCAGCGCCGCCGGATCGGTGGAACCGAGAATGGCGCCGAGCAGGGCCGCCGTCTTGCCGTCGAGTCCCATCAGCATCAAAAGCGGAAACATGACGAAGAAGGTGATGAGATAGCCGACCACGGCAATCATCACGGTGGGGAAGGCGATCTTGACGACGTCGAGCCTGTCCAGTTCGTCGCCGCCGCCTTTCAGGATGATGGCCGCGAGCGCGGTGCACACCACCACCGAAAGCATGATCTGCGACGCAATGGGCGCCAATGCATCGTGCAGGACGATGCCCACCAGAAGCTGCAAGGTGAAGTTGGGGAAAACGCTGCCTTCGGCCAGCTTGCTGCAGGCCCAGCCGAACACCAGGAACAGTCCCAGGCACCACAGCGAGTTGGCAATGGCCGTTTCGGTACCCCCCAGCATTGCCAGACGCTCGAGAATCGCCGGGGCCGCGCGATTCAGGAGGAAGGCGAGGACGAACAGGCCGGCAATTTTTGCGTAGTTCATGGCTTGTATTTTCTTGTCAATAAGTATCGAGCGAAGAAGCCTCGCGGAAACGAACAGCCGGCACCACTTGCCTTGCGCCGCTATCGTTACGGACCGGAAAGCGAGCGCTCAGCGTGGCATTGTACCCATCACGCCGGCTTGAGCGTGAGCGCACGGTATCATCCCGCCGTGCACTCCAATCTGCTCTCGATCCTGCTGCTGCTCTCCGCCGCCGTGGTTACCGTCGCGCTGGCTCGCCGCTTCAAGCTGCCGTCGATGCTCGCTTACCTGACCATCGGCATCGCTCTCGGTCCGCATGGCCTGGCCTTGCTGACCGAGAGCGCTGAAGTGGATGGGTTCGCCGAGTTCGGGGTGGTCTTCCTGATGTTCTCGATCGGACTTGAATTCAGCCTGAAGCGCCTGCATGCCATGCGCGCATTGGTATTCGGCCTTGGCCCGGCGCAAATGGCGCTGACCACGCTGGGTACCGGACTGGTGACGGCACTGGCCTACGATCAGGGCTGGCGCAGCGGCCTGGTGGTGGGGCTGGCGGTGGCGATGTCTTCCACCGCGATTGTCGCCAGGATGCTGTCCGAAAGCTTCGAGTTGCATTCCCGGTCCGGCCGCCAGACCATGGGCGTGCTGCTGTTCCAGGACCTCGCGGTGGCGCCCTGCCTGATTCTGCTGCCGGCTCTGGCCGCTGCGGGCGACGACCTGTTGCGTTCGCTGGCGGTGGCCGCGGCTGAGGCTGTCGCCGTGCTGGCACTGCTGATATGGCTCGGACAAAAGCTGCTGGGACGTATTTTTGATGTTGTGGCGAACATACGCTCGAATGAACTGCTGGTGCTGACCACGCTGTGGATCGTCGTCGGCTTGTCCTTCCTCACCGCCCGGAGCGGGCTGTCGCTGGCGCTGGGCGCCTTCGTCGGCGGCATGCTGATTTCGGAAACGGTGTATCGCCACCACGTTGAGGCCGACATCCGGCCGTTTCGCGACATCCTGCTCGGCCTCTTCTTTGTCACCGTCGGCATGATGCTGGACATCGCCTACGTTTTTGCCAATGCGCACAAGCTGGCACTGGCCGTGATCCTGCTGATCGGCGGCAAGGCCCTGGTGATGCTGCTCATTACCCGGGTGGCGAAGACGCCGCTGGTCGCCAGCCTGCGCACCGCCGCGCAACTGGCACAGGCCGGCGAGTTCGGCCTGGTGCTGATCGAACTCGCCTACCAGTTGCAGTTGATCGGCGTCAGCGCCTTCCAGATCACTCTGTCGGCCATGCTGCTGTCCATGTTCATTGCTCCCTTCCTGATCGCTCGTGCGGCGCGACTTTCGGGCGACATGGGGCGCGGCGACTGGTCACACAAGGCCGCGGTAGTTCACAACATCGCCGTGCACAGCCTCGAGCTCGGCCAGCACGTGGTGATCTGCGGCTATGGCCGCACCGGCGAGCGTACCGCCGAGTTCCTGGCCATGGAAGGCATCCCCTTCATCGCCCTCGACGTGGATCCGCAGCGCATCGCCGAAGCCCGACAGCAGGGTATCAACGTCGTCTTCGGCAACGCCGACCGGCCGGAAGTGCTGCAGGCTGCAGGGATCGCCCGCGCCCGCGCCGTTGTGGTCAGCTATCCCGATGCGCATTCCGCCGAACGCGTGCTGCGCATCGTGCGCGCTACCCGGCCGCAGATTCCCATCGTCGTGCGCACGGCCGACGACAGAGATGTGGCCCGCTTGAAATCCGCCGGGGCAACCGAAGTGTTTCCGGAAGTTCTCGAAAGCAGCCTGCTGATTGCAGCCGAAACCCTGGTGCAGGCCGGCATCCCGATGCAACAGGCGATCCTTCATGTGCGCGCCGCTCGCGCCGCGCGGTATGCCTCGCTGCGCGACTTCTACGCAATGACAAAGAAGTAGGCCTGCCCGGCAGGAGCCGCAACGCGAGCCGGTTTCCGGCCTGAGGACGGCTCCATCGCTGCGCATCCTGGCGCGCCTCGGTGCCGATTCCTGTTGAAATCATGGCTCTTAAGCGCCGTTTAAGCGGCGTAAAGCATGATTGGATCATCCAATGATTACGGAGTCCTTCATGAGATACCTGCTCATCGTGGCTGCGGTGCTGTTTGCCGCGGGCGCCCGCGCCGAAGTCCCGCGTGATTTCCTCTCCCGCTTCGAGAAGGAGGCCGGCGTCGCCGCGTCTGCCGAGCGCGGCGCGCGCTTCTTCAGCACCAGGCAGGGCGGGGAATGGAGTTGCGCCTCCTGCCACACCGAAAAGCCGACCCAGGCCGGCCGCCACGCCAAAACCGAGAAGGCCATCACGCCGCTGGCGCCTGCGGCCAACGCCGAACGCTTCACCGACGCCGCCAAGGTGGACAAATGGTTCCGCCGCAACTGCAACGACACCCTCAACCGGCTCTGCAGCGCCCAGGAAAAGGCTGACGTAATGGCCTGGCTGCTGAGCCTCAAGTAGCCTCGAGACCATCATGACCATCCGCATCATTCTGCCGCTCCTGCTGACCGCCCTTGCCCTGCCGGCCCGGGCCGATAGCTACGCCCTGCCGAAGAACCCGGCTTTCGAGGAGGAATGCGCCTCCTGCCACATCGCTTATCCGCCGCAGATGCTGCATGCGGATTCATGGCGCGAGATGATGGGCGGCCTGTCGCGCCACTTCGGTTCCGACGCCAGCCTCGATGAAAAGCGCCGCAGCGCCATCACCGATTTTCTGGTGGCGCATTCCGGCGGGCGCAAGACGGGAGATACCCGCGATGCCCGGGGCAAGCCGCTGCTGCGCATCACCGAGACCGCGCGCTTCAACCGGAAACACGTCGAGATAGACGCGGCGACCTGGAAGCGCGCTTCGATAAAGAGCCCGGCCAACTGTACCGCCTGCCATGCACAGGCTGCAGCTGGGGACTACAACGAGCGTTCGATCAGGATTCCGAAATGAGCGTCCTCATGCAAGGCGATACCACGCGTCTCCGCGTCTGGGACTTGCCGACGCGGCTGTTTCACTGGTCGCTGGTGGCGAGTTTTGCCGCCGCTTTCATTACAGCGGAATCCGAGAAGTTGCGTGATATTCACGTCATCGCCGGCTACACCCTCGCCGGTCTTATCACCTTCCGGCTGTTGTGGGGCTTTGTCGGCGGAGCCTATTCGCGCTTTGCCGAATTTTTGCCGACCCCGGGGACGGTTATCGGCTACCTCAAGTCGCTGCTGAAGGGGAATCCCCAGCACCATGTCGGTCACAACCCGGCGGGCGCGGTGGCGATCTTTCTTCTGCTGGGCTTCGGTATCGCCGCCACCGTCAGCGGCTGGGCCGTGTATGAGGACACCGGCGGGCGCCTGATGGAAGAACTGCATGAAGGGGCTTCCAATGGCATGATGGCGATTGTCCTCATTCACATCGCGGGCGTCATTGTCAGCAGCTGGCTGCATCGCGAGAATCTGGTCCTGGCCATGATTACCGGCTGGAAGAAGGCGAGGCGTGACCGGGTTTCAGTGTAGGCTGACGTCGGTCGCATCGACGTCAAGCGCAGCGGCCGGAACTAAAATCTCATCCTCACCATGATTACGGGTTGGAAAAATATGAGTGGCATGACTCATGATTATGCGCGGCACGGCTCATGAGAATCCTGCTGGTTGAAGACGACACCCTGCTCGGTGACGCACTGCAGGCCGGCCTGCGTCAGGCCGGCCACGCGGTCAATTGGGTCAGTGACGGGATCAGCGCCGAGACGGCACTGATGACAGAGGATTACGCCGCCGTTGTCCTCGATCTCGGCCTGCCGCGAATGGACGGCCTGGAGGTGTTGCGTCGCTTGCGGGCGATGAAGAATACCCTGCCGGTACTCATTCTTACCGCGCGCGACACGGTGGAGGACAGGATCCGCGGCCTGGACGCCGGGGCTGACGATTACCTGGTCAAGCCCTTCGATCTGGCCGAGCTGAGTGCCCGCCTGCGCGCCTTGCTGCGCCGCGCCGGCGGACAGCCGTCGTCCCTGCTTGTCAGCGGGGAGGTCACGCTCGACCCGGCGACGCGGCGGGTGGAATGCAAGGGAAAGGAAGTCGATCTGTCGGCCAAGGAATATGCCCTGCTGCACGCCCTGATGCAGCAAGCCGGGCGTGCCCTGTCGCGCACCCAGCTGGAACAGCATCTCTACGCCTGGGGCGATGAAATCGGCAGCAACACGGTCGAGGTATACATCCATCATCTGCGGCGCAAGCTGGGGGCCGACACCATCCGCACCTTGCGCGGCATCGGCTACGTCGTCGCCAGGACCGAATCTCAGCCATGAAACGAAGGCTGTCGCTGCGCGCCAGGCTGGTCGGGCTGACCCTGTTGGCGGTAGCCGTGGTCTGGCTGCTGACCGCTCTTGCCACCTGGAGCGAAGCCCGTCATGAATTCGCAGAACTGCTGGCCCATCCGCCGGGCACCTCCGCCGCCCACCTCGCCCTCGACCGCGCAGAGGCGGCTGAGGAAATCGCCGAGCAACTGCTCGAGCCCATGCTCTACGGATTGCCGGCACTGGCGGTACTGCTGGTGGTGGCCATCGGCTTTGCTTTGACACCCTTGCGTCAGCTGGCGCGCGATGTCGCTACCCGTGCTCCCGACCGGCTGGACCCGCTGCCGCTGGCAAGCCTTCCCGTTGAAGTCGAGCCGCTGGTGATCAGACTCAACAGCCTGTTTGTCGACATAACCCGCGCGCTGGAGAACGAACGCCGCTTTACCGCTGACGCGTCCCACGAGTTGCGCACGCCGCTGGCCGCGCTCAAGGCGCAGGCGCAGGTGGCGCTGGCTTCCGTCGATGCCGCGGAAAGGCAGCACGCGCTGAGCCAGATCCTTGTCGGCTGCGACCGCGCCACGCATCTGGTGACACAGATGCTTACCTTGGCGCGGCTGGACGCGGGCACCTCGCACCCGATGCAGAACATCGCACTGCGGCCCGTTGCCGAGGAGGTTCTGGCGATGATCGCGGGTGACGCCATCGAGCACAACTGCGACCTCGTGCTGCGCGACGGCGATGCCCCTGTCGTGGCAGACGCCTTGCTGCTGCAGGTGTTGCTGCGCAACCTGGTCGACAATGCCCTGCGTCACAGCGGCGGCACGCAGATCGAGGTGTCGATAACGCAGCAGGACGACCGCGCAGTGCTCACTGTCAGCGACAACGGCTGCGGTATCGCGGCAGACCAGCGCGGCCTGGTGCAGCAGCGTTTTTACCGTTGTCCCGGCGCCAGCGCTTCAGGCAGCGGACTGGGGCTTTCCATCGCCAATCGCATCACCGAACTGCACGGCGCCCGCCTCACCATGGGGGCAGCGTCGGACGCAGGGGGAACGCGGGTTCGGATCGAGTTTCCGGCGATACGCTGAAAGCCGGCGTCCGGCAATCAGTCCTCGCCATGCCGCGTTTCCACCCGGATGCCGGCGTCCTTGAGCAGCGACATGGGCAGAATGCCTCCGGCGCAAACGATAAGCACTTCGTTGGGGATGTCGGTCTGCTGTCCCTCGCGCATCAGCGTCACGTGATCTGCGGCGATATGCAGCACCTCGGTTTTCATGCGCACGTCGATTCTCCCCGCGCTGCAGGCCGCCTCCATGCGTTCGCGATTCGGCGGCTTGACGCGGCCGAAAGTCTCGCCGCGATACACCAGGGTGACTTGCGTTCCCGGCTCGTCAGCCAGCGCCAGTGCCGCTTCGAGAGCGGAATCGCCGCCGCCGACGACCAGCGCGTTGGCGCCGCGGAACTGTTCGGGCTCGATCAGGCGGTAGAGCACCTTGGCCAGCTCTTCTCCCGCCGCGCCGAGCCGGCGCGGCGTGCCGCGCCGGCCGATGGCCAGCAGGACGTTGGCTGTAGCGAAGATTCCCTTGTCGGTATGCACGCGAATCAGACCCGACGCCGATTCCAGCTTTTCCAGGCGGGTGGCGAAGCTGATTTCGATGCCGGTCTTTGCCATGACGTCGTGCCACAATTCGATCAGCGACTCCTTGCTGATTTCCCTCATGGCGACCTTGCCGACCAGCGGCAGGTCCATCGGCGCCGTCATGACGATCTTGCGGCGGGGATAGTGCAGGGCGGTCCCGCCCAGAGTCGTCTCCTGCTCGATGGTCATGTAGCGCAGCCCGGCCTGTTTGGCGGCCAGCGTGGCGGCAATCCCGGCCGGGCCGGCACCGACGATGATGACGTCAAAGTCGGCGCGTGCGTCGCGACGCTTGGCGATGGTCTGCATGGCCTGCTTGCCCTGATCAACTGCCTTGCGGATGAGGCCCATGCCACCCAGTTCGCCGGCGATGAAGATTCCCCGCACATTGGTTTCGAAATGCGGATCGACGGCCGGAATTTCCATGCCGCGGCGGGCGGTACCGAAGACCAGACGGATGGCGCCGACCGGGCAGGCGGCGGCGCAGGCGCCGTGGCCGATGCACACGCTCGGATTGATCAGGATGCCCTTGCCGTCGATGATGCCCATGGCCTGTTCCGGGCAGTCGATGACGCACGAACCGGCACCGACGCAGACACTCGGATCGAGTACCGGATGCAGGGAGGCGGGTTCGGTCAGGCCGGTTGTTTGAGTCTCGCTCCAGATGGCGACGCTGGATGCCTCGCGCGCTTTTCTGGCGCGCCGGTATAACGAGGCGGCCACCGCCAGAGTCAGCGCCGGGAATACAAAATATACTAGTTCTTGCATTTGTCTTAAGCGTGCTTTAAGAACGGGATTGTCAAATGCGAAGATCGGAAGTCTTCGCGTCGGGCAAGATTATGGCTCAATCGATCTATTTGAATTTGGTTACGAATCCATCCGGGGACAATAGTCCCGCCGTCCTTGCGGCCAACTCCACACTGCTCCAGGCGACGCTGAATGTGCTCTGGCGAGCCGGTGCGGTCGTCGTCGTCCTGCTGACGCTGGCGCTGGCCTGGATGGTGGCAGGGGGCGAAATGTACAAGGCGGGTTCCAGGTTGGGGTACAACCTCGGCCTAGCAGGCGGGCTGATGATGCTGGCCCTGCTGCTCTACCCGCTGCGGAAGCGTGTCCGTTTCATGGATCGACTGGGGCCGATGCGCCACTGGTTCCGCCTGCACATGATTTTCGGCATTGGCGGGCCGCTGTTGATCCTGTTCCACTCGACTTTCAGGATCGGTTCGATGAACGCCCGCGTCGCCTTGTATTCGATGCTGCTGGTCGCCGTCAGCGGCATTGTCGGGCGCTTCGTGTATCGGCATATCCATCGCGGCCTGTATGGCAGTCGCTTGACGCTGACAGAAGCAGAAGAAGCTTTGCGCAGGAGCGCCGGCGAATTGCAGGCGACCTTCGCCTGGGCGCCGGATTTCGACAGTCGCCTGCAGGAATTCCGCAACCGGGCCTTCGCCCCCGCCTCGGGTATTGACGCTGCCTGGCGCTTTGTCACGCTGCGTTGGCGCGGTCAGCGCCTGGCGCGCTCACTGCGACCCGAGATCAGGACCGCCCTGACGCGCCAGCGCTGCTTGAACGCAGAACTGGACTCGCACTGGCACCTGATCGAGGGTCAGTTGCGCGGCTATGTCGATGCGACCTGCAAGGCCGCCCAGTTCAGCACATGGGAACGTCTGTTCTCGCTCTGGCACGTTGTTCATGTGCCGTTTTTATACCTTCTGCTGCTCAGCGGCGTCGTGCATGTAATCTCCGTGCATATCTACTGATAGCCTTTCATCAGGCTAAGGCCCCCGTTTGATATTCCGCCTCCTTCTGCTGCTGATCGCGCTTTCTCCGTGGACGGCCCAGGCTCAATTCATCGAGGGAGCATTGATGCCTGGCAAGGTGATTGCGGGGCATGCCAGGTACGAGGAAGATTGCAAGAGCTGTCACGTGCGCTTCGACAAGGGAGCGCAAACCGGCCTCTGCCTTGATTGCCACAAGGAGGTTGCGTCGGATGTACGGGCTCGCCAGGGTTTTCATGGTCGCCAGAAGGAACAGGAATGCCGCGCCTGCCACGGCGAGCACGTGGGTCGCGAAGGAAAAATAGCGGCCTTCGACAAGAACACGTTCGATCATGGGCAGACGGACTTCATCCTGCGTGACAGGCACAAGGAAGCCAGGTGCGAGGATTGCCACAAGAAGG
Source organism: uncultured beta proteobacterium (assembly GCA_903848955.1). Taxonomy (GTDB): domain Bacteria; phylum Pseudomonadota; class Gammaproteobacteria; order Burkholderiales; family Rhodocyclaceae; genus Sulfuritalea. Next base: position 10,773 of record CAINHS010000149.1, read on the forward strand.
GCAAGTATCGCGAAGCACCCGCCGATTGCAACGCCTGCCATCGCAAGGACGATGTGCACAAGGGTGGCCTCGGCGAAAAGTGCGGCAAATGCCACGATGAAAAAAACTGGAAACAGGCCAGGTTCGATCACGAAAAGACCCGCTTCCCCATTGCCGGCGGCAAACATGCGGATGTCAAATGCAGGGAATGCCACAGCGACAGGAGTTACAAGAATACTCCGCGCGATTGCAGCGGCTGCCACCGCAAGGACGATCAGGATCGCGGCCACAAGGGGCGTTACGGCAACAAGTGCGAGGTCTGTCACGGTGACCGGGGCTGGAAAGAACTGCGATTCAACCATGACGCCGACACCCGCCTGCCGCTGCGCGGCAAGCATCAGAAAGCCAAGTGCGACAGTTGCCATTCGGCCGAAAAAGGGATGCTTTACCAGCAGAAGCTGTCGCAGAAATGCATCAGTTGCCACAAGAAGGACGATCAGGAAAAGGGGCACGGCGGCGGGCTGGGCGACAAGTGCGAAACCTGCCACAACGAGAAAGGTTGGAAGAACTCGTCCTTCGATCATGACAAGGACACCCGCTTTGCCCTGCGTGACAAGCACAAGTCGGCGAAATGCGAAACCTGCCATCTGGGCGGGGTGTCCGGCCCGAAAGCCAGGCTCAAGCTGGAAACGGCCTGCGTTGTCTGCCATCGCAAGGATGACGGCGGAAAGGGGCACAAGGGGCGCTACGGCGAGGCCTGCGGAACCTGTCATGGCGAGAAAGGGTGGACGCCCGGCAGCTTCGATCATGATCGCGACACCAAGTATCTGCTGCGCGGCAAGCATCTGAAGCCCAAGTGCGACGATTGCCATCGGCCGGAGTTCGGGCCGATTCACAAGCTCAAACTGGAAACCCGTTGCATCGTCTGTCACAAGAAGGATGACAGGCACAAGGCCCAACTGGGCGACAGGTGCGAAAGCTGTCATAACGAACGACACTGGCGCGACGCACCCTACGATCACGCCAGGGCGCGATTCCCTCTGACCGGCGCACATGTCACGACGCCTTGCGCCAAGTGCCACGCCACTCCGGCCTTCCGCGACGCCCCCGCGGCCTGTAACGGCTGTCATGACAAAGAGGATGTGCACAAGAAGCGCCTTGGTCCGAAGTGCGACGGCTGCCACAACACCCGTTCCTGGAAATCCTGGGACTTCAATCACGACCTGCGCACCCGGTTCAAGCTCGATGGCGCCCACCGCAAGGCCGCTTGCCTGGCCTGCCATGATCGGCCGGTAGAAGAAAAGTTCGGTACGCCCCTGGCCTGTGGCGGCTGTCATCGCCAGGAGGATGTGCACGATGGCGGTTTCGGTCAGCAGTGCGAACGCTGCCACGGCACCAGCAATTTCAGGGAAATCAAAATTTATTAGTGCGTATCCGCCGTCATGCTGCGCAGATAAATAGTTTCGAAATAGCTTGACGAAGAAGGTGGATTTCATGAAAATGGGAAACAATCACATTAATGCTGGAGTCCACAGGGTGCCGCTACCGTCATCAAGGGGGGCATGGGCGCACCGTTGAATTCTTGTACCACCCGGTCTCTTGCTGCTGATCCGATGAGGCAAAAGAGACCGGGTCGATATGCGCTTGTATCCGCCTGAATTGGAAGCTGATACCTGAACCGGAACCCGCCAAGAACATGTCCAAACGTATCGTTGCCGTTCTGCGCTTGCTCGCAGCCTGCATGTTGCTGCTGGCGGGGCTATGGGGTGCGCAGGCACAAACCGGGACCGCCAGCCCGAGGGATCCCCGTTTCTCCTTGCGCTTCGATCACGTCAAGACCGGTTTTCCGCTGTCCGGCCAGCACGCCCAGGTGCGCTGCGAATCCTGTCATACAGGCGGCATGTTCAAGGGGACCCCGCGCAACTGCACGGCCTGCCATGTCGCCGGGGGCCGCGCCAGCGCCAGCGCGAAGCCGGTCAGCCATATCCCGACCACTGAAACCTGCGATACCTGCCATCGTGCCAATGGCTGGACCCCGGCGGTGTTCTCTCACAACAGCATTGCACCCGGCAGTTGCGTATCCTGTCACAACGGTACGGTGGCGAAAGGCAAACCATCCGCGCATATCGCCACAACAGTAGCGTGCGATACCTGCCATCGCACGTCGAGCTGGACCCCGGCAAGTTTTTCCCACAGCGCTGTTGCGCCGGGCAGCTGCCAGACCTGCCACAATGATTCGACTGCCAAGGGCAAGCCTGCCGGGCACGTTACCACCTCGGCTGCCTGCGACACCTGTCACCGCACCACCGCCTGGACCCCGGCGACCGTAAGCCACAGCAGCGTCGCTGCCGGCACTTGCGCCACCTGCCACAACGGCACCAACGCAAGCGGCAAGAAGTCGAGTCATGTCACCACGTCCGCCTCCTGCGATTCGTGTCATCGCACCACGGCCTGGACTCCGGCGACGATGAATCACAGCAGCGTCGCTGCCGGCACCTGCGCCACCTGCCACAACGGCACCAACGCAAGCGGCAAGAAGTCGAGTCATGTCACCACGTCCGCCTCCTGCGATTCGTGTCATCGCACCACGGCCTGGACTCCGGC
>CAINHS010000150.1 GCA_903848955.1 uncultured beta proteobacterium
AAGCAACGAACTTAAGCCGGCTGAGGCGCTGGGCATTTACGAGCGCAACTGGCGCCACGTTGCAACTTCGACGTTGGAGCCTCAGGAACAGCATCTGATTGATGCTTTGCGCCTGGCATTCGGGAACAAGCAACATGACATTTGAGCGGATCCATCATCAGTTTGTCGCTCAGGTCCTGTATGCCCTGGATGGCCCCATGTTGCGTGAAGCCGATTGTTTGTTTGGTGGCGGTACCGTCATTGCCTTGCGATACGGTGAATACCGGGAGTCAGTCGACATCGGTTTTCTTGTTTCTGATGTTCAGAGCTATCGCAGCTTGCGCCAAAAACTTACCGGTCCCATCGGCGTCAAAGCGATCATGCGGGATGCGGCTGCCCCGCTGAATCAGGTCAGGGAAATACGGGCAGATCAATACGGCATCCGGACGATGTTGATGGTTGCGGATCTGCCAATCAAGTTTGAAATCGTCCTCGAAGGGCGTATCGAACTGGAAAAATCAGGTTCGGGTGATGAGGTTTGTGGAGTCGCGACACTCACGCCGCTCGATATGCTGACGAGCAAACTGCTCGCGAATTCCGATCGTTGGAACGACGATGGTGTTTTTAGCCGGGACGTTATCGATCTGGCGATGATGACGCCAAGCTTGCCAATGCTTCGAAAGGCCGTCGCTAAGGCCGAGCAAGCTTATGGACAATCCATCTTGCAGGCTCTCGACAAAGCGATTGGCCGCTTGCAAACGCGCCATGATTGGATGGATCGCTGCATGACGGCTATGGCAATGAACATTCCCAAGGCAGTGTTATGGAAGCGGGTGAGGGCACTTCGGCGAGTGTTGCCTGCCAAGTCACACACGGCTACCGATTGAGTAGCCTCCTTTGCCTTGTACGCTCAGGGTAGGGTACATTCCGCCGATGGACGATGAATCCGATTCCACTTCTACCAGGCTGCCGGGTGCGTCCGGCGCGATACCGGATGTCCGGCCGGGCGAGCCGCGTTCGGCGCTGACGGTCGAAATGCTGGCCGCGGCTGCCGGCGCTTCGGCCGACGACGCCATCTGGCTCGACGTGATCCGCAAGATGGACGAGGTCTATAACGACCTGCTTCAGTATGAAGTCGCGCTGGAGGAGAAGAACGCCACGCTGGAGGATACGCAGCAGTTCATTTCTTCGGTACTGACCTCGATGTCGGACCTGCTGATCGTCTGCAGCCGCGCCGGCGTGATCGAGAGCGTCAACGAGGCGCTGGCGTCCCTGCTTGGCGTCGATGCCGCCGTGCTGCACGGGCGTACGGTGTTCGATCTGTTCGCCGACGACGAGTCGCGCCAGCACGCCGGACGCCTGTTCGCCGATCACAGCAATCACTCCGTGGAAGACATCGAGATGCTGCTCAAGGCCGCCAACGGCAGCGCGATACCGGTTTCGCTGAATTGCACGCCGCGCTACAACGGGGTCGGCAAAATGCTCGGCCTGGTCATCACGGGACGGCCGGTGGGCGAACTGCGGCGCGCCTACCAGTCCTTGCGGCGCGCCCACGAAGATCTCAAGACCACCCAGCAGCAACTGATCCATTCCGAGAAAATGGCCTCGCTGGGCCGTCTGGTGGCCGGCGTCGCGCATGAACTGAACAATCCGATCAGCTTCGTCTACGGCAATACGCTGGCCATGAAGCGCTATGCCGAGCGGCTGCGGCCTTATCTCGCCGCAGTTCACGCCGACATGCCGCGCGAGGAGCGCGAGGCCTTGCGCCGCGAGTTGCGCATCGATCGCCTGCTCGATGACCTGCCTTCGCTGATCGACGGCACGGTGGAGGGCGCCGAGCGCACCCGCGACATCGTCGATGCGTTGAAGCGCTTCTCGGCGACGGATCGCGATGAGCGCAGCGCCTTCGACCTGGTCGAAGTGGTCGAGCGCGCAGTGCAGTGGGTATGCAAGGCGGCGGCCAATCAGTTCGAGGTCAGCCTCAACCTGCCGGCTTCGCTCGAGGTGCTCGGCTCTCCCGGGCAGATGCAGCAGGTGGTGATGAACCTGGTGCAGAATGCCGCGGACGCCACCGAGAATGCGCGCGAGCGGCGGCTGGAAATCCTCGGCCGTGGCGAGGACGGTGAGGCCGTCATCGAGTTCCGCGACAGCGGCCCCGGTGTTCCTGCCGGCAATCTCGACAAACTGTTTGACCCCTTCTTCACGACGAAACCGGTGGGGCGCGGCACCGGCCTCGGGCTGGCCATCAGTTACGGCATCGTCGAGCGCCATGGCGGCACGCTGAAGGTAAGCAATCATCCGAAAGGCGGGGCACTCTTTACCCTGCGTCTGCCATTGGCGCCGGCATGACCGAGGCGATCGATTCCGGTTGCGTGCGGCTGGGGCTGGCGAGCGAGGGCTCCCGGGTAAGCGAGGTCCGTGTCAGCAGCGAGCGGCCGTCGCTGACAGGAACTCTGCGCGGCCGGCCTGCCGCCGATGCCGTGCGTCTGGTGCCCCTGCTGTTTGCCCTGTGCGGCCAGGCCCAGGGCGGTGCGGCAGCGCTCGCCCTGGCGGCGGCGCGTGGCACCGGATGCGCCGCGCACCTCGATGCCGCGATTCAAACCGAAGTCATGCGCGAGCATCTGTGGCGCTGGCTGCTCGATCTTCCTCTGCTGCTGGGCGAGGCGGCCCTGCGCGAGGAATTTGTCGCGGCAATGGGCTGGCTTGGCGGCGGCCGGCGCGATGAACTGGCCGCGATGCTGGCCGGCTCGCGCATCGAGGCCCTGCGTCGGCGCGTATGCGACATGGAAGATCTGCCCGATCCGGCCCCGAGCCTGTTGCCGGCGCTGGATGCACAGAGTTCGCTGGCCCTGTGGCCACAGCTTGATTCCGGTTTTTGCCGCCGCCCCCATTGGCGCGGCGCCGCTGCGGAAACCGGCGCCATTGCCAGGCGGCAGGGCAGGACGGATGCCCTGAGCGACGCAAAGGCAGGCCACGCGGCGTTTGCCGCGCGCTGGCTGGCACGCCTTGACGAACTGCGCGAGTGGGCAGCAGGTATGGCGACCGTCGGTGCCGGCGGTACGGCGAGCGCAGCCAGTGCGGCGGCCGGACGCGGCCGGGCGCTGGTCGACACCGCCCGCGGCCTGTTGATGCACGAGATCGTGCTCGATGGCGAGCGCATCGCGGATTACTTCATCGTCGCTCCCACCGAATGGAACTTCCATCCGCAGGGCCCGCTGGCCGGCTGGCTCACCGGTCGCGATGCCACTGACCGCGCAGCCGTGCAGCGCTTTGCCGCGCGCGCGGTGGCGGCGCTCGATCCCTGCGTGCGCTGGGAACTGGAGTGGCTATGAGTTCCCGCTTGTCATGCGCAAGGCCACCGCTTCGGCGACCCTGATGCCGTCGACCGCCGCCGACAGAATGCCTCCCGCATAGCCGGCGCCTTCGCCGGCCGGATAGAGGCCGCGCGTGTTGAGGCTCTGGAACTCCTCGTTGCGCGTGATGCGAAGCGGCGACGAGGTGCGGGTCTCGACTCCCGTCAGCAGTGCATCGTTCATGGCAAATCCGGCGATCTCGCGGGCGAAGGCCGGCAGCGATTCGCGCAGCGCCGCGACAACATAGTCCGGCAGGCACTGCGTCAGGTCGGTCAGGTGCACGCCGGGCGTGTAGGAAGGCAGCACGGCGCCGAACGCCGTCGATGGCCGTCCGGCGAGGAAGTCGCCGACCAGTTGCACCGGCGCGCTGTAGTTGCTGCCGCCGGCCTCGAAGGCGAGTCCTTCCCAGTGGCGCTGAAAGGCGATGCCGGCCAGCGCATCGACGGCGCCGTCGGGGTAGTCGGCGGGGGTGACGCCGACCACGATGGCGCTGTTGGCGTTGCGCTCATTGCGCGAATACTGGCTCATGCCGTTGGTGACCACCCGGCCCGCTTCGGAAGTGGCCGCCACCACGGTGCCGCCCGGGCACATGCAGAAACTGTAGGCCGAGCGGCCGTTGCCGCAGTGGTGCACCAGCTTGTAGTCGGCCGCACCCAGCAGCGGGTTGCCGGCGTTCCTGCCGAAGCGGGCGCGGTCGATCAGCGATTGCGGATGTTCGATGCGAACGCCGATGGAGAATGCCTTGGCTTCGATGTGCACGCCTCGCCGGTGGAGCATCTCGAAGGTATCGCGGGCACTGTGCCCGACGGCCAGGACGATATGACCGGCAGCCAGATATTCGCCACCGGCCAGGCGCAGGCCGCGGACCTGCCCCTGTGCGATGTCGATATCCTCGACCCGGCTCTGGAAGCGGATCTCGCCGCCCAGCGACTCGATCTCGGCACGCATGTTCTCGACCACGGTCACCAGCCGGAAGGTGCCGATGTGGGGCTTGCTGACATAAAGGATTTCTGCGGGTGCGCCGGCCTTGACGAATTCGGTCAGGACCTTGCGTCCGCGATAAGCGGGGTCCTTGATCTGGCTGTAGAGCTTGCCGTCGGAAAAGGTTCCGGCGCCGCCTTCGCCGAACTGCACATTCGATTCGGGATCGAGCTGTCCCTTGCGCCACAGGCCCCAGGTGTCCCGGGTGCGCTCGCGGACGGATTTGCCGCGCTCCAGGATGATCGGACGGAAGCCGGCCTGCGCCAGGATCAGGCCGGCAAACAGCCCGCAGGGGCCGGTACCGATCACCACCGGCCGCGGCGCAGGGGTGCCCGGCGCTGCCTGCGCGACGAAGCGGTAGGTGGTATCCGGCGTCGGCGCAATCTGACGATCGTCTTTCAGGCGTGCGCGTACCGCTTCTTCGTGCCTCAGTTCGACATCCAGCGTGTAGATGAAGACGATGGCCGCGGGTTTCCGGGCGTCATGACTGCGGCGAAAGATCGAGTAGCCGAGAAGTTCGTCGGCCGCGATCCCCAGGCGCCGGAGAATAGCCGCGCGCAGTTCGGCCTCGGTGTGATCGAGCGGTAGCTTGAGTTCGGTCAGTCGCATGAAAGTGTCGCCGCAGCCGGTGGCGCAAAGACCCGCATTCTATCTTCACCGCGCCTGCGGCCGTGCCGCAGCCGCCGCCAATGGCATCCGGATAATTCATCGCAGAGCGCTGCAGCGGGTTATGATCATGGGCTACATCGGCAAACGGGTCGCGACTCCTTGCTGACCGACTGGCGTGGCAAGGAGATTTCCGGTTTGACCAGGCGTCTTATCAGATTGCTGGCGTGGTTCGGGATGGCGTCGATCTGCGTTCCCCTGGCTCAGGGGGCGGAGGGGCCGGCGGATCGCGTATCGGTGCAGTTGAACTGGAAGCACCAGTTCGAATTTGCCGCGTTTTACGCTGCAGCGGAGAAGGGCTATTACCGCGACGCCGGTCTTGATGTGACGATCCGCGAAGGTGGTCCCGGCATCGATGTGATCAGGGAGGTGGTCGAAGGCCGCGCCGACTTCGGCATTGGCACATCCGCGCTGGTGGTGGAGCGCTTCCGCGGCCGGCCGGTGGTGGCGCTGGCGACGTTGATGCAGCACTCGCCGACAGCGCTGCTGGCGTCCCGCAAGCACGGCGTTGAAAGCGTTCATGACCTGGCCGGCAAGACGGTTTCGGTCGATCCCCATACCCGTGACGAAACAGAGGCTTTTCTTCGTGCCTCCGGAGTTCAGCCCGGCAGCGTCCGGCTGGTCGACCAGACCGACTGGACTCTGGCATCGCTCGAACTGGGACGCGAGGCCGCCAAGGTGGTGTATTTGTCCAATGAGCCTTTCCTGATTCGGGGGCGCGAACACGAATTTCTGCTGCTGACGCCGCGCTCGGCCGGCATCGACTTGTTCGGCAATACCCTGTTCGCGGTGGAATCGACGATCAATGCCAAGCCTGCCGCGGTCAAGGCATTCCGGGCCGCGACGCTGAGGGGGATGGTCTACGCGCTCGACCATCCGGATGAACTTGCGACCTTGATTCTGGCCTGGTACGACACCCAGGGCAAATCGCGCCAGCACTTGCTGTTCGAAGCGGCTCACATCCGGGAACTGACCCGCGCGGATATTGTCGAGCCGGGTTACATGAGCCCCGGGCGCTGGCGTCATGTGGTTGATGTTTACGCCAGCCAGGGAAAAATTCCCGCCGACTTTGATCTTGACGGCTTTCTCTACGACGCTACGCCCTACAAGACGCCGGCCTGGCTGGTGCTGTCTCTGGCGGCTTCAACGGCGGGCCTGCTGGCTGCGCTTCTGTTTGCTCTCAAGATCAAGGCCTTCAATGCCAGACTCACCCGGGAAAGTTTGCAGCGCGAGCAGGCCCAGCAGGAATTGCTGGTCAGCGAAGCCAAGTACCGGGAGTTGATCGACAACGCCAATGCGCTGATCCTGCGACTGGCGCCGGACGGCACGGTGACTTATTTCAACGAATGTGCGGAAGCATTTTTCGGCTATTCCGAGGCGGAAATAGTCGGCCGCCATGTCGTCGGGACCATCGTTCCGGAACGCGAATCGGCAACGGGGCGCGATCTCGGGGCGATGATCGATGCGATTATTGCCGATCCCTCCGCCTACGAGCACAACGAGAACGAGAATATGACCCGCGATGGACGGACGGTGATAGTCCGCTGGGCCAATCGGATCATCCTCGACCGGGACAAGCACCCTGTCGGCGTGCTTTGCATCGGCCATGACATCACCGCCAGTCGCGCCCTGGAAGAGGAGCGGGCGGCGTATCAGCAGCGCCTGGAACAGCAGGTATCAAAGCGAACGGCAGAACTGGCCCTCGCCAAAGAGGTGGCAGAGGCGGCCAATCTTGCCAAGAGCGCATTCCTGTCCAACATGAGCCATGAGATACGCACGCCGATGAACGGCATCATGGGCATGGCGCATCTGTTGCGGCGGGGCGGCGTGACGCCGGAGCAGGCGGATCGCCTCGACAAGATTGATACCGCAGCCGGGCACCTGCTGGCCATCATCAACGACATCCTGGATATTTCGAAGATCGAGGCCGGCAAACTGGTACTCGAGGAAGCCCCGGTCGCAATCGACAGCGTGCTGGCCAATGTCACTTCGATGCTGTCCGAACCTGCGGCGACCAAGGGTGTCCGCTTGCTGATCGACGCCGAGCCCTTGCCGGCAGGGCTGGTGGGCGACCCGACCCGGTTGCAACAGGCGCTGCTCAACTATGCCGCCAACGCCGTCAAGTTTACCGAACAGGGCTCGGTCACGCTGCGCGTGCGCAAGCAGGAGGAAACCACCGATTCGCTGCTGATCCGCTTCGAGGTGCTGGATACCGGTATCGGCATTCCGCAGCAGACGCTGCCGCGGCTCTTCAGTCCCTTCCAGCAGGCCGACAGTTCGACCACGCGCAAGTATGGCGGCACCGGCCTCGGACTGGCGATTACCCGGCGGCTGGTCGAATTGATGGGCGGCGAGGTCGGGGTTGAGAGTGTGCCGGGGGTGGGCAGTACCTTCTGGTGCACCGCCAGGCTGAAGAAGGGCTCCGGGGCGGTCGCGCCACAAGCCGCCGCAAGCGCAAGCGGCGAGACGGATCTCCGGCTGCACTATCCGGGCACACGCATTCTGGTGGTCGATGACGAACCCATCAACAGGGAAATCGCCCTGCTGCTGCTGGAAGCTGCCGGACTTGCGGTCGATGTTGCCGGGGATGGCGCCGAAGCGGTCACGCAGGTGCAGGAGGCGGCCTATGCGGCCATTCTGATGGACGTGCAGATGCCCAACGTGGACGGACTCGAGGCAACCAGGCAGATACGCGGGATTCCGGGTTACCGGAAGACGCCGATCATTGCCATGACCGCCAACGCCTCTGCTGATGACAGGCAGCGTTGCTTCGCTGCCGGGATGGATGAGTTCCTTGCCAAGCCATTCAATCCCGACGAACTTCTTGCAACCTTGCTGCGCGCATTAAACCGCGACAACGCCTAGTACCCGGCTGCCGGGTACGCCTTGCCTGGCGCTGCAACGCGAGAAAGGCCAGGGTCGCGGTGAAAAGTCAGGCGATGAAACCGCGCAGGGCATCCAGCACCGCATCGGGTTGCTCGGCCATCAGTGCATGGCCGGCGCCTTCAAGGCTGAGGCTGCTGACCTTGCCGATCACGGCGGCCAGTTTGCCGGCCGCCTTGGGGTGGGTCATCTGGTCGCGGCTGCCGCTGACGATCAATGCCGGGCAGGTCAGGGCGGCGGCGGCTTCCATGCCGTGCGTGTAAGCGTTGCAGGCGGCGAGGTCGTTGTGCAGCACGCCGGGCTTCTGCCGTTCCATGAGGCGTTGCGAGGCGCCCAGCAGCCACATGCCCGGCACCGTGTTGCCGCCGATCATGCCGCGCGGCGAATGCGACCAGGTGTTTATCATGGCAATGGCCCTGGCTTCCTTGTCTCTGGCCGCACCCAGCAGGGCGTCGGAGACCGGCATCGGTACGGCGGTGCCGATCAGCGCGATGCGGGCAATGCGTGCCGGGTGGCGTGCGGCGCACTCCAGCGCCGTCAGCGAACCCATGCTGTGTCCCACCAGCGAAGCGCCCGACACCCCGACGCCGGTATTTTCCAGCAGCAGTTCGATCCAGTCGGCGAGATCCTCGACGGACGGCAGGGGACTGCCGCCGCTGCGGCCGTGGCCGGGAAGATCCACCGCCAGAACGGCAAAGCCGTGGTGGGCGAACCAGCGGCTCTGCAAACCCCAGACGCTATGGTCGTTCTGCGCACCGTGGATGAATACGACGCAGGGCAGACCCGGATCGAAGGGCTTGCCGCCGGTATAGGCGTAAGCCGTCTGACCGTTGATTTCGATCTGCATGACTATGTCTTGGCAGCCGCCGCAAGGCCGCGATTCAGGTCCTCGATCAGGTCACCGGCATCTTCGAGGCCGATCGAGAGGCGGATGGTGCCCGGGTGTATGCCGGCGGCAACCAGGGCCTCGTCGGACATGCGGAAATGGGTGGTCGACGCAGGATGAATCACCAGCGACTTGGCATCGCCGACGTTGGCCAGGTGCGAGAAAACGCGCAGGGCTTCGATGAACTTGCGGCCGGCGGCGCGACCGCCCTTGAGGGTGAAGCTGAACACCGAACCGGCACCGCGCGGCAGCAGTCTGCCGGCCAGGGCATGGTCGGGATGGTTCTCGAGTTCGGGGTAGCCGACGCCGCTCACCGCATCGCTCCTGACCAGATGCTCAACTGCCTTGCGGGTGTTGGCGACGTGTCGCTCCATGCGCAGGGGCAGGGTCTCCACGCCTTGCAGCAGTTGGAAGGCGGTCATCGGGCTCATGCAGGCGCCGAAGTCGCGCAGGCCCTCGCGACGTGCCCGCAGGAGGAAGGCGGCGACGGTCGATTCCTCGCTGAAATCCATGCCGTGGAAGCCTTCATAGGCCTCGGTCAGGGTGGGGAATTTGCCGGACCTGTCCCAGTCGAAGGTGCCGCCATCGACCAGCAGGCCGCCGATGGCGACGCCGTGGCCGCCGAGGAACTTGGTGGCGGAATGAAAAACAAGATCGGCGCCGTGATCGAAGGGGCGCATCAGCCAGGGCGTGGTGAAGGTGCTGTCGACCATCAGCGGCAGGCCGTGCTCATGCGCGATCGCCGCGACTTGCGGGATGTTCAGTACATCGAGCCCGGGATTGCCCAGGGTCTCGCCGAACAGCAGCCGGGTTTCGGGACGGATTGCGGCGCGCCACGCGTCGAGGTCACGCGGATCGACAAAGGTGGTGGTGATGCCGAAACGTGGCAGGGTGTAGTCGAGCAGGTTGTGCGAGCCGCCGTACAACGACCGGCTGGCGACGATGTGCGAGCCGGCCCCCATCAGGGTGGCAATGGCCAGATGCATCGCCGCCTGCCCCGAAGCCACTGCAATCGCGCCGACACCGCCTTCGAGGGCGGCGATGCGCTCTTCGAGAACGGCATTGGTCGGATTGGAGATGCGCGAATAGACGTGTCCGGCGCGCTCCATGTTGAACAGCGCAGCGGCCTGATCGGAATCCTTGAAGACGAACGAGGTGGTGAGGTAGATCGGCGTTGCCCGCGCGCCGTAGCGCTCGTCCGGCACCTGTCCGGCATGCAGGGCGAGGGTATCGAAGTTGTATGTCATGGTCGCTCGGCGGCCCTCTCAGGCATATTCGTCGGGGTCGGGATCGAGCAGGCGCTCCAGCGCCGAGATGCGATCCTTGATCAGCAGCTTGCGCTTCTTCAGGCGTCGCAGCAGCAGTTGGTCGTCCGGCGGCAGCAAGGTCATCTGGCTGATCGCTGCGTCGAGATCGCGATGCTCGGTGCGCAATTCGACCAGGCGGGCCTGCAAAACCTCGGGAGAATCCTTCGCGTCAGTGGGTTCCATGTTGCTATGGTATGGGGGCAAGCGCTTCTTGGCAACCGGCGATGCCGCGATGACACCCGCAACACCGCGACACGCTAGAATCACGCCATGGAAAAGATGGTCGGTCGCTTTGAGATTCGCCGTGAACTCGGACGCGGAGCCCAGAGCATCGTATATCTTGCCTGGGATCCGCAACTCGAGCGCGAAGTGGCGATCAAGACGCTGCATTTTGCCCGTGCCGATAGCAAACGCAACGACGCCCTGATTGCCGAGGCGCGTGCCGTCAGCCGGCTGCGCCATCCGAATCTTGTGCCTATTTTCGACGCCGGCGAAGAGCAGGGTGATCCGTATCTGGTGTTCGAGTTCGTCGATGGCCCCAACCTCGCCGAGTTAATCGCCAGGGAAGGCCGCATTTCTCCTGCCCGCACCGCCGACATGATGCGCCAGGTACTCGATGCCGTGGCGCTGGCGCACGCCGCCGGGATCGTGCATCGCGACCTCAAACCGTCGAACATCCTGATCGACCCGCAAGGCCGTCCGCGCGTGATGGATTTCGGCATTGCCAGCCGGCTCGACGCCGCCGATGCCGGGCAACCGCAGGAGGGCATTTCCGGCACCCTTCTCTACCTGGCGCCGGAGTATGTCGATTCCCGCCAGGTTGGCGAAAAGACCGACATCTATGCCATCGGGCTGGTGATGATCGAGATGCTCTCGGGCCAGCCATGGGCGCGCGGCGACACATCTGCGGCCATTCTTTACCAGGTTCTGAACCAGGCGGTGACGCTGCCGGCGGATGTCAGCATCGACAATCAGCTGAGCGCCATCATCTTGAGCGCCTGCGCCCGCGATCCGGCCTTGCGCACGCCGACGGCGGCACAGATGAAGGAGCAACTGGACGGCTATCTTGGCGCCGCGGCGACACCCATCGTCATGACGGAGGCGGTGGCGGCGGGCAAGAAGGACACGCTCGACTTCCTCATCCGGCGCATGAAACACAAGACCGATTTTCCGGCGCTGTCGGATTCGGTGTCGGCGATCAACAAGATGACCGGTTCTGACAAGGAAAGCATCAACCGGCTTTCCAATATCATTCTCAAGGACTACGGTCTGACCAACAAGATCTTGCGCCTGGTGAATTCGGTGTATTACCGGCAGGCCGGTGGCGGCAGCATCAGCACGGTTTCGCGCGCCGTGATCGTGCTTGGTTTCGACGCCCTGCGCAATATTGCCATCACCGTCCTGCTGTTCGAGCACATGCAGGACAAGGGCAGTGCGCGCGAACTCAAGGAAGCCTTCCTGCGCGCCAATCTCGCCGGCACTCTGGCGCGCGCCGCAAGCAGGCAGTTCATGGCGCGCGAGGCCGAGGAAGCCTACGTCTGTGCCCTGTTTCATAGCCTCGGCCAGCTACTGGCACAGTTCTATTTCCAGGAGGAAGTCGCCGAGATCCGCAAGGTGATGCTGCAACGAAACTGTAGCGAGGAAGTGGCCTCGGCCCAGATTTTCGGTTTGTCGTTCTCGGAGTTGGGTATCGGCATCGCGCGCTATTGGGGCTTCCCGCCCGGACTGGTTAACAGTCTGCGGCCGTTATCCGAAGGCACGGTCAGAAAACCGGCGACCCATGACGAATCACTGCGGGTCGTCGCCGGGTTCGCCAACGAAATCTGTGACGCAATCGCCTCGGTGCCCATGGCGAAGAGAGCCGAAGCAACGCGTGCAGCACGTGAGCGCTTCGTTTCCGCCATGAGCTTCTCGGACGGTCAATTGCAAGCCGTTCTGGAAAAATCGTTTGAGGAACTCAGCGAACTGGCAAGTGTTCTGCATGTGAATCTGACACAAAGCCCCTTCGTCCGGCAAGTCAAGGGCTGGACCGGCGAGGCAGCGGGGAAAAGTGCCGTTGTCGAGGCCGGCGCAATGGATGCCACTTTGCTCAACGACCCGGTTCTGCCTGATCAGAGCGAGACCGGCGAGCTCAATGCCGACGGCGTACCGGAGGCGGCGCAGGATATTCTCGCCGCCGGCATCCAGGACATCAGCAATTCGCTGGTGGACGACTTTTCACTGAATGACGTGCTGCGCATCACGCTGGAAACCATGTATCGGGCCATGGGTTTTCAGCGCGTGTTGCTCTGCCTGAAGGACCCCAAAGGCGGCGGCATGAAGGGGCGCTTCGGTTTCGGCGCCGACACCAACGAACTGGCGCGCAAGTTCCATTTCCAGATGTCGGGCCTGCCGGATGTGTTTCAGCTGGCCGTCAGCAAAGGTGTCGACATCATCATCGCCGACATCGACGATCCCAAGATTGCCGGCAAGATTCCGGACTGGTACCGCAGCATCGTGATGGCCAGAACCTTCGTTCTGCTGCCGCTGCTGATGAAGGGCAACGCGGTGGCGCTGATCTACTGCGACCGTGACAAGGCCGGCAGCATAGTCATCCCGGAGAAGGAGCTGTCCCTGCTCAAAACCCTGCGCAATCAGGCCCTTCTGGCAATCAAGCAGTCGATGTGACGGCCGGCATTGACTGGGCTGCCGAGGTCAAGGATACTCAGCCTCGAGCGGTTCAAATGCCTGATGTTCGAGACCGTCTTGATCGACCAGACCAAAACCCAGCACGGAGAGAGAACATGAAAACCATAAAACAGATTTTGGCCGAAAAGAAAAAACCGATCGTTACCGTCGGCCCCGACGATACGGTGATGCAGGCAATGGAGTTGATGCGTGAGCGCGACATCGGCGCCGTCATGGTCGTCAGCGGCAGCAAACTGGTCGGCATCTTCACGGAACGTGATTGCCTGCACAAGGTATCGTCGCTTGACATCAACCCGAGGCAAACCCAGGTGCGGGCGGTGATGACCGAGAAGGTGCGCTTCGTCACATCGGACCTGGAGGTCTCGCAGGGCCTTGCACTGATGACGGAGCGCTTTTTCCGGCACCTGCCGGTGCTGGACGAGAATCAGAATATTCTCGGTATCGTGTCGATCGGAGATCTGGTCAAGGCCAAGATCTCCGAACAAACTTTCATCATCGAGCAGATGGAGCGTTACATCGCCTCCTGAAGCCGCGGCCGGCCGTCTCAGGCGGCCGGCACTACCCGGTTCTTGCCGGCGCGCTTGGCCAGATACATGGCGGCGTCGGCACGCTTCAGGGTGTCGTAGGGGGTCTCCTCGCCGCTCATTTCGGCGACACCGCAACTGAAGGTGATGAGCACCTTGTCATTGTTGTTGAGGAAGAAACGGCGAGTCAGTTCGCGCTGCACGCGAACCATCGCGCTGACGCCGTCTTCAAGCGGCGTATTCGGCAACAGCACGACGAATTCCTCGCCGCCGTAGCGGGCCAGCGTGTCCTGGGGACGGATGGCCTGATGCGTCACCTCGGTCAGATGAACCAGCGCCGCATCTCCTGCGGCATGGCCCAGACTGTCATTGAGCTTCTTGAAGTTGTCGATGTCGAGCAGGGCCAGGCTCAGCGATCCCCCCTGGCGACGCAGACGGCCGACTTCGCTTTCGAGTGCTTCATCCATGCCCTTGCGATTCAGCGCGCCGGTCAGGGCATCGTGGCGAACCAGATCGCTGGCATGCGCCAGTTCATTTTGCAGGCGGGTGATTTCGCGCTCGGCTTCGTCGACCCGCGTCCGCATGACGCCCAGTTCGTCGCGCGAACGCGCGGCATTGAGCTGGACGACGCGGGTTTCGCGCATCACTTCGTCCAGCACATCCGACAAGTCGGCGATGTCGTTGGCCTGACTGATGCGTTCCGCGCATTTTTCGATCTTGTCGTGGTAGCCGCTGGTCGTTTCCGAAAAGTCGGCGAGGCGGTCAACAAACGTGGCCAGCATCTGCTTCAGCCGGTCCCTGGCCTCGTTGAGATTCTTCTTGATCGAACTCTGCTTGACGATGACATCCTTCATCCGGCGTTCGACATCGTCCAGCCGGCGCAGGTTGAGGGGCTCGTTAACCAGTTCGCGCACCACGCTGATCTGGCCCGCCAGCCACTGGTCCTCCACCACCAGTTCGCTGATGTTGTCGACGATGAGATGCACCAGATGCAGCAGACCGGATTTGAGTTCGGCCTGGTCTTCGGCGACAAAATGGGCGCGATAGCTGAGCTTCTTCAGGCGTTCGCCGAGGCCGCCGAGTTCCTCGACATTGCGCGCTGCCCGCACCGCTGCAGCAATCTCGCCGGATTCACGCGCCAGATCCGGACTCTCGCTGAGTATGATCGACAGGGTATTGTCGAGCAGTTGCGCAATCAGTTCCTGAAGATCGCCCATGCCGCCACGCGATGCCGGTTCATGGCGTGCAGCGGCGGCTCGCGACGGCGCTGTTTGCGCGGGGAGGGCCTCAGGGGTGGCGCCGGAAACCAGTCCGGCATGGTCGCCAACCGGCGTGTGCGACCAGGAGCGGACCGCCGACTGCAGACGCGAAAACAGCAATTCCGGCGACCCTGACGCGGACAGCACATGCTCCACCGTTTCCTTCTTCTTTGCCGCCGTCAGGCCGGCATGGTGGATGTCGAATTGCTGCACCAGTTCGCGGATCAGAGTCGACCAGGCCAGCGGCTCCGCGCCTTGCCTGGTCAGAAGATCATTCAGCGCCGCACCGAAGCTGTCCCAGTTGCCTGCGGCAATGGCCGTTTCGAACTGGCGGGCAAAGCGGACCTGTTCCTGACTGCTGCGCGGCAGTCCGGCGTGCAAGGCCTTGAGCGAACGCTCGGGGAATGGCTCGACAATCTGCGAGCCGGCGATTTCGTGGTAGGTCGCGCGGTAGTTGTCCGGCGTCGGCAGCGCCTTGCTCATTGCCAGGCGACGCAGGGTTTCGCGGGCGATTTCCGAAGGCTGGGTGGGCTTTTCTGCCATGCTTCCTACTCCGCCAATCCGTGCTCAAGGCCGTAACGAATCAGTTCGGCCGTACTCTTCAGCCCCATTTTCTCCAGCAGACGGGCGCGGTAGGTACTGACGGTGGCGACACCCAAATTGAGTTTTTCGGCGATCTGCGTCAAGGTGTTTCCGGTCGAGATAAGCACCAGCACCTGATATTCGCGATCGGTGATGCGCTCATGCGGCGACTTTTCGGTATTTTCCGAAATCGCATCTGCCAACTGCTGGGCGACGGCCGGGCTCAGGTACTTCTTGCCCGAGGCGACCTGACGGATCGCAGTCACCAGTTGTTCGGGCGCACTTTGCTTGGTGAGATAGCCGGAGGCTCCGGCCTTGAGCGCACGCACGGCGTATTGCTCTTCCGGATGCATGCTGAGAATCAATACCGGCAGGCGCGGAAATTCCTTCTTCAACTGCTTCAGGGTGTCGATGCCATTGCGGTTGGGCATCGATACATCCAGCAGGAAGACATCCCATGTCTGCTGTCGCGCAAGCTGCAGGGCTTCAGCACCATCGTCGGCTTCACCGGTGACCACCAGGTCTTCGGTTTCGGAGAGTATCTGCTTGAGGCCCTGCCGCACGATGGCGTGGTCATCTGCAATAAGTACGTGGATCTTGTCGGCCATGGTCAGAACAGGTTGCGTTGCAATTCTTCTTCGCTCGGAGGTTCGACGCCGGCCTGTTCCGGAACGCGCAGGATGATGTGGGTTCCACCATGTTCCGCCGGCCCGATGGAAAAATCACCGGCAAGGCTCAATACCCGCTCGCGAATTCCGCGCAGACCGAAGGATTTCGGCTTTTGCATGTCTGCATCGGAAATTCCGCGACCATTGTCCCTGATCTCAAGCAGGATGTTACCGCGTTCGCGGCGCAAACGCATGACAACCAGCGATGCGTGCGCATGTTTCGCGATATTGGTCAGCGCCTCCTGGGCGATACGAAACAGCGCCAGCGAAGTATCCGGCTCCGGTTCGATCGCATCTTCGTCGCATTGCACCCGGCACGGGATGCCGAAGCGCTGGGTGAAATCCTCTGCCTGGCACTCAATCGCAGCGGGCAGGCCAAACTCCTTGAGAATGCCGGGGCGCAATTCGCGGGCGACACGGCTCGCCGTACTCATGGCCTGATCGAGCAGCCCCTCGATCGAGTGAGCCTTCTGGCGCAGCCGGTCGGCGCCTTCCGGCAACTTGCTGGCAAGGTGCGCCGCCTCGATCTTGAGAAACACCAGAATGGAGCCGAGTTCATCGTGGATGTCGCGCGAGATCCGCTCGCGCTCTTCTTCCTTGACGGCTTCCAGGTGCGTGGAAAGCTCCGCAAGCTGCTGCCGGGAACCGCGCAGTTCCGCTTCGCTTTCCTTGCTTTCCGTAATGTTGGTGGCAATTCCGCGCCACTCGACGACGCCTGAATCGAAGCGATGAGGCGTCGACCGCAGATTGATCCATTTCTGCCGGGTGCGGCCGCGGGTGTGGCCTTCCCAGTTGAGCAGCGCGCCTTTGGCGGCCGACTCGCGCAGGGCATTTTCGAGGCTTTTCCGTTTTTCGGTGTCAAAGGCCTCAAACAGCCGGTTAGCCGAAGCCAGCAGATCCTGCTGTTTGAAGCCGAAAAGTTTCTGGCAACCTTCACTGACGAAAAGAAAGCGGAACTCGCCCTCGACGTCGCGACGCAGATGAAACAGCATGCCCGGCAGGTTGGACGCCAGGGCGTCAAAACGTGCCTGACTTTCGTTGAGCATTTCCAGCGCGGCACGGTGGTCGGCTCTGTGCCGGGCTTCGCGCACCTCGCGTTCGACTGCCGGAATGAGCCGTTCCAGCCGGTCCGCATCAATCACGTCGCGCGCGCCGGCCTTCATTGCCCGCTGCGTGCCGCGTTCGTCGTTGGGTCCCGCCACCAGTATCACCGGCAGGTCGAATCCGGAATCATCAATCTGGCGCACGACAGCCTGCACCGAAAGCGAGGAAACGCCGGGAATGTAAAGCACCGCGTCCCACGGTTGATCCCGCAGCGCAGTGCGCAGTCCGGCGGGTGTTCCGATGCGATGAAATTCGCAGGCCTTGTCGGCCTCGGCAACAACCGGCAGCAGCGGCGCCGCAGCCTCATCGGATGCGGCGATGACAAGCAGATGCAAGGGCTGGCGGGAAGGCGAACTGGCGACCATGAGCAACGTCTGATGTGGCGAAGACGAAGTTTATAGTAGCTGACCGGCTCCGCTATAATTCAATTTGTGCCGGCATAGCTCAGATGGTAGAGCAACCGCCTTGTAAGCGGTAGGTCACCAGTTCGATTCCGGTTGCCGGCACCATAGAAACAAGTACTTAGGTCATTCTTCGGGGTGGCCTTTTTGCTTTCTTGGATTCGTGTAGGCGCTATGTAGGCATTTTTGGGCAATGCGAAGTGCTCTGGACAGTGATGATTCTCCGCCCAACTACAACGGTGCATATAATGCTTTGTCATACTGGCGATCTTCGCCTTTACGGTTTCCGCCATTCTCGCTCCGTGGGGCCAGGCCGGAATACTTTGAGGAATTTCGATCCCCAAAAGCGACTGGGAAAACGCCTCTGGAAACAAGCCGACATGTTGCCTGAACTGTATTGAACGGGACTTGCTTTCTCTGGCATGGCGCCCAGCGCTCAGGTCAGGCGGTCTCGCGGCGCCTGCTGCAATCAAGCGAAGACAACATCCAATCTCGGACATCAGTGATACAAAACATCAGCTCACCACTTGCCTTTCATTCAGCAGATCCAGTGCATGTAGATAATGCCGCCGACGCCGACTATCAGCAATAGGGACAAAAAATAGATCACTTCGTTCGCATTGCGTGGCTGACCGCTTCTGACTCGCGCCATCTGGTTTAACACACTGCCCACGGTGACCGCCATAAGAAACACTAGTAACAGCGTATCGACGATGACGATGATGCCGTTAAGGTTGCTGATCGGGCGGCAGGAATGCAACCCGAAGTTGTACATCGCCTTCGAAATGTGTTCGTTGGGCGGATTGAAGCCAAGAGTGACCAATGTCCAGGCGACCAACATCAAGATGGCAGCCAGAAACAAGGCCAGGACTATCCAGCCCTCAAGAAACTTCAGGCTTTCCCTGATATCCCTGAGATCTGCCAGATACTCACGTGCCTCGCGAGCGAGCTGACGCCTAAGATTTTCTAAAGTCACAGAACAATCTCTCGAAGATAGGGTTTCGCGTGCTTGGGGCGCTCTTGAGGCCTGGTTACGAAGCCTGCATAGCCAAGACGAAGAGCGCAATGATGTCCCTCTTTGCCGGTTCCAGAAAGGGGGCCGGTCTTCACGTACTCACTTCCTTCGTACTCGAAGCGGGCACCTTGCGGCAATTGGTGGATCTTCATAGGCTGGTTTTCTGGCGCGGGTGCCCCTATCGACCCGCCAACAAACGTTCTTCAGTGAGTCTCGACTTAACTCTCGCCTGATTCTCTGATGAGTTGCCGGCAGTGACTGTCTTACCAAAAGCATCGCGCTGTGCGGCGCTCTTCTTCGTAGCCTCGATCGACTTAATGCAGCGCCATTTCCGTCCGCTCTTGGTTTCAATCTGGCGCATTTCGCTACTGGGGTGATGGCGGCCGCAGTGGTAGCAGTAGTTGGTTTCGGTCGAGGGCATGGCGGTACTGGATGAGAGAGGTGCGCGAGGAATGGTAAGAAAAGAGCCAGATTCATCCCCGGACCCATGTGCATTCCACAGTTCGCTGGTGAGTGGTGGGCTATGCGGTGGGCTGCACGCTAAAACCCGTTTAACTCATCGATGATGCGATATGAATGGCGGGCCAGAAGGTACGTCAACACAAATCGTCTCTAAATCCTGAACTATGCGGCCTGCATATTGCAATTCCTCAAAACACTTTACTGTCAGTCGGTTAGCCAAGAGTCGCTACCATCTCAATCTTCGGCGCGATTGAGCGCACAACCTTTTGGATGCCGTGTCCTGGATTGGCCAGACGCTGGGATACGACAAGCCCGACTTTTTCCAGCAGACCTACATCCTTGGTGATTGCCGATCGGTTGCGATGCAGGCTTTGCGTTAGCTCGTTGATCGTTTTCGGCTCGTGCATAACCTCGAGCATGAGGCGACGACGTGCTTCCGACAGAACGGTGAACATCCGCTGTGGATCCTCGAACGCTAGCGTGATCTTGCCATCGAAGGTCTGGCCGCGATCAGCACGGCGAGCAGCATCTTTCGCGCGCGCGAAGAAGCCGTCGACATCATCGGTGCGAATAACTACTTTGGTCATGACTTTTTGCCTCCTACCGATTTAACGATTTCCAACCATTCCTGCTGAAACCGCTCCTGCGTTGCTTCAAAACTTTTGAACTCGACTGCCTCGACCTTACCCATGGAATGGCGATGGTGGTAACCATGTGCATTATCGAAGCCAAGAACCCGTCCGTTGTCCCCGCGATAGATGGCATGGTTGATGTACGTCAGGTTGTAGCGGGTCACAATGGTCTTTCCGCGTTCCTGATATCCCCAAACCTCATAGCTCAGCAATCCCCCGCCGGATTTTGGCTTCAGTTCGAAGCGCTCTTGTTCGAGCAGGGATTCCTTGGGCAGTTTGACCATGAGATGTGACGCATCAGATGTGCCGTACAATAGCACATCTGAGCAGGCGAGTCAGGCAGAAATTCGCTTCTCCGCAGTAGCAACCTTGACTTCCTCCTGCGGTTACGGGAGTTATGCGGATACCACGAAACCAAGAGGAATCCGACATGCAGACATGTGGGCTGCATCACCCTGACTGACGACACACTCCCCCACACGATAGGGTCTCATCGAAATTTCTCATATTCCGAGCCACGTCCCTATCAACACCTGACCCATTTCAAAATGGGGGTGCCGGGAGTTGGGTGGTGGGATTCGGCGATAGCTATTACATCGTCTGGTGCCAGGATAGTTTCTCAGACCCAAATGAGAACTAGCTATAGCGCAGCTGACTCAGGTTCGATGCAGACAGCAGGAGTTCTGCTGATCTGGATTCAAACGGGAGTTTATATCGAGCTTCTGCTCTGGCCGTCGGGCGGTCAGACTCAAGATGCACGTATGTGGAAACGTATGTCGACTTGGCCGCTGACTAGCGAAACCCTTCAGCAGCAAGGCTTATAGAGGCATTATTGGCGGAGAGGGCGTCCGCTTTCCGCCATATTCAGGTTATTTCTTTCGGTATCAAAAATACCAGAAAGGCCCAGCAGTAGAGCCATTCTTTATTTCTTCTTGTTTCTTTCTGTATCATTCAATATCATCCTGATTGTTGGGTGTATTGGGGGAATCAATATGGCAAGGACGGCAAAGGCGCTAACGCCGCTGGAAGTTTCACGAATCAAGGCACCGGGTTACTACCCGGTTGGTACAGTACCCGGCCTCGCCCTTCAGGTGCTGGACACTGGCGCACGAACTTGGGTGCTGCGCGTCATGATCGGAGGCAAGCGCCGTGAAATGGGGCTTGGTGGCTACCCGGCTGTTACCTTGGCCGGAGCTTGGGAAGCTGCCCGCATTGCCCGAAACAAGATCAAGGATGGCATTGACCCCATTGAAGAAGGCCGCGCCGCCAGGAGTGCCCTAGCAGCAGCACGCGCCGCCGCACTGACCTTTGAGCAGGCTTGCGCCAAATTCATTGAAGCCAAAGAGCACGAATGGAAAAACGTGAAGCACGGCCAGCAATGGCGCAACACGTTGGAAACCTATGCTTACCCCTTCATCGGTCGACTGCATGTTGCCGACGTTGCCCAGCCTCACATCATGAATATTCTGGAACCGATCTGGACAGTAAAGCCCGAGACAGCAAGCCGTCTACGTGGTCGAGTTGAAAACGTACTCGATTGGGCAAGGGTTCGCGGATACCGGAAGGGGGAAAATCCGGCACGCTGGAAGGGGCACCTCGACAAACTCCTATCCAGCCCGAAGAAGACCAAGAAGGCGCAGCACCACGCCGCATTGCCTTATCAGCAGATAGGTACCTTCATGGCGACACTTCGCCAGCAGGCCGGTATGGCGTGCAAGGCGATTGAATTCGCCATCCTGACCGCATGCCGATCTGGCGAGGTACGCGGAGCCACATGGACAGAAATCGACCTTGACGCCGCCCTGTGGGTTATTCCTGCCGAGCGAATGAAGGCAGAGCGTGAGCACTACATTCCATTGTCGGCCCCGGCAGTTGCACTACTGAAGGCACTGAAGGCCGAGAGCAGCAATCCGCTTGCGTTCCCCGGCATCCGTGAGGGGCAGTTGTCAGATATGAGCCTGACCGCCGCCGTCAAGCGTATGGATACCACCAGCCGCGAGGCAGGCGGCACCGGATGGACTGACAAAGGCGGCAGCCGCATTACTGTCCACGGGTTTCGCTCCACTTTCCGCGATTGGGCCGGCGAGACTACCGCTTACCCCCGCGAAGTCATTGAGCACGCGCTTGCACACCAGCTCAAGGACAAGGCCGAGGCCGCCTATGCCCGTGGCAGCCTGCTTGAGAAACGCGCCAAGCTGATGCAGTCATGGGCGGACTTCTGCGCCATGCCGCCAGCAGACGCGAAGGTCGTCCCGATCAATGGGACTGGCAACGATCTGAAAACCGCTTGACTATACCGACGTTTATACATACATTGACGCCATGCGCTACACCCATGATCCGAAGAAACGAACCGCCAACCTGAAGAAGCACGGCTACGACTTCAAGGATGCACCGCTGGTTATCGAGAGCACGGCGACGGTCACATTTGAAGACCGGCGCTTTGACTACGACGAGCAGCGTTTCATTACGCTGGGTGTGCTGCATGAAAACGTGGTGGCAATTACCACCGCCGAGACTGACGATGAAATCCGCGTGATTTCGATGCGAAAGGCAGAACGCCATGAAGAAGAAATCTACTATGCCAACCTTTGACGCCGACACGCCCATCACCCAGGGCGATATTGATACCGGAAAGCTGGTGCTGCGCAAGCGCACGGCTGGGCGCGTCATCCTGCCGAAAAAGCGCGTCACGCTTTACCTTGACGAGAGCATTGTCGACCGTTTCAAGGAAATGGCCGGCGACCGTGGTTATCAAACGCTCATCAATGAGACGCTGAAGTCCTCAATGCACCAGGCCGACATCGCCGAAACGTTGCGTCAGGTCATCCGCGAGGAATTGAAGGGGCGGAAAGCCGCTTGATTATTTCAGCCGGCGATTGACCATGCAGAAGAAGAAGATGGCTACGGCCATTGGCAATGTCTTTGTTGATAATGTCTTTGTTGGCAATGCCTCTGGCGTTGAATCGTTCCCGCACCAATCAAAGCCAAAGCGCGGAAGGCCCGCACGGAGAACCCACGAGAAGTTATCTTCTGCTGTTTTGGGAATTCTGCAAAGTGAGCGCGACCGCGATAAAGGCCCCAAAAAGGAACCCAAAGAAAAGATTCTCACGGAGCAACTTAACGGGCGCGGTAGCATGGTAAGGACGCTACAGCGCAATCAGAAATTTGCAAAAAAATCAGGCGCTATCGGATCAGTCGGTATAGTTGAAATGACTGACGGCACCAATTTCAGAATAGCCTTTCATGGTGCCCGCTGGACTGAGGGGCATGACATCAGCAGTCCCGCATGGGTGCTCATGAATGGCGAGATGAAATACGTTGAGAACGTAGAAATCAAACACGAAACGTAGTTTTCGACGCGACATTAATTCAGCACTTTCCGGGTGAATTAGTGTCGCGCCGCGCCTGTCTCATGTAATCAGAATCCGTCTTCGTTGAATCCCACGGAGAAACGGAAATGCAAGCACAGACCACCCCGGCGCGAGGCAGGCCGCGCAAGATTGACCCGATACATGCCGCCACCGCCGCTCAAAACCGCGCTCAGTACTTGGCGAATCGGCGAGCAAAAGCGGCTAACACAGTCGCCAATTTCGACAAGCTACCCGACACGGCACGATTGAAACAACCAGTTGTTGAGTTGCTTCTATCCGTGTCACACGCAACAGTCTGGCGCAAAGTCAATGACGGCACCTTTCCGAAACCCCGGAAAGATGGCGCGTCCACATCGTGGTCAGTCGGCCAAATCCGCGCCATCCTGAACGGAGAGGTGGCAGCATGAGCGCCACACTCAACCGTCAGCGCCTGAACTGCATTGGTTGCGATTCATGCCGCAAGACTGCTGGCGAAATGACCTGCACCCTTCGTATCTCGTTTGATGGCCCGGTCCCGCACCCGTGACGAGTCGAGAATTGCAAATTACTTCTGGGTCTCAAGCCAGTTGGCCGGGATGACCACCAACCAGCGACAGAAGGAACTTGCCCAATACGCATCAGATGAGCAACCAATTCACCAGTTCAAGCACGAAAACTGCCTATTGAGCACCTACGGCCTTCGCAAGATGCAGGTTGATTCAAAGCTCAATCCGCCACTTTTCGACCATACCGAATCAGCCAAGCCCCCAATTGTTGAACGCAATGGCGCAATGCTTGGGCAGTGGCTTGCGCAGCGCCGCACCGATCTGATTCGGATGAACCGGGATAACGCGATTTTCGAGTCAGGAACCATCCGCCTTCGCGGCAATGAGGCGATCAAGGCCGGCATGTTTCTGCAAATCCAGCGCGGCGACATGGTGTCCGAGTACTACGTCCACCGGGTAGAGCATGACTTTGTACCCTTTCAGGGATTTTTCACCACGGTTGCGGTAGATCGCGGCACGGGCTTTATCGACCGGGCACAGGAGACCGATGCACCGTTCTACAGGTCAATGAATTCCAGGGGTGTTTCATGACTCGCGGTAGTCGTGACGCGACAATTTCCGAACCGGAGATAAACCGGAAATTAACCGAACGAAACCAGCGGAAGGAGTCAGCAATGCGGATTGAAACAGTCGGCGGAAAGAAGTTTGTCACCGTCAAGCAGCGCGGCAAGACCATGACACGCCCGCCCGAGGCCGCTATTGCAGAGGCATCGGCGGAAATCTCCGAGCTTGCGGATGTTGTCGCCGGCCTGACCGCACAGGCGGCAATCGTGGGCGACCGCATCAAGCAGCAGGCCATCAGTGGCGAATGCACCCGCGATGCTCGCGCCGAGCTGACGCGCATCAATCAGGAAATAAGCAATGCGCAGTTTTCCGCCCGCTTGACACAGCAGACCGTTGTCGATATTCGCCGTGCCATGAATGACACCAGCGCCGAACCCATCCTTACCGCCGCCCGCGAACGCATCGCGGCCACCCTTGCCCCGTTCAACATTCGGAGACTTACCGCCCATGTCTGATTTGTCTGAAGTCTATGCGCTGGCCGTTGCCAACGCTCGCCAGCGCCTTGACGTTGCCCTGACCCGCCAGCAGGAGCTCGCCGATACGGTAGGCAAACTGATTGACCGGATCAATACCATCGAGCAACGTCAACGCGCTATCAACCAGGCACGCGCCGAAGGCGAGTCGACTACCGGCGATGCTCAGGAATTCGCGCTGCTGCCCTTGAGTCAATGACTGAAGAGCAGTTGCGTGCGTTAATCGGCGAAACCCCTGAGCAGGAAGCCGAGACATCCCGAAAGCTGGCGCACTTGTCGATAGAAACACTACAGGCCGTGATCGACGGCAACCCCGTAGCCTTGCGTCAGTTTCTGACTGCACTGCATGGCCCGGATCAACGGAAGTGGCCGAAATGAGCACGCACATCAAAATTCAGTTTGATTTGTCTGGCCTGTCCGACATCACCGCCGAAGCATTGCGCCACGTTGTGAATGTTGCTGATAAAGCTGTTGAGGGTATCGCCATCAAAGTTGCTTCCAACTGGAAGGAGGCCATTCGCACGGAGCAATCGCTTAGCCCAGACCAGCGGGCAAAATACATCGAGTCCATTCGCGTAGAGCGCGACGAATCACCCGGCATTGTTTCCAGGTGTTCAGTGATTGCCGACTTCGACCGTGCCGAACAGATCGAGAACGGCACGCCGGCACGCGACCTGAAGGCGATGCTTCAGACTTCGCGGAAAACCAAGCTGACGAAACAGGGAAAGAAGTATCTGACCATTCCGATTAGGCACAACACCCCAGGCCATGACGCGCACGCCAGAGCGATGCCAAAGGATATTCACAACGAGGCGCTGAAGCTGGGGCCATCGCATATCATCGCCCAGACATCACGAGTATCGGCAAGCGGTCACACCGTACCGCGCCGCATTTATCAGTGGAACAGGGGCGGTGAGGAAGTACAGATCAAGAAAAAGACGCACCTGACAATCGGGGCCCTACCCGCAGGACTCGCGCCCAAGCTCATGCCCGGCCACAAGACAGACCCGTATGCAGGCATGCGCCGCATGGACGCATCATCAAACGGCCAAAAGTCATCGGTGTACCTGACTTTCCGCGTGATGACTGAGGATTCGTCCGGCTGGATCATTCCGGCGAAGCCAGGGCTTCACATCGCCCAGCATGTAGCGGAACAGATGGAACAGGCTGCCCAGCAATTCATGAGGGAAGTTGTCGAGGGCGCAGCAGAGCGATTCCGATGAACGATCTACTCCGCTTCGCCTTCGAGGAAGCCATCACCCAGGCGCGCACCTTGTCATCGGAGCCAGTCGCGGCAATGATTTTCATATTCGACCAAGCCGGCAACGCGGCCGCCGTGGGCGCAGTCGGCGAAGAGGACGTCCACATTCTGCTGAGCAACCTTCAGCCAGTTGCCGAGGCCGCTATCCATAACCTGACCGGGCAACCGCAGCCGGTACCGGGCGACGAGCTGCACGCGGAGCGCATCGCGGCAATGGTCATTCAGAAGGCGAAGCGGCAAACGTGAATTCATCGCCGTGCAATTTTGTCGCCGGGATCGACACTACAAAAAAGCGCGACATTCGCACCATGTTGGTCGAACTGCACGGCGAAGGGGGACTATCCAGTTTTGGATCGTCCTATATCAACAGCCAAAACAAGGAGCAACCTGAATTCAAGCTCCCGAAGCGCGAGGCGTTGATTCTGGTGTCCGGCGACAGCTTCACCCTTTACCCGCTCAGTCACGGCGCTTGCAATGGGGCAGGCAAGCCCCGCGCCATCGCTACCGCCTCGCGGACTCCACCACGCCAGAGCGCATAAAGCCGCGCACTGGCTTCGTGCCTTCGGTTGCCGCCGTCCCTCCTGCCCCGCCCCCGCTGCACCACTGCGCAGGCCAGCAGTGATGCCGCTCGCCAGCTTGCGGCTTGCAGGGGGCTACCGTGGCGGTACCGGAACCGCCGTGCCACCAGCGCCGACTTTCAAAGGCCAGTCAGTTGAACGGGGCTATGGGGTAAATCGCTGGCGCGATTCAACATAACAGCGCATTACCCAAAGTGTGCCAGTCGCTTCGCAGGGCTTCGCTTGGGGTCCTACCGCTTCGCGCCCTTCGGGTTCGGGTAATGGTCTGTTATGTCTTGCGCCCCTTCGCCGGCTACTTCGCTCCTGCCGTCGCTGGCCAGCTTCGCTGGTGCTCAGCGTGCCGTACCACGGGGACTGACTTTTCTACTCCGCAGGCAGCACATTGATTGCCGACAACGGGATACGCAGATGCGGCAGCGATCCAGACGCCACCAGCCGCGCCCGTTCCTCATCATCCGTGATCCATTCCGGCAGTACCGATAGCTCCAGGTGTGCGCCCTCGCCGGAATACTCGCCAGCAGCCAGGCCAGACAGGAAGCCTTCACGCTCACCAGCAGGAAGATAGACATTGAGCAGGGAGCGCCCGCCGCTGTTGCGAACGTAGATTTCTATTTCGGGCATGGTTCAATCTCCAGGCAGAGCACCGCAGAAAGTTGAAACCCCGGAGCAGTCAATTCAACCGTCCGGGGCTTCCTCCACATTTCCCAGCTTGCGCGACCCATCGCGGATCGGCCCTTTCGGGTCCGGGGGGGGCACCATCTTTCGATGGTAGTTGCTGGCCCGTGGGGAAGTATGCGCCGGTACCGCGCACCCAATCAACCCCATTTCAACCACCTTTGCTATTGTTGGGTTTATTGGTGGGTGCAAAAACAAAACGCCCCGAAGGGCGCTTTTTTGCTAGGTATTTGGCGGAGAGGGCGGGATTCGAACCCGCGGTAGGCTATGAACCTACACACGCTTTCCAGGCGTGCGACTTAAACCGCTCATCCACCTCTCCGCGGATACTTGCTGATCACTGGCGGTTCAGCAGGGCGCGAATTCTAGCAG
>CAINHS010000151.1 GCA_903848955.1 uncultured beta proteobacterium
GCCCCTGCATCACCGCGACCCCTTCGACCGCCTGTTGGTGGCACAAGCAAAGAACCGCAAGTTGCCCGTGGTCAGTTCCGACCGGGCCTTTTCCGATTACGGCATCAAACGTATCTGGTAACCGAAATGCAACAGACTGAAAACCTCAATATCGAAGCCTTCGAGCCGATGCCCACGCCCGAGGAAATCCACGCCCGCGTGCCCTTGTCGGAGGCCGCCGCCGAATCGGTGCTGGGGGGACGGCGCACCCTGGAACGCATACTCGACGGCAGCGACCCGCGCCTCTTCGTCGTGGTCGGGCCCTGCTCCATTCACGACCCGGTCGCCGGGCTCGATTACGCCCGGCGGCTGAAAAAACTGGCCGCCGAAGTTGCCGGCACAATGCTGCTGGTGATGCGCGTGTATTTCGAAAAGCCGCGCACGGCAACGGGTTGGAAGGGCTACATCAACGATCCGCGCATGGACGACTCCTTCCACATCGAGGAGGGCATACAGAAGGCCCGCGAATTCCTCCTCGCCGTGAATGAAATCGGCCTGCCCGCCGGCACCGAGGCACTCGACCCGATCGGCCCGCAATACCTCGGCGACCTGATCGCCTGGGCGGCCATCGGCGCCCGCACTTCCGAATCGCAGACCCATCGCGAGATGTCGTCCGGCCTGTCGGCGCCGGTGGGCTTCAAGAACGGCACCGACGGTTCGCTCGACGCCGCGGTCAACGCCATCATTTCAGCAGCCAGCCCGCACAGCTTCCTCGGCATCAACATGCAGGGCCGCTCCTGCGTGGTACGCACCGCCGGCAACCGCTACGGCCACCTGGTGCTGCGCGGCGGCGGCGGCCGGCCGAACTACGACACGGTCAGCGTCGCCCTGGCCGAAGCCGCCCTGGCCAAGGCAAACCTGCCACGAAACATCGTGGTCGATTGCTCGCACGCCAACAGCTACAAGAAGCCGGAAATGCAGCCGCTGGTGATGCAGGACTGCGTGAACCAGATCTGCGCCCAGCGCGCTGCCGGCCATCGTTCCATCGTCGGCCTGATGATCGAGAGCTTCATCGAGGCCGGCAACCAGGCCATCCCGGCGGATCTGTCGCAGTTGAAGTACGGCTGCTCGGTCACCGATGCCTGCGTCGACTGGCCGACCACTGAAAAGATGATCCGCGATGCCGACGCCTTGTTGCGCGGCCCGCTCGCCAAACACCCACCCATCTGAGAATCCAGCCATGAGCCTGATCCGAGCTTTTCGCGGCCTGCGCCCTGCCGCCGGCAACGCCGGCGACATCGCCGCGCCGCCCTACGACGTGCTTTCCAGCGCGGAAGCGCGAGCGCGTGCCGCCGGCAAACCCTGGTCCTTCCTGCATATTTCCAAGGCGGAAATCGACCTGCCGGACGACACCGATCCCTACTCGCCCGCGGTCTACGCCAAGGCGGCGGAGAACCTCGAGCGGATGCTTGCCGCCGGCGTGCTGCGGCGCGATGACAGGCCCTGCTACTACGCCTATCGCCTGACCATGGGCGAGCACGTCCAGACCGGCATCGTCGCTGCGGCGAGTGTCGCCGACTACGACAGCAACCGCATCCGCAAGCACGAGTTCACCCGCCCCGACAAGGAGGACGACCGCGTCCGCCAGATCGAGGCGCTCAACGCCCAGACCGGCCCGGTGCTGC
Source organism: uncultured beta proteobacterium (assembly GCA_903848955.1). Taxonomy (GTDB): domain Bacteria; phylum Pseudomonadota; class Gammaproteobacteria; order Burkholderiales; family Rhodocyclaceae; genus Sulfuritalea. The sequence goes on from CAINHS010000151.1 coordinate 1,665, forward strand.
TCGCCTACCCGGCCTCGGCGACGGCCGATGCCTTGATCGACGCCATCGCCCGCGGCACGCCGGACGCCGACGTCACCGCCGACGACGGCATCCGCCACCAGATCTGGGTGCTCGACGATGCGGCGCGGATAGCGGCCATCACGCAAGCCTTCGATGCCATGAACGCGCTCTACATCGCCGACGGCCACCACCGTTCCGCCGCCGCCTCGCGCGTTGCGGCGGCGCGCCACCAGCAAGGGCGGGAGTGTTCGGCCGACTCGTTTCTGGCGGTGATATTCCCCCATCATCAGATGAAGATCCTCGACTACAACCGGGTGGTGAAGGACTTGAACGGCCTCGAGGTGCCGGCGCTGCTGGCGCGCCTGGCCAGCGCATTCAAGGTCGAGGACAGCGCCGGTCGCGTGCATCCGTCGCGCCCCGGCGAATTCGGCATGTACCTCGCCGGCGGCTGGCACAAGCTCACCATCAAGCCCGAACTGATCCCCGCCGATCCGGTCGCGAGCCTCGATGTCTCGCTGCTCTCCAATCACCTGCTGGCGCCGCTGCTCGGCATCGCCGACCTGCGCCGCGACAAGCGCGTCGATTTCGTCGGCGGCATACGCGGCCTGGCGGAACTGGAAAAGCGCGTCGACTCGGGCGAGATGGCCGTGGCCTTCGCCCTCCATGCGACGCGCATGGATCAACTCATGGCGGTGGCCGACAGCAACAACGTGATGCCGCCCAAATCGACCTGGTTCGAGCCCAAGCTGGCCGACGGCCTGGTATCGCACATCCTCGACTGACGCCGCTTCAGTTTGCAGAAATGACAAGGGCAACCCGAGGGTTGCCCTTGTCATGTCCCCGGAAGGACAGTGCAGCAGCGGCCGGCTTACTTCTTCTTGGCGGCGGGCTTCTTCGCTGCGGCGGGCTTGGCGGCAGGCTTCTTCGCCGCGGCTGGCTTCTTCGCTGCCGGCTTCTTGCCTGCAACGGCGGCTTTCAGTCCGGCGCCGGCGGAGAACTTCGGTACTGCCTTCGCCGCGATTTTCAGCACGGCGCCGGTCTTCGGGTTCTTGCCGGTACGCGCGGCGCGGTTCACGGATTTGAAGGTGCCGAATCCGATCAGGGCGACCGGGTTGCCCTTGGATATGACGGCGGTAATCACTTCGGTCAATGCATCGATCGCCTTGTTGACGGCTGCCTTGGACAACTCGGCACGCTCGGCTACGGCTTCGATCAGTTCGCTCTTGTTCATCCAATTCCCCTCTCGTTTAAAAAAACGTATTGAACCACTAAATCCCTCGCAGATGCAAGCCCTGCAAGCCTTGCCGACGTTTTTTTCCTTCGTCGCAGTTCAAATTCCCTTGACCGCATACACGGCCGGCAGATTCCGCCAGGCGCCCTTGACGTCCATGCCATAACCAAAGACATAGCGA